>CAYXVS010000137.1:1603-4567 GCA_964468735.1 uncultured Anaerolineales bacterium | reverse complement strand
TGAATAAATGTCTGAATAAATGTCTGAATAAATGTTCGTAGTCAGCCTCGAAGCGCAGCGGAGTGGCGTTTTTCTTGTAAGCCCCACCCTTGCGAAGGTTGGACACGAGCCTTTGAAGACAAGATGTTCTTGCTCGGAGCAGTGTATCTTGTCTCCAAGAATCTCATGTAACCTTCGCAAGGTTTACCAAGAAAGTGATCTCAAAACCCTATGATCCCAGAAGAGCTACACCTGAACAATTTCCTCTCGCACCGCGAGACCCACCTCGACCTGCGCGGCGTCCACGTCGCCAGCCTGGTGGGCGATAACGGCGCGGGCAAATCCGCGCTCTTGGATGGCATCACCTGGTGCGTGTGGGGCCGCTCGCGTGCACCCTACGGCGGCGACGAGAACCTCGTCACCCACGGCGAGACCAAGATGGATGTGGAGTTCGTCTTTCGGATGCGCTATCACGGCGGGGAGCGGCGCGGCGCTACCGAGGAGCGCAAATTCCGCATTCTGCGCCGCCGCGAGCAGCCCAGCCGCCGCTCCGTGCGCTCGACGTTGGATCTCCAGATCATGGGCGAGATGGGCTGGCAATCGCTCACCGACGACAGCATCCGCGAGACCCAGAGCCGCATCATCGAGCATCTGGGCCTGGAATACGACACCTTCATCAACTCCGCCTACCTGCGCCAGGGCCACGCCGACGAGTTCACCGTGCAGACGCCCACGCAGCGCAAGCGCGTGCTCAGCGCCATCCTGGGCCTGGATCGCTGGGCCGATTATCAGCAGCGCGCCAAGGATCGGCTCTCGGAGGTCGAGGGACGCATCGAGCTGTTAGAAGAGACCATCGAGGAGATCAAGGCGGAGCTAAATCGCCGCGCCGAGTACGAGACGATGTTGGAGCGGGCCAAGCAGGAGGCGCAGGAGGCCGAGGCCGAGCGCAAGGCGCTCCAGGACAAGGTCGATGAGATCCACCGCTTGCAGGAGCAGGCGCTGGCCCTCCGCCGGCAGATTGAGGATCTCCAGGGGCGGATCGCGCAGGCCAACGAGCGCCTCAACGCTCTCCGCGCGGAGGAGGACGAGCATCGCGGGCGCTTGGACTACTACCAGAACTTAGTCGCCCAGGCCGAGACGATTGAGGCGAATCACCGGGCCTATCAGCAGGCGCGCGAGGACGAAGAGGCGTGGGGCGAGAAACTCAGCCAGGCGGCCAAGCTCCAATCGCAGAAATCGCGGTGGGAGCGGGACATCGCCCAGGCCAAGGAGCATCTGCGCGATCAGATCCGCGCCGCCGAGCAGGCCATCGCGCGCCACGAGCGGGCCATCGCCCAGGCGCGCGCCGCGCTGGAGAGCGAACTCAGCGACCTGCGCGGGCAAATCACCACGCTCAAGGAGCGCCTCTCCGATAGTCGCCTCTTGGCCGAGCTGGCCGCCGCCGAGACCGAGCTAACCGAGGTGACCGAGACCGCCCAGGCGTTGGAGGCCGACCGCCAACGGCTCCAGGAGATCGAGGTGGAGCGCAGTCGCCTGACCGAGCGCAATCGCCAGCTCCGCGCCCTGATGGAGGAGACGAAAGCGCGCTTGGACACGCTGGCCCAGGCCGAGGCCACGTGCCCACTCTGCCGCCAACCACTGACGCCGGAGCATCACGAGCGGCTGTTAGAGGAAATCCAGGCCGAGGGCCAGCAGATGGGCGATGAGTACCGCGCCAATCAGGCCCGCGACCAGGCGCTGCAAAGCGAACGGCAGACGCTGCAACCGCAGATCCAAGCCGCCGAGCGAGCGGTGCGCGCGCGTCCGCAGAAGGAGCAGCGCGTGGCGCGACTTCAGCAGCAGGTGGAGCAGGGCCACGCCGCGCAGGAGCGCATCGGGGCCTTGGCGGCCCGGATCGAGGCGCAGGCCGCCCAACTCGCCGCCGAGGAGTTCGCTGGCGAGGCGCGGCAGGCGCGGGCCGAGGCCGAGGCAACCCGCGCCGCCCACGAGGCGACGCTGGCGAAGGAGACCTACGCGAGCGAAGCGCGCGCGGCGCTCGCCGACGTGCTCATCGAACTCAAAGAGGTGGGCTACGACGCCGAGGCGCACGAGCAGATCAAGGCGCGCATCCGCGAGCTGCGCGCCGCCGAGGAGGATTATCGCGAGCTGGAGAAGGCGCGCGTGGGCGTCCAGGGCGAAAAAGAGGCGCTCAAGCGCTTAGCCGACGAGATCGCGGCCCAGCAGGCGCACATCACCGAGCTAGTCGATCAGCGCAACGCGGAGCAATCGGCCTTCGAGGCGCTGCAACCGCGCCTGGCCGAGGCCCCGACGCTGCTCCAGCAGCTCAACGCCGCGCGCGAGACGGCGGCCCAGGCCGAGCAGCGCGTGGGCGTCGCGCGTCAGCACCTCACCGCGTTGGAGACATTGGAGAAGCGACTAGAAGAGAAGCGGGGCGATCACAAAAAGCTGGCTACGCGCGTGGGCTGGCTCACCGAGCTGCGGGACGCCTTCGGTGTCAACGGCATCCCGGCGATGATCATCGAGCACACGCTCCCGGAGCTGGAGCGCGAGGCCAACCGCATCCTCCAGCAACTCAGCGTCGGGCGGATGAACATCCGCTTTGAGACGCAGCGGGAGACCAAGGCCGGCGACCTGCGCGAGACCTTGGATATCATCATCAGCGACGAGAAGGGCACCCGCCCCTACGAGACCTTTTCGGGCGGCGAGAAATTCCGCGTCAACTTTTCCATTCGCGTCGCGCTCTCCCACCTGCTGGCCCAACGGGCCGGCGTCCGCCTGCGCTCGCTCTTCGTCGACGAGGGCTTCGGCGCGTTGGATGCTGAAGGCCGCCGCCGCCTTGTCGAGGCGGTCAAGGCCGTGCAGAACGACTTCGACCTGATCTTGGTCATCACCCACATCGAGGAGCTGCGGGACGCCTTCCCCACCCGTATCCAGGTCACCAAGATGGACGCCGGCTCGCTCGTCGAGGTAGTCTGAGGGCAAAGC
>CAYXVS010000137.1:0-1503 GCA_964468735.1 uncultured Anaerolineales bacterium | reverse complement strand
TAATGACCAAAGCGCACCGAGCAACCCTCATAGAACGCCTCTCTCTCCTGGCCACGCTGTGGCTGGGATTTGGCCTGCGGCTCTTCCAACTGGGCCGCGACAGCTTCTGGGCCGACGAGGCGGGGCAGATTTACGTCGCACTGCTCCCTTCGATCCCGGAGATGTTCGCCTTACAGCGTCTCCACGCGATGGCAATGCCGCTCGACTATTTGGCGACGCGCGGGATGCGCTATCTCGGATTGCACGAGATGATCCTGCGCTTCCCGGCGGCGATGTGGGGCTTCTTGACCCTGCCCGTCTGCTACATCCTGATCCGCCGCCTGTGGCCGAAAGCCGACCGCAACATCGCGCTGATCACCACGCTGCTGTTGGCCGTCGCGCCGCTGCACGTGCAGTACGCCCAAGAGATGCGCTTCTATGCCGCGCTCACCTTCTTCTATCACACAGCGACCTACTGGGGCGTGCGCGCGATGCAGCGCGGCGCGCGCCGCACTTGGGCGATCTTCACCGGCGTCGCCATCGTCGGCGTCTACTTCCATCCCTACGTGGCGCTGAGCGTGGTCACCACCTTCCTCCTTTACCTGCTCTGGTACTTCCCGGAGCCGGTGCGGCGGCTGCGATGGCTGCTCAGCACCGTCATCATCGCCCTGGGCGCGCTGCCCGGCTACGCTTACTTCGGCGCCCATCAACGCTACGACTATCCCCTCCTCCTCTGGGAGGATAACTGGCTCACGCCGATGCTCGAGGGCCTGGGTTGGGGCTTCCTCCCCTACGCGGAGGCGACGCAGCGGATGGGTTGGTGGGGCTGGCTCAACGCGGGCTTTGCCGTGATCGGGTTGGTAGCGCTCATCCGACGGCTTAATTTCACCAAGCGCCGGCCCGCGCCAATCTTGATCTTGCTGGTCAGTTCGATCATCCAGAGCGGGCTGATCATCGTGGCAGACGCGCTCAAGGGCTACTGGTTCGCCAGCCGCCAGCTCCTCCATCTCAACACAGTGGCGCTGGCGCTCACCGCCTGGGGCGTGATCGTGAGCGCGCGCTGGCTTCAGACGCAGATGACGACGCGAATGGCCCACGACGCGACGTGGCTGCGCCGCCTCGTGTTGGGCGCGATGATCGGCGCCCTGCTCCTCGCCAGCCTCCCGATGTTGGGCCACTACTACGCCTGGCCCAAGAGCAACGGTAAGCCCATCACGCGCTGGCTGATTGAGCACCATCAAGAAGAAGCCGATATTCTCAACCTGGGCTACGACGCGATGGTCTATCTCTATTATTTCCAGGCCTTAGATGCGCCGGAACTGCAAGCGGCATTCACGACGACCACGTGGGAGGATCTGGCCGCCGATATGGATACAGCTTCGCCGACGGCCTATCTCATCGCGCCAGCGGCGCTGAGCGCAGAGGAGCGCGCGACCATCGAGGCGTTGGGCTTCACGGAGGTCTTCACGCCCGCCGTGCGCCACGAGACGACCAAGACGATCTTTTATCGCGGAGAGGAATAAA
>CAYXVS010000136.1:0-7969 GCA_964468735.1 uncultured Anaerolineales bacterium | reverse complement strand
CCAAGCGTTAGCGAGTGTCTGGGCGCCCGTTATCGGGCTGTTATATTCCCGTTACAATCCTAACGTGGACGAGCCATCACTAAGAAGGTTTCTGTCCACCAAATTCTTGCTCATTGTAACGAGTTTTGACAGGGTAGGCTCTACAGGTAGGCAGTGATCACTGCCTACCTGTTTTGTGTCATAATTACGATAAGGAAGCTTTATGGGACATTTGACCATCATTGGATTAGGGCCGGGATCGCCCAAAGACCTGACGCGCGAGGCGTGGGAGGTTCTCTCGCAGCTTGATGAGGTGTGGTTGCGCACGACGCATCATCCGGTAGTGAATGATTTGCCCGCCGGTTTGGACGTGCATTCCTTCGATCACCTCTACGAAGTGGCGGAGACCTTCCAGGATGTCTACGCGCAGATCACGACGCAGATTCTGTTATTGGCGAAGCGATCGCAGGGTGTGACGTATGCCGTCCCCGGCCATCCGCTGATGGGTGAATCGACCGTCACGCGCATTTTGTCCGCGACGACCGATCAGGAACTCCCTATTCGGATCGTCGCGGGGTTGAGCTTTTTAGAGCCATCGTTGACCGCGTTGGCCTATGATGCGCTGGACGGCTTGCAGATCATCGATGCATTGGAGATGGTTGGGCTACACCATCCCCCTCTCAACTCCGATCTCCCGGCGTTGATCGGCCAGGTGTACAGCCGAGTTATCGCCTCCGAGCTGAAGTTGGTCCTGATGAATCAATATCCCGACGCACACGAGACTGTGCTCATCGATGCGGCGGGCACCCCCGCCCAAGCGTTGCGTCGTCTCCCGCTCTACGAAATCGACCGTCACCCTGTCTCTCCGCTGACCTCGCTGTATGTTGCGCCGTATCTGCTCCCGGCTTACGCCGATCGGCCGGCGCCGGTATATGGCAGCTTTCAGGGATTTCAGGATACCATCGCGCAGCTCCGCGCACCTGATGGCTGTCCGTGGGATCGCAAGCAGACCCACGCCTCGCTCCGCCCTAATCTTCTGGAAGAGACCTACGAGGTGTTGGCCGCGATTGATGAGGATGACCCGGAAGCGCTTCGCGAGGAGTTGGGAGATCTGCTGTTGCAGGTGGTGTTGCAAACCCAAATCGCCATCGAAAGCGGGGAATTTGACATGGCGGAGGTCATCGCCGGCATCGATGCCAAGCTCAAGTATCGCCACCCGCACGTCTGGGGCCAGGTCGAGGTGGACGGCGCTGAGGCTGTGACCAAGAATTGGGAGGCGCTCAAACGCGAGGAGCGCGTTGCCAATGGGAAGGAGAAGCGCTCAGCATTGGACAGCATCCCGACGGCGCTGCCGGCCTTAGCGCAGGCGATGGCCTACGTGGGACGTGCGGCGCGCGTGGGCGGCGACTGGAAATCCATCACCGACGTAGAAGCCTACGTCGAGGACACGCTGGCGGCATGGAACGATGCGGAAATGCATGACGCCCAACTCCACGCGTTGGGCGAATTGCTCTTGGCCATCGTGGCCTGGGCGCGGTGGCGCGAGGTGGAACCGGAAAGCGCCCTGCGCGAAGCGAACCTTCGCTTTGCCCAACGCTTTCGCCAATTCGAAGCCCTGGCCAGAGAGCGCGGCGTCTCGGTGGCGGATCTCGCGCCGGAAGAACGCGCGCAACTTTGGTCGAAGATGAAGAGGTCGTAAAAACTGGCCGGGCCGGCGTCCCCACCATTTCCACAAAAAAACACCTCCCGAAGGCCGGGAGGTGTTTTTGAATGTAAGTGACCTAAATTTTACTCAACCCCCGAAACCACTTATAAATAAGGCTTCAACTCCTTCTCCAGTTGCTTCTCCGTCTTAATCCCCACCATACGATGGACTTCTTCTCCCTCCTTGAAGAGGATCATCGTGGGAATATTCATCACGCCGTGATCAGTCGCAAGCCTGCGCCCGGCCGGCTCCTCGATGTTCGCCTTGACGATCTTGAGCTGACCCTCCATCTTTGGAGCGAATTTCTCCAGCGTGGGGCCGAGCGCGCGGCAGGGCGGGCACCACTCTGCCCAGAAATCGACCAGTACCGGTAGTGAAGCGTTCTTTACCTCTTCCTCAAAATTTTCGTCTGTGATCGCAGTCAATTCTCCCATGGATTTACTTCCCCTTTTGGATAGTTCTAAACGCTAAAATGGTGATTCGAGTCAAATAGTTGATCCTACGTATTCATCAGGTCAAAAATGGATTGCCTCAAGTATGGCATAGCCAGGTCGGTTGTCAAGTTGGCGGCTTGGTGGCGGTGATTAAGAAGAAGGGCAGATGTACCACCTGCGACCACGGCCCCGTGAGCGTCTCGGCTTGGCGCTCGATGTGATCGAGTTGGGTGCGCTCTTCTGCGGTGAGGGGCAGCCCGCGCAGCAGATTAAAGCGCTGGGTGGCCGGCGGGCGTAGTGAGTTGAAGAGATCGACCCGCACCTCGAAGCCCTGCTCGGCGCACAGGCCGGGGAGCTTGCGCCCCACATGGGGATCGGCGCCCGCGCGCTGTAGCCCCGCGATCCACAATTCGCGGGTGGTAATCTCCGGCGGATGCTCCATCATCCCGCCGTAGTCTGGCGCCAGTGCAATCCACACGCCGTCGGCCATCAGGACGCGCCAGACCTCCTGCACAGCAGCCGCAATGTCATTGATCCAGAGGGTGGTCAGTTGGGAGAAGACGAGATCGAAGTGCGCGGGCGGGAAGGGCAACCGCCGGGCATCGCCGCCGACGAGATGCGCGCCCTCGGCCTGGATCTCGTCCAGGGCTTCGATTGCGCAATCCAAGGCGACGACCGTGCCCCCAGCGCGGCGCGCCAGTTCGGCGGTGACGGCCCCGCGACCGGCGCCCAGATCTAGGACGCGCTCGCGGCGCGCGATGTGGATGCGCCGCAGAAGGCGCGCGCGGGCCGGCGCCAGCCACTCGGCCTGATGCTGCAACAGCGCCGCCGAGGGCACTGCGGCAGGCGGGGACATCATCGCGTTGCTATCTGCCGCCGCCCGCGCAGGCGCACGCGCATGCACAACCGGCGCACGCACAGGCGCACCCACTTCCGCCGCCCCCGCCGCTGCTCCCTGATGATTCCATCAGCGCGGTGAAGACATCGCCCGTGACCTTATCCACCCCGCTGAGATCGACGACGCCGCCCTTGACTTGGGGCGCTTGCAACGAGCCGGGCAGGATCGCGGCGGCCATGCCGCCCATCGTGTTCTCGGCCCAGCCGGCGAACGAGGCGCCCACGTCGCCAAAGGTGCTGCGTCCGCCGCTGCTGCCCTTGCCGCCGGATTTGCCGCCGCCTATCGAAGGGCCGCCGCTGCTTGTCGCGGGGCGCATGGCACGGCGCGCCCAGATCGGCCAATAGTGACGCCCATGGTGGGTCATGACGGTGGGGTACTCCTCATTCATCATCACCCACGGCAGGTACTTATCCAGATATTTCTCCCGCTGCTCGATCTCGCCGATGGACGACGCCTGTTTCATCGCCCGGTCGATCACCCGGCTGTAATAATCCTGCGTGTCGGAGAGATCAAAGCCCTTCATCTTGGCGGCGGCCATCTTGATCAGCCATTCCATCGGTTTGCTGAAATCGATCTCCTGCACCGGCTTATCGGGATTTTTCTCGATGAGATCTAAGAAGCGATCCTCGTAGCTGTGGACGACCGTGCCCTTGGCCTGCGCGACGTTCTGACGATAGGCGCGACGTTTCTTGATGGTGTCCAACCCTGATTTATCGACCGCTTTGAAATCCTCAGCGACCTTGACCTGGAGCGGGTCGGCCTTCACCTGCTCTAAAACGCCCTTCTCCAGAAGGCCGAAGATCACCAGCGTGAGCACCTTGTTGAGCGGCATCTCCATAATAATTGCCGCCTCCGGCGCCGTCAGCCCGCGCTTGATGCCGCCGCCCTCGACCTCCGCAATCGCCGGCAGATAGGTGCGCTTCTTGCCTTTGCCCTCGCGCTTGCGCTTCCGCAGCGTGGTCTCGTTGAAGATGATCAGCGCGATCAGGATGGGGATGCTGAAGAGCACCATCAGCGGGCCGATGACAAAGAGGAAGATCGCGCCGCCCAGCAGCAGGACGTAAACGGTGCAGCCGGTGCCGCCCGTGAATCGGAAGAAGAGGAAGCTGAGGAGGGCCACGTTGAAGACGCCTAACATCAAATAGGTCATCGGGTTATCGGTCAGCCATTTGTTGGTGAGTTGGAAAATGTTCATCTTGATGACGGTCTGCATCACGCGCTTGGGGAAGGAGACGCCGACCAGATGTTCCTTTGTGATCCTGGTCTCCGGCCATTCCCAGATCGCGACGACGCGATCATTAAAGAGGGCCTTGTTGGTGAATTCCTCTTTCTGATAGACGACCTCCTCCGGCTCGACGCCTTCGGGGATGTGGATGGCCAGTTGGAGATGCGTCGTGCCCTGCACTAAGTCGTTATCGAACCACGTGGGCGTGATCTGAAGCGAGGCTTGCTCTTTATCCGTTGTGTCCTGATAGACCATATTGGGCATCGTGAACTCGAAGTGAAGCGTGCCCTGCTCGCCGCTGCCGATCTTCTGACCGTCGAGATGTACCTCCACGCCGGTATCGATGTGCTCGGAGGTGCGGATGTCCGTCAGTGGAACATCATCGATTGAGGCGCTCATATTGCCGATGTCGTAATTATCATTGGGCGTCCCGATGTCCACTATGTCAATGGGGTCCCCGGAGTTATCAAAGGTGATGTCGTAGACGATGTGAATGGAGGCATCGGGCTGGACGTAGACCTGCATCTGCATCTGGGGAACGGCGAAGCTGTAGCTTTGCGCCAGCGTGGGATTCCCCATCAGGGTGAGGAGCAGCACGATCACTGGGATGAGCGCGATGCGTCGTAAGTTCTTGGTCATTTTCATTCGGCACCTCCTGCCTGCGCGTCAGATTCACCTTCTGTAGGCTCCGTGTCCATCACCGGGATTTGAAGATCGGCCGGATCAGGATACTCGAACTGTTCATTGTACGTCAGGGGCGGCGCGACCTTCTCGCGATAGATGCGGAAGGCCTCGTGCTGCCAGATGGTCTCCCAATCGTCCTTTAGAATGTTGCCGACGCTCCGAATCGGGCCGCGCGAGGGGATGACCTCGCCGTTCGGTTCGATCCGCACCGCCGTGTCCTCGGCGCAGCGCGGCCCCTGCCGAACCTGCGCGGCCAGTGGGATTTCGGGGCGGCGCGGCATCGGCGGCGCCCAGAGGAAGCGCATCTGCGTCCGCGTCGCGGCCTCCTCTACCCGCGCCTCGAGTTGCGGGAGCGCGGTTGGGGCGAGTGCGTCGTCCTCGTCGGATGATAATCCATCGGTGAGGACGTAGGCCACGAAGGCGATGTTGTCCACGCCTAACTTGGCCATCTCCTCGACGGTCGCCTCCAGCTCCTGCGCGGTGCGTTGCGTGAGCGGCAACTCGGCGATGGCGCAGATCTCGTGGGCCTCCAGCCAGTCGAAGAGGGCGATGGCCGCCGCGTGATCGCCCTCGCCACAGAGCGCGTCGTGCAGCGCGGGATCGGTGGCCGCGTAAAGCACGGTCACGTGATCCACGCCCGCCATCATCACATCCTGGAGCAACTCCTCGTCCCAGAGGTCGGTCGCGCGGCCTCGCACACCGGCGATCATCCCCAGATCCTCCGCTAACTCGATGGCGCGGATCAAATCGCCGCGCTCGAACTCCTCCGGCGCCAGGACGGTGACGTTGGGGATGCCCACCTCCCAGAGCCGACGCAGCAGCGGCGACATTCGGGTGGGATCCGCCAGCGGCACGGTGGCCTGGAGCGGCGCGATCAACTGCGCTTCGTAGGGTGAGAAGGCGGCGTCGTTGAGCGTGAAGAGCGGGTAGGCGTCGCGGGGGTTGGTGATCTGCCGGATGAGGCCGGTGACCTGCGCGATGTCCTCGCGCATCTGTCCCTCGGCGCCGCCCTCGAAATGGGCTTGCAGGCGATGGAGGATCTCGGCTTCATCGTGGCCCTCCAGCAGCCCCTTGGCGATCACGGCGCCGCTGGGGGAGAGTTGGGCGGCCGCCGCTGCGTTGGCGATCAACAGCCCGCTGCCATCGCGCTCGACCCGCAGATGGAAGCGCGTGTACATCCCATCCGCCTCTTCCATGGCGTGATAGAGGCCCGGCTCGACGGGCGGCGCGTTATCACGCTCGACATGCCCGATGGCGAAGGTGCGCTCCCAAAAATCTTTGACCAGTTCTTGAATGTTCATATAGATTTCACCTCATTATTTACGTGTTTATTTAAACCCGTGCGCCGGCTCGACCGCACCCTCGTTCAGGCGCGCCGATCTGATGCGCCTCGCGCTCCAGCCGGCAGCCGCCGCCGCACATCGGCAGATCGGGGCAATCCCAGCATTTGCGGGGCAACCCCGCCGCCTCCGGGTCTTCCTCGCGATCCCGGAAGCTGCGGAAGAGCGCGCTGTTCCAAATCTCGTTCCATGGATCGGAGAGGAGGTTGCCCGCTGTGACGTAATAGGATTGGCAGGGAAGGACATCGCCATTTGGCTCGATGCACATCGAATACTCGGCGGCGTTGCAGCGCTTGGGATCCAGCCCCAGCGCGACCGGCGAGAAGCGACAGTACTCCGTCACCGTGTACCAGAGGAAGCGCATCCCCAGCGCCTCGGCGCGCTCGCGCACCCGGATCAGCAGCGGCGCCATCTCCTCGGCGGGGATCGCGTCCGGCGTCGCGAGGCCGCCGCCCGCGTAGATCATCCCGTTCATCGCGAAGGTGCGCACCCCCAGATCGTGCAGAAAATCGACGATTTCCACGGCATGCGCTTGATTTTGGCGGGTCAGCGTGGTGTTGGTGATGGTGTGGATGCCGCTCGCAAGCGCGTTCTCGATCCCCTGGACGGTCTCCGCGAAGGCCTGCGATCCCGGCAGGCCGACCATCGCATTGTGCTCCGCCGCCCGGCACGAATCTATCGTGATCTGCACGTGATTGAGGCCCGCCTCGGCCAGCGAGGACGCCAGCGCGGGCCGCGCCAGCCGCCGCCCGTTGGTGTTCATCCCCACGATGTGACCGTGCGCATCGGCGTAACGGATAATCTCCTCCAGGTCGGGATGCAGCGTCGGCTCGCCGCCGGTGAGGATCACGTGCGGGACGCCGATCTCATTCAGCTTATCGAGGACGCGCCGCCAATCCGCCAAGGAGAGCGTGGACATCGCGAAGCGTTCGGCGGGATTGTAGCAGTGAGGGCAGGCGTTGTTGCAGGCGTAGGTGAGCGCCACATCGACCTTGTAGGGAGCGTTCGCGGGCGCGCTGAAGAGCGGGCGAAAATCCACCCGGTCGGCGATTGCGCAGATGCGACAGCCGCCCTCCGGGGCGCGCAATGCCGCTAACATCTCGTAGATCTTGGTCACATCGCGCGCCAACTGCGCATTGTCCCCATCCACATCAGCGAAGCGCCGGGCCATCAGGTCGCGCGCCTCCGCCGCCGGCACTTCATCCAAGGCCAGCTTGGCGATCTCCGTGGCCGTGGCGTTGAGGTGGATGACGTCGGTCACGTCGATGAAGAGCGCGCCGTGGCCCTCCGGCTGGACGCGCAGGTGGATGCGCCGCTCGCCGTCCTCCGGGGTGATCCGGTAGGTGTAGAGGCCCGGCGCCGGCGGGGACGGCGCAGGTTCAAGCCACGACTGCACCTCCGCTCGCAGGCGCGCCCACCAAGGTTGCGTGGTCATTCTATCCTGACGAAATCGGCTCTGATACTACCACTTGGGCGCTTCTTCGATCTGGTACGTGGAGCCACAGTAGGGGCAATGGACAAAAATCGCGCCGGCTTTGACCTCCAGCGCGTCCCGATCCAACGTGCCGCCGCAACTGCGGCACTTCATCTGTTCCAGATTGACATCACCGGAGAGATCGATCTTCTGGATCATCGTCGTCTCCGTCTTCTGCGGGCGCACCTGCGTCAGGTAGATCAGCCCGCCGGCGCCGACCATCAAAATGA
>CAYXVS010000135.1:0-7971 GCA_964468735.1 uncultured Anaerolineales bacterium | reverse complement strand
TTTTTACCCTTGCGAAGGTTACGAACGAAATTTGTTAAAAAGCAATCTCGGACAGTCCACAAGGCTTCCGACCTAAGACACCCTCTGGAACCTTCGCAAGGGTGCGTTTTAGGCTATTTGGCGTACTCCACCGACCGGGTCTCGCGAATGACCGTCACCTTGATCTGGCCCGGATACTCCATCGACTCCTCAATCTTGCGGGCGACATTGCGGGAGAGCCGCATCGCCGCCAGATCGTCCACATCGCCGGGGCGCACGAAGATCCGAATCTCGCGCCCGGCCTGAATCGCGTAGGAATCATCCACGCCATTGAACGACCGCGCAATCTCCTCCAGCGTGCGAATCCGCTTGATATAATGCTCCAAGCTCTCGCGACGGGCGCCGGGGCGCGCGCCGGAGATCGCATCGGCGGCCTCGACGATCACGGCCTCCAAGGATTCCTGCTCGGCCTCGTGGTGGTGACTCTGGATGCAATTGACCACCGCCTCGGAAACGCTATAGCGGCGCGCCAAATCCGCCCCGATCTGCGCGTGGGTGCCCTCGACCTCGAAATCCACCGCCTTGCCGATGTCGTGCAACAAGCCGCCCAAGCGCGCGACGTCGGGATTGCCGCCCACCTCGGAGGCCAGGATGCTGGACAACTTCGCCACCTCCACAGCGTGGGCCAACTGATTCTGCCCATAACTGGTGCGGAAGTAGAGTCGCCCCAAGAGCTTCATCAGCTCTGGATGGAGCTTGCGGACTTCAGCCTCGTAGACGGCGCGCTCCGCCTGCTCCTTCATGATCCCTTCGACTTCCTTATCGGCGCGGGAGACCATCTTCTCGATCCGCTGGGGGTGAATGCGTCCATCGGAGACTAACTTATGCATCGCGCGCGCGGCCACCTCGCGGCGGACGGAATCGAACGATGAGATAGTGATCGTCTCCGGCGTATCGTCGACAATCACATCCACGCCGGCTTTTTGCTCGAAGACCCGAATGTTGCGCCCTCCACGCCCAATAATCCGCCCCTTCATATCATCGGAGGGGATTTCCACGGACTTGGAGGTCAATTCGGCCACCGGCTCCGAGGCCAGGCGCTGAATCGAGGTGATGATGATGTCCCGCGCACGTTCATCCGCCTCCTCGCGGGCGCGCAACTCTTCCTCGCGGATCACCCGCGCCATATCCTGGCGAGATTCCTCGGCGACCTGCTCTAACACGATCGCACGCGCTTCTTCCGTCGAAAGGCTGCTGATGCGCTCCAACTCCTCACGGCGATCCATCTCCAATCGCTTCAACTTATTGGCGCGCTTATCCAGCCCACTCTGTCGCCGATTGAGGCGCTGTTCGCGCTGATCAATCTGCTCCTGACGTCCATCTAACTGCTCGCGACGTCGCTGAAGTCGCTCTTCTTCCTGCCGCAACTGCTTCGTGCGGCGTTCCAACTCCGTCTCGACCTCACGCCGCAGCTTGAGCGCCTTATCCTTACCATCAAGTACAATGTTGCGGCTCTGCTTCTCGGCTTCCTCCAGGAGCCGAGCGCGCATATCCTCAAGTCGACCTACTTCATCCTCGTAGCGCTTTTGCCGATACCAATACCCGGCCGCGCCGCCCACTGCCAAACCTAACATCAAAATCAACACGTAATAGAAAATTTCCATCCTACTATGCCTCACTTTCTTCAGAACTGGAATTAGATGTCGGAAAAGTGTAGGTATCGAGTATGTCCCGGATAAGGTCGTAGGAGAACCCGCGTCGTGCCAGGCGTCCGTACAGCCGCCGTTTGAAAACATCCGGCGGGAGATGATTTAATCGACGAGCGTGAGAGGCAGCCGCTTTTTCGATGGCGGCGGCTTCGTCATAATCCGCCAACGATTGATCAATCGTGCGCGCATCGATGCCCTTCTGACGTAGCTCGTAGGACAACGCGCGCCGGCCCTTGGGGCGAAACTTCAAACGATTCTCGACCCAGTAGCGTGCAAATGCCTCGTCATCGATCAAATCCACGCGGCGCAGACGCTCAAGCGTCTCCTCAATGGCCACGGCGGAGAATTCCTTCTGCGCTAAATAATCGCGCACCTCGCGGGCGCTGCGGGGACGATACGACAGGTAGTTCAGCGCCTTCTCGCGCGCTCGTTCCACCTCGTCATCGCGTTTAAGTGTGACGATCTCCTCATCGGACAACTCCGTCCCGACCTGCAGATCCATCGCTAACGCCACCGCCAGCCCAAAAGCAAATTCTCCATCTATATACACATTCATCCGGTCACTGGAACGTTTTTGAGGCTCCAATGATGTGACTTTACCACTCATTTTTCGTTTCCACTTTCCCCAAAAAACAAAAGCGGCTATGGCCGCGATTGCCATAGCCGCAGATCATGGCTGCTCATCCATTTAGATAAGCAGGCCTTCCCAAGATTCCCTAGCCCAAGAGAATCCCCTGTAGGCATTTGAAAAATAATATAGACGTTCTAGGAAAATATCTATGTCAGAGATGTGAGATAGAACGCCCACTAATTTTCACAACAAGCTATACATCTTCAAAGGTCGATAAATCCACGACCTCATCCTGAATCCCTTGTAGTCCCTGCAACTGTAAACGAGGAGAGATACAACCTACTCCTACATCCAGTCCACATTATGTCACATCAGCACATTGCTCGACGGTACGTTATCGCAAATTCACACCTATCTTATTTTGTATATCGCTTCTTCACAGAAGGTTCGGATTTGATTATGTTCGTATGCCGTAACATCGCTGCGTGCAACGATGGTCAATGTCACTACAAAAGATCAGGGAAGTTAGTTTTACCAGGCTATGGCAATTATAGGGTGACCCGCTAGGTCAGATCAACAATAGTGGGCCACGTTGTAGTTTTTCGCGACCAAATCTCTTACCGTCGGGGCAATTTTATAGTAATCGTTTAGTATTGTGAGGTGCAACGCACTTTTCGGCTTATCACTAGGCACGTCCTGCATGAGGCGTGGGCTTTCCTTCTGTTTAAGTGCGTTGCACCTTGCTCTGTTCATGAAACTAAACTGATACATTTTATAATCCCGACGATATAAAATACAACTTCACTTCAAGTGTACAATAACCTACGAATCCTGACAAGTGCCTAAAAGACCAGTAGCTCGGCCATATAGGCCGTTCCAAGAAAATAAACCTCTCAAAAATGAGCCTTTTTCCGAGAAAAAAGCGTCATGCTTGGAAGAATTTAATTCTGGAACTACCATAGCCGAGCTACTTTGTTGAGTAGGGCGGGTGGGATTCGAACCCACACGCTCTCACGAGCAGAGGATTTTAAGTCCACGGCGTCTGCCGATTCCGCCACCGCCCCATGTGGTATTCTAATGTGGAAAACGGGCATCGTGTAGATGCCCGTCGCGCTCGTGCTGGCCTTAGTAAGGCGACGGTCGGAATCGAACCGACGAATAAGGCTTTTGCAGAGCCCTGCCTTACCACTTGGCTACGTCGCCAGATATAGCGAAAAGAAAAGAGCGGGCAAAGGGACTCGAACCCTTGACCTTCTCCTTGGCAAGGAGACGTTCTACCGACTGAACTATACCCGCACGCAACAAGTATTATACTATCTTTTTTAAATTTGACAAGTGATTAGGAAATTTCCGAGCCTCACGCGAGGATTCCCTCATCACTTTCGCCCCTATTTTATGCGATCTTGAAAAAATGTCAAATCGCCTCTGGCGCATTTCGCGGTTCAAGCCGACCTGACAACGCGCCGCTTATCCAACGTCAATCACGCCCGCAGCCGCTGCCCGGAGATTCTCCTCGCGGGCGACGCGCTTGCCCTCGTCCTCATCCACGCGGGTGAGCAGCACGATGCCGCCAATGAAGAAGATCATCACGGCTAAGATGCTCAGGCGGCTCTCGCCGGCGAGTTGGGAGATGATCCCAAAGAGGAGCGGCCCCACGATGCCGGCGAATTTGCTGGAAATGTCGTAGAAGCCGAAGAACTCCGCGCTGCGAGCCTTGGGCGCCATCTGACTGTATAAGCTCCGGCTGAGGGCTTGCGTGCCGCCCTGAACCATCCCCACGCCGAAAGCCAGCGCCCAGAACTGCCACGCCGACGTCATAAAGTAGCCGAGCACCGTCAGGAAGGCGTACCAACCTAAGCCAAGCATCACGGCCTGCTTGGCGCCGATCTTTTTGCCGAATTTGCCGAAGAGCAGGGAGAACGGGATGCCCACGAATTGCGTCAGCAGGAGCGCGCCGACCATGGACATCGCATCGATGCCGATCTCCGCGCCGTAGATGGTGGACATTTTGATGATGGTGCCGATGCCGTCGTTGTAGAGCCAGAAGGCGATGAGAAATTTGAAGAGTTCACTATAGCGACGGATGTGCTGAAAGGTCTGTCCCAGGCGCTTGAAGCCGGCTTCGAGCAGCGGAAGCCCCTCGCCGATGCCGACGGTGTTGGCCGGCGGCTCTGGCACGTGACGCAACAAGGGAATGGTGAAGAGCGCCCACCAGATCCCCACGGAGAAGAACGAGAGCCGATAGCCCCAGTTGTTATCCGGCAGGAACCAGATCATCGCGATGTTGATGGCTAGCAGCAGGCCACCGCCTAAATAGCCCAACGCATAACCTTTGGACGAGATGTAATCGCTATCCTCATCCTTGGCGATGTGGGACAACAGCGAGTCATAGAAGATGTAGGAGGCGCCAAGGCCGATGGATCCGAAGAAGAAGAGAATGAGGGCTAACATCCAATCCCCCGTGTTGATGAAGACCATCAGCAGCGTGGCGACGATGCCGATGCCGGCGAAGATGCTCAGCAGTTTCTTCTTCGCGCCGGTGTAATCCGCGATGCTGCCCAAGATGGGGGCCAGGAGTGCGGCGACCAGCAAGGAGAGCGCGTTGACATACCCCCAGTAGGCCGTCGCCGTCGCGGCCTTAAAGACGCCTTCTGTGATGATGTTGAAGTAGACGGGGAGCACGGCAGCCTCGCCCGTCGTGGAGAAGGCCGAGCTGCCCCAGTCGTAGAAGCACCAGGCGTTGGTGATCTTCTTGTAAGATGCGTCTGAGTTCGTTTCGGATGACATTATGGACTCCTTGTAATGGATGAGACATATCAAAGTTCAGAATAATGAAGCAGCTAAAGGGCCGATGTTTAACCTTGCGAAGGTCACACAGACATCGCAATCAAAAGCGATTTTCGGAGAACGCCCTCGATCCACCTTCGCAAGGATGATCTAGGGTACGCCAACTTCGATCTCTGTCAAGATGACGGCGTCGTTATGAATTTGCTCCGGCGAGCCGCCGGAGACGGGCAGCCGTTGCCCATCGATGAGGCCGTAGAGGCCCACCTCCAGGCGGTAGCGACCGGGCGGCGCGTCGGGGGCGACGGGGATGCGGTAGGGATCGACGATGATGGCGCCCGGCTGCCAGCGCGTGGTGGGCGCTTGGCCGTTGACCGGCTCGTTATCCTGCTGGCCCCAGAGGAAATTGTCGGTATCGGCGTTATAAACCTCACCCAGCAGATGGGTGAAGACCTTGTACCGTTCGGAGAGCACGGCGTCGGTTTGCCAGTAGAGCGTCAGTCCCAGCGCCTCGCCCGGCGCTACGGTGGATTCCGACAGCTTGTACCCGATGAGGTAGATCTGCGAGCCGAACTGATACGCGACTTGATGGGGAATCTCGGCGACGTTGACCTCCGCGCCGGCCGCCCGCTGGATGACGGTGAAGCTGCCGATAGCTACCCGGTGGCCGGTGTCTCTTACTCGCGCCGTCACTTGGTACCGTCCGCCGGGCAGATCGGGAGCGATGGGAATGGAAAATTGTTGCCGGAGCGCGAGAGCCTGATCACGGCCCGCGATGGGAGCTGGCGGCGCTTGATCAAACGAGCGCTGCACTGGCCCGTCGATTGCAACCATCACATCCCGATCCGGCGGCGGGGACCAGAAGAGCGAAAGGCGGAGCGTGTCGCCGGTGCGATAACGCGGCAGCGGGATCGCGGCGCCGGCCAGATGCCCACCCGCGCCCACATCGCGCCCGATGCGAATCGGCGGCGTGAACTCGGGCGGGACGGCGGCGCGCAGTTCGGCGCGCGCGTCGGTGCGAGCGTAGAAGGTGAGCGAGTTCTCGCCCGCGATGACGGTCTCGGAGGCAACGGCGCGCTCTTCCAGCCAGCGCGGCACCGCCTGGCGCGGATCGGCCTGGAGCGCTTCGGGCGTGGTCACCAGCCACAGCGCCTCCGAGGTCTCCCACAGCGGCGCTAAGCGCGCCTCCGCCGTCGCGTCGTCTAAGGCCGCGCCGTAGGCGATGTCGCGCCGCTCACCGGGGTAGTGCGCGACGAAGATGGGCCAATCGCGATCCACGTAGAGCACCACGGCATCCTCCGAGCGACGATGCGCCTTGAGCGCCAGCGCGATGCCGGCATAATCGTCGCGGCGAGCGCGACCGGGGTAGAAGCTCCACAGGCCGCTCGCGGCGACAACGACGGCCAGCGCCAGCGCGGCGCGCCCCACCCAGGGCTGCGCGCGCCACAGCGCGACGATGGCCCACGCCAAAAGCGCGTAGAAGCAGGCGGAGAGCGGTAGCAGATAGCGCGGAACCAAGGGCCGCGCGTAGATAAATCCGAAGGTCGGCAGGGAGACCACGTAGACGAAGAGGGCGGGCAGCAGCAGGCCGGAGAGCAACATCACGAGGCCGCCAGTCTGCGCGGGCAAACGCCGCCAGGAGGCGCGCGCCGCGATCAAGCCCGCGAACATCACGGCGGCGACGGCCAGCGCCCAGGGCCAATAGCGCTCCAAATCCAAGGGCGAGCCGACGGTCAGCATCACGGTGTAGAGCTTGACAAAGAAGCCGGGCGAAAAGCTGCTATCACTCTCCCAACTGTGCATCCGAGGGAGCGCGTAGGCCAACCAGGGGAGGACGAACGCGAGGACGGCGACCTGCGCCATCAGCCAGCGTGTGAGCAAGCGGCGCGGATGACCCCGGCGCAGCCAGACGACGGCGAAGCCCAGGTTGGCGACCAAGGGCACGGGCGCGGTCAGGTAGAGCGTGAGGAGGCTGGCCGTCGTGGTAGCAACGTAACCCCACCAGGCGCGCGCGTCGGGGCGGCGCCACCAGCGGAGGGCGGCATAGAGCGCGCCGGTCGACCAGAGCGCGGCCAGGCTGTACATTCGAATCTCCTGCGCCCAGCCGATGGCGAAGCGCGAGAGCGTCAGGAGGAGGGCGGCCATCAGACCCGTGGCGGCGCCGTCAAGCTCGCGGCCCAGCCGATAGATGACAGCGACGGTGAGCAGGCTGAAAAGCGCGGAGGGGAAGCGCAGGACGTAAGCGCCCTCGCCGGCCAGGAGGCGCCATGCTCGCAGGAGGAGGTAGTAGATCGGAGGGTGGACGTCGCCGCCCGTCCACTGGATGATCTCCCCAAAGGGCATGCGCGCCAGCCACACACCGATGCCCTCGTCCCACCAGATGTTGTGAGCCGCCAGGCCCGCGATCCGCAGGGCGAAGGCCAGGAGCAGCACGGGGATCAGGAGCCACAGGTCGCGGCGATGGGTTGTGTGAGGTCTCGTTTTAGCGCGCATAGCTCCCATTGTAACAAAAGTCGGCGTTTGGGCAATCGCGAGGATGCCTCGTCTCACCTTCCGGGAAGCTGGGAACGGATCGGGTTCATCAGGGAATGAATTTAATCGGATGACTCTGGCTAAAAAACACGCTCGTAGCTTCCCGGAAGGTAACTTACAGCCAGTAGGGGGTGATGATCAGGCCGGTGCGCTCGTGGACTTGCTCAGCGATTTGTTGGAGCTTGTAGGGGGGCACGCGCTCCACGCCCTCGTCGGGGACGGGGTAGTCGGTGCTGTAGATCTGCACCCGCGTTGGCTGAAGGGTGATCAGCGCTTCGATCCACGCCTCTAAAGCGGCGGGATGAATGTTGCTCACCTCACCGTCCTCACTATCAATCAGCACGCTCTGGATGATGAGATTGGGAATCTCCTGCATCCCCGCGATGATATCGGCTA
>CAYXVS010000134.1:0-7995 GCA_964468735.1 uncultured Anaerolineales bacterium | reverse complement strand
TTGTTGCGCCACCGCTTGATTCAAACGGATTTATCGCGTTTGAACTTGCAGGAGGATGTAGATAAGCTATATAAGAAATCTCTGGACGACATCGTGACCTTGCGCGATGATAAGTCGGAACGGCTTCCCAATTGGCAGCAACTGTTCTGGATTTACGAAGGGCCAGAGGGATACCGGCCCGGAGATACCGGACGCAAGTTTATGGGCCGGGAGCCACGCCACGCTGACCCCGCGCGCTTGGTAGACCCCGAAAAGGGCAATGTGCCCTACTACTTGCTCATCGTGGGCAACCCAGAGGAAATTCCCTTTGGGTTTTTATACGGTGTGGATGTGCAATTTTCTGTAGGCCGTCTTGACTTTGGCGATGATTACGACGCTTACCGTCGTTACGCCGAAAATGTTGTGGCCGCGGAGCGGGGGGAGACGACGACTTCTACAGACATCACCTTTTTTGCCGTGCAGAACCCAGGCGATAAAGCAACGCAACTAAGCCAGCAGTATTTAGCGCAGCCCTTGCGTGACAATCTTGAAAAGCGCCACACGGATGGCTGGACTTTTTCGCTCATTCAACAGGACGATGCGAACAAAGACCGCTTTTTGGAACTGTTACAGCAAGCGACACCGCCGGCTTTATTGTTCACCACCAGCCACGGCCTGGAATTCGACTATAACGATCCCCTACAGCGTGAGCGTCAAGAGGCAGAGCAGGGCGCGTTGATCTGTGGCGATTGGCCTGAGGGACGGGACCGGAAGGTAGAACCCAGGCATTACGTCGCGGGCAAGGACGTGCGTGAAGCCCCTAACCTCAACGTGCGCGGGATGATGGCGTTCCTCTTCGCCTGCTATGGCGCGGGTACGCCGCTGTACGATGAATATTCGCGCCAGAAATTCAAGAACACGGGTGAACCCATTGCCGCGCGCCCCTTTGTGGCTGACTTGCCCAAAGCCTTGTTGGAAAATGGCGCGTTGGCCGTAGTGGGACATGTGGAGCGCGCCTGGGGTACCTCCTTCTTAGGGGATGATATGTCGCGCAAGGCGCGTAAGGATGAGCATATCGCAGTGTTTGAAAGCGCATTGGATCGCTTGCTCAACGGGCATCCCATTGGTTCGGCGATGGATGATTTCAGTTCTCGCTATGCCGCGCTGGCGACGGAACTTACGGCGTTGCAGGCTACTTTCTCTAATGCCTCTGACGTTGAGATCGCGCAGATTTGGACCGCGCATAACGACGCGCGCGGTTATGTGGTCATTGGTGATCCGGCTGTGCGATTGGGTGCTGCTAAAAACAAAATTACTGAGCATTAACATCATTACAAAAGGAGAGGAACTATGCCCCCCGGAATCTCAGATACGAGTTATTTTCCTGGCGCATCTGATAGCGAGGAGGAAAAACCTGTTATCGAAGCGTTTCAAGGCAAACTTGCTTTTAATGGCATCAATGCCGTGACTGGTGAGTATGCTATTTCCCCCATGTCGGCTCACGAATTGGCAAGCGTCATTCAGGGCAAGCCTTATGAGCAAATATCAGCCGAACAAAAAGAAATTGAGCAAGCGCATCCCGAATTCAAGGTCTTAGAGGAGAAGCAATGGCAACGCCTATTGGATAATATTGACGAAGTTCGCAAATCTTTGTTGTTAGATTTGAGCGAAGAACAAGCCGAGTTATTGGCAAAGCTATTCAAAAGCCCTTGGGATTATGAAACATTGACGGAAACTTTGACTGACTTGTTTACAGACTTGGAAAAATCCAGGTTCATCCAATTACTGAATGAACAACAGGATATTTTCAACACACTTGTCCAAGAATCATCGGATATGCTCTTTTCTAATATGAAGCCCGAAAATAAGCGGATACTTGATGCGATGATTGAGGAGCAGCAGACACTTTTTGACGAGTTAAAAGAAGCGGAAGAATGCAAACTCAAGCAGAGTATAAACTATGGTCTTCTAAGTACTGCTGCACCTACAACGCCTGATGTCAAAGACCCCGCCGATATATCCCAAGCCGGTTGGGGGATCATTTTCCCTACAGTAATGCCGAACGAAGAACGTGAGGGGATTAAAAAAGCCCTCGGAGAACTGCTTAACTTGCGTAGGGAACAGGCTGGCTCACTTTTCAAGATCTACGAAGGCTCGAATGGCTATTGTCCCGGTGATACCAAGTCTAAGTTTCTACAACGTCGTCGCGTCGGTCCGGGACTGGCAAATCCTAGAGAAATGCCTTTCTATATTCTGTTGATTGGAAGCCCGGAAGAGATCCCCTATGATTTTGAGGATCAACTGGATGTGATGCGAGGTGTGGGGCGCCTGGACTTTGGTAAAGATTTCGAGGCCTATGCGCAATATGCGCATAACGTAGTCATGGCCGAGACAGGAAAGGTCACGCTCCCTAGGAAAGCCACCTTTTTCTCCGTTGCTAACCCTGGCGATAAAGCAACGCAATTGAGCGCCAGATATCTCATCAATGAGTTGCAGAGTAATCTATCTGATATGGCTGCTAATCTTGGTGAGGAATTGGAATATGATTGGGATTGGGATCTGATTGGCAACGGTAACGCTACACATGCCCAACTGGGACAATTGTTCAGCAATGCCCCCGCTTTCCTGATGACCGCCAGCCACGGCATGGAGTTTCCTAAAGGGCATGACAATCAATTTAAATATCAAGGTGCGTTGCTATGCCAGGATTGGCCTGGTCCAAAGGGTCATCTGAAACGCGAGCATTATTTTGCTAGCGAAGACTTGGCAGAGGATGCTAATTTGCTAGGAATGATCACACTGCTCTTTGCTTGTTATGGTGCAGGAACTCCAAGATTTGATCAATTTGCTTTACAAAAGGGTAAGACTCGTGAGGAGATCGCTCCTGAGGCATTTGTTGCTGACCTTCCTAAACAATTACTCAAGCATGGTGCGCTAGCCGTGCTTGGACATGTGGACCGTGCATGGGGCTATTCTTTTGTCAAGCCTAGTGGAGAGGTCGATAATGCACATTTCGTCATTGCCTTGCGACGTCTACTAAATGGGCAACCGGTTGGGTTAGCAACCGACCCCGGCTTTGACCTTCGTTATGCCGATACGTCTTCTGAGCTTAGTTCAATTATGGAAGAACTGAGATTTGGCAATCAAAAAATTAGCGACTTCGAGTTGGTTCAACTCTGGACAGCGAACAACGATGCCCGTGGGTACGCCATCATCGGCGACCCCGCCGTCCGTATCCCCTTTGCCAAAGACGACGAGCCAACAGAACGCCCGGCTCTGGAAACACCAGAGGTCCCATCGTTTGAGGCTGAGAAGAAAGAACTCTCATCAACGATTGAACCCGAACTTTTTAAAGCCTCCGCTGCTGAGAAGTTTGGTATCCGTGAACAGGTTGATGATCTCACCGATTCTCTCCGCGAGTTCACGGATCAGTTGGCCAAGTCGCTGGAGAAGGCCGCCACCGACATCACCACGCTGGAGGTCAAGACCTACACCACCGATGACCTCTCGGCGGTCACGGCGCAGAGCGAGGGCGCGGCGCGCCTGCGGGCGCTCACGCACATCGACTTCGACGGCGATATGAAGGTCTTCGTCCCCCAGGATCGCGGGGGCGAGGTAGATCGCGCGCTCTGGGGGGTGCATCTGGAGATGGTGCGCGAGGCGCAGGCCAATCGCGCCCAATTCCTCCAGGCGATGGCGGAGATGGCGACGAATTTGCTCAAGAGCCTGAAATAAAATTAGCAGATGAAGCCGACTGTGGCTCGGCCAGGAGGCCGGCCACAACGTGGCGTGAAGGGAGTGATGAGATCAACGATGCCTGAGAGCACATTTTCGGTGGCTGGATTGGCGTTGCCGGAGGGCCAAGACCCCCTGGGATTGTGGCAGGTACCGGAGCGACCGGCGCGCGATGAAGCGGTGGCCTTTTCGGTCGGTGAGGCGAAAGCGCCCGCCGAGCCGGAGGCGCCGACGTGGCGCGTCTCGCTGCCGGATTCGCCGGAGGCCGCGCAGGCCATCTTGCAGCGTCAGAGCCGCGCGATGCAGCTTGCCCAGCGCGATTTGCAGCGGGTGGAGCGCCAACTGACGGCTTTCGATCCCCAGGAGCAGGAGAGGGGAATAGGCGTGCCGTTCAGCACGGCGGATGACCTCGCCGCGCCTAAATCTGATCTGTTGCAGAGCATCGCCCGCTACCAGCCGGTGCCGGAGACGGAGGTCGTCGCCTACGGTCTTTTCAGTTGGAGAAAGGACAGGAAGAAGGCCGAGGAAAAGGAAGCCGAAGTCAAGGTTGCACTCGCGCCGGAGGATCGGCAGACGATGGCCCAGTGGCGCGCCTTTATGGAGCAGGTGCGGCGGACGGTCGGGAACTACGCGCACGTCGAGACAGAGATCGGCGCGTTGAGGGTCGGCGCCACCGCCGTCGGCTGGACAGGCGACTTCACGACGACGTGGGCGATGGACGTCGCGCCGGTTGCGATGCGCGTCCACACCCAGTCCGTTCACCTGGCGTTGGCGTCGCGCATCGCGCTGCTGCGCATCGTCTCGGTGGTGACGACCGGCGCGGCCGGGCTGGCGCTCAAAGCCGCCGTGCCGGGGGGGCAAGTTCTGCTGTTGCCCGCCACGTGGCGATTCGTGCGGGACGTGTTGGCGGAGCTGCGGAGATCGTGGCCCCAACTAAGACATCTATCACAATCATAAATCAAGCACATATTTTAAGGAGGAATGGAGATGGCTGAGAGTTTACAGGAAGCAGTTCGGAAATTTGCGCAGGATTTGGCGAATCGAGTCGAGAATTTTGTGCAGGACATCTCGGAGTTGGAGGTGCGCACCTACACCACGCCGCACGATCAGATCCACGTGGTGACGACCAAGGAAAATGACTTGAATGCCTTGGCGACCGAGGGTAAGGTCGCGCTACGGGCTTATTCGCGGATCTCGTTCGACGGCGACACGACCATTTGTCTGCCGTTGGATGAGAGCGGCGAGGTGGATCGCGCCGTGTGGAGCATGCATCAGAGCATGGTCAACACCGCGACGGACAATCGCGCCACGATGCTGCGCACCATCGGCGAGGCGGCCTCGAACACGCTCAAGGCGCTCCGGCAGGCCAGCGAGTAGAGAGTTCCCGTCGTCGAACTTCGATCATCCCAGCTGAAATAACACCCAGAGGGCGATGCATCTCAGCCCTTTGGGTGTTGGCTCATATAGGAAATCGGGTGAAATCATCCAGCGGTTTAATTTGGACACAGAGCACCACCGAGAAGGCACAGAGAAGCACGGAGAAATGATTCTCTCTGTGTATCTCTGTGAAAAACTCCGTGAAACTCTGTGTTAACTAGAGCATGAGCATCATTCGCACTCAATTTCACCTAAAAACCAACAAGAGCCTTGGGTGTTTTGATTTGAGGGTTGATCATTCTCTCATTACCGATAAAATGAGAATACCGGATGCCTTTCGCGAGGCGTTTGGGCCAATCATTCTAGCCTTTAGGAGTGTGGACGATGACTGAGAAGACGCAGGCAACCCAGGCAACAACCGAGCAAGAACAACAGGACGTGCAATTTCTAGAGGATAATTGGCTGTCCCGCTCCCTCTCGCAACTGCGGATCAAAATCACGCTGCCCTATATCGTGCTGGCGATTTTGGTAGCTGCCGCCGGGGCCTATCTGGTGACGCGGCTATTGGCCGGCGTGCTGGAGGATCGATTCCACACGACGCTGATCGATGCGGGACGCACGGCCAATGATGCGCTGGTCAAGATCGAGCAGGAGCACCTGGCGATCTGGCGCAGCCTGGCCTACACGGAGGGCTTCGCGGAGGCCGTCGCGGCTGCGAATGAGGGCGATCTGGGGCTGCTCGCCGCCCCGCACGTTGTCAACGCCGAGTTGGATGTGCTGGAGGTGCTGGATCTCGAGGGCGAGCCGCTCTATGCCATGTATCGCGATCCGAACGGCGAGGCGACCGATTATGATTTTGCCCTCGGCCCCAGCCGAGAGGAATGGAAGATTGTCGATAAGGTCGTTCACGGCGAATCGGATGCGTTCGGCGATAAATACGCCGACATCTTGGAGACGCAGCGTGGACGGATTTTCTACGTCAGCGGGCCGATCACCCACGAAGGCGAGCGCGTCGGCGTGCTGCTGGTGGGGATGTATTTGGACGAACTGATCGCGCGCCTGCATCATACCGCGCTGGCGCGCGTCTCGCTCTATCTGGAGCCGGGGCCGCCCATCATCTCGACGCTGCGCCCCGATTCGTTGGCGCAGTTGGCCTTGGACGGCGGTCGCTACCACTGGTATCTGGAGCAAGAGGCCTTTCAGACGCCGCGTCGCGAGATCGAAATTCACGGGCGCACCTACGCGGAAGTCTTCGGCGCGCTCGAAATCCGCCACAACGAAAAGCTAGGGCTGATGTCCGTATCGCTGCCACTCTCTTTCGTCACGGACACGCGCCAGCCCATGCAGCAGGCGTTAGTCGTGCTCTTTGGCGTTGCGACCGCGATCGTCATCTTTATCGGCGCTCTGCTCGCCAGCGCCGTCGTGCAGCGGATCGACCGCCTGGCCGCCGCCACGGAGGAGGTCGCGCGCGGCAACCTGGATACCCAGGTGGAGATCGCCGGGCGCGACGAGGTCGCCACCCTAGCTCAGGACTTCAACCAGATGGTGAGCCAGTTGCGGGAAGGGCGCCTCTATCGCGATCTGTTGGGGCATACCACCAGCCCGGAGGTCGCCGCCCGGCTGCGCGAGGAGCGCGAGAAGGGCGCGTTGGAGCTGGGCGCGCAGACGATCACCGCCGCCATCCTCTTCGCCGACATTCGCGGCTTCACCGCGCTCTCTGAGGGTCGCGAGCCGGCCTACATCATCCAGATGCTCAACGACTACTTCCAGGGGATTGTGACCGTTATCCGCCAGAATCACGGCATCGTCAACAAATTCATCGGGGATGCGGTGTTAGCCTTCTTTGGCGTCCTGCCGGAGGCCCAGACGCCGGAGGAGAGCGCGCGTGACGCGATTCTTGCCGCGCTCGATATACTGGACTACATCCGCACGGTGAATCTCCAGCGCAAAGCACAGGGTGAGTTGCCCATTCGCCTGGGGATTGGCGTAAACACCGGCGAAATCGTCGCCGGCATCCTCGGCTCGGAGGAGCGCTTCGAGTACGCCATTCTGGGCGATACCGTCAACGTGACGCAACGCATCAGCGACTTGAACAAGCAATTCCCTGAGTACGATCTCTTTGTGCGGGCGGAGACGTGGGAGCGAATGGTCGAGATGGGGGAGACGCCCCCGGTTGAGGCGACCCGCCTGAGCGATGTGCATCTCAAGGGGCGCGCCGAGCCGGTCGACGTCTACGCGATCAAGGGAGCGTGAGGCATGAGGCGCTACAGACGCTTGCTGATTTGGCTGCTCTTCGGTCTGATCGTGATTGCGCTGGGCGCGGGCGCCGTCTTCGCCGCCGTCTCTTTGGGATTGGAACCCTCGTGGCCGGCGACCTATGACGAGACGCTGGCCTCAGAGTTGTGGCCGGATTACAGTGAGGATGTGGCGCCGACCCCGCTCGCGCCGCTTGGCCCGGAGGTGATCTTCGATGTGCGGGCCGCGCGCGGCGATGCTGGCCCGATCCCGCCGGGGGTGTTTTCCACGCTGGAGGCTAGGGCCAGCGCCACGCCGACCCCGTTACCCACCGATACGCCCACGCCGACAAACACACCGACCCAGACACCGACGCCCACGCGCACCGCGACGCCGACGCGGACGCCCACGCCGCGCCCCACCTTCACGCCGACCTGGACGCCTACACCGTCGCCGACCATCACGCCCACCTCCACAGCGACGCCTCCGCCCTCCGGGCCGGAGCCTCCGCCCCCCCCGCCCGAGGAAACCGAGCCGCCGCCCCCCACCGAACCCGTCTCGCCGCTCTCCACACCCCCGCCGCCCGATGTGTGAGATTTGACATTCGACTTTTAGACCTTAGACTAACCGACTGAGGACGAACCGACTAACTCTATGGACGCACTACAA
>CAYXVS010000133.1:0-8042 GCA_964468735.1 uncultured Anaerolineales bacterium | reverse complement strand
AGGGCCGCAGGAGGGCCGCAGGAGGGCCAAGGAGGGCCACAGGCGGAAAATCGCTTGTATTTGGGAGGTTTATTTTCTTGGAACGGCCCTATCCCTTGCGGATTTTAGCGTCGCCGCGCTGTTTGACCAGCCAATCGCCGATCTTCCAGCCATCTTGCAGGCGCTCCTTGTGGGTCTCGCCATGCGGCAGACGGATGTAGGCCATCCGCTGGATTTCATTGTGCCATGCTTCTGGATCATCCTCCACGCGCACCTGTTCTGTTCGGATGTCGACGATTTGCCCCTCCCAGGCTTTGGAGAACGAGAGACGGGTCATGATCAGCGTGATGAGCGCGATGACGCTCAGGACGAACACCAGCAGAGGATTGTTCTCGCCCCAGATCAGGATGCCCACGCCAACCAAGATCCAGAAGATGACGACGCCGATGAGATAGGGCAGGCCTTCGATCTTCAGCTTCTTCTCGCCCGACGCCTCCTTCGGCTCAGGTTGCGATACAACAGGAATGGGCTGGGTCATGGTAGTCGTCACGCTGGGGCTGGGCTTATTTTGCTTTTTAGCGGAAAGATCGGGCGGCGTGTAGTGCGGAGGCGTCTCCGGCACCCATTTCCCCCGCTTGAAGCAGTGCCAGCGCCCGGTCGATTCCTCGATAGCCCACACCTTGCCCTCATCATCGTGGACGCGAATGTGGCGCAAGCCATCGCGGTACTTCTCTTCGTCGATATTGCCCTGTCGATAGTGTTGTTTTAATGTAAGAAAGAGGGATTCTGCTTCTTTAAAGTCCATATCTACCTCGTTTAGTTGGATGGATGCAGGTTAGTTAGGGTTAGTGGGTCTTTTGGATTTTGCCGGACAACCCTCTAAGCAGCCCTAAAATCAGCGCAGATGTGCGTGTTTGTGGGGATTACAGACCTTTTTCGCATCGTTGCTGGGTTGCGGGTGGGTTAGTACGATCGCACCCGGCGAATTTCTGAAGAGCCTGCCAAGTTAGATGTAGAAAAGCGGGGATCAGCGCCAGAGGACGCCAAGCAGAATCGCGCCGACGCCGATTAGCAATTGGACGGCGTTCAACCAGATGATGGCATTGTGATCGGTGGGGCGGGGTACGTCGAGGCGGGCTTGGCGCGGGGCGTTGGGATTGTAGTAGACCGTGACCGTCTCGCCTTTGGGATAGTGCGTCAACACACTCTCCGCGCTGCGGCGATCCGGGAATGAGATGCCGGACGTGGGGTGCTTGTGGCCGTGATAGGTCGTCTGATCGACGGTGTAGGTGTATTTTATCGTGGGGGTGTAGGTCGTCGTTTCCCCGGTCTCGGTGCGCCGGATGTGACGAGAGAGCGCCTGGTCGATGATGGCCCCGTCGGTGGCGGGCCAATTGGGGACGCCCTGCCCCTTGCGCTTGACCATGATCGTCGTGATGATGTACGCGGCGCTCAGTAGGATAATCGCAGCGCCGAAGAAGATCAAAAACTCCATGGCGAACCTCCTCTGATAGATAATCGCACGACTCTAATTCACATTATAACATAATTTGTTATAGAAAAAGCCTCCCCAGCGATTACGCTTCTGGGGGATAAAAGAATTGAGCCGTGCAGTTTGACGCGCTTTGCGCTATGATACCTTGTTGCTTTGTCTATTTGATGCTTTGATGTTTTGCTTGCTTTCTGTTTTGTCCTCTTCCTCGCGCCACACTGCCAGATAGCTCTCGTAGGCGGCCACCGTAGCCGCCATCTTGATCTCGTAAAGCACGCCCTTGCCTAACCAATCATCCCCTTGGCGGAAGTAGGTCGCCTCCAACAAATCCTCGAGGCGCTTGATGTTGAAAGCAGGATCATCGCGCCGCCGCTGCTCTAAATAACGATACATCGCCTCGAAAACCTCGTTGTACTTCTTCTCTCGCAGTTCTTGATCCATGTGGACGTCCTCTGTTCTAAGATTGCTCGGATTGGATCGTTAGATCCAATCCTGTAGTGATAAATACGAGGATTTAACAATCCTCTTTGAGCTTTTAGGAGCTACAGCTCGATCCCCCAATCCGCCCGCACCAACTCCGGCGTCACCCGCGCGCGACTGCGCCGATTGGCCCACGCCAAGATCTCCACGTCGTGCGCCGCCTCGGTGCAGAGATAGGGCGCCGCCGGCTCGATGTCCACGCGCCCCAGGTCGAGCCGATCCGCGTCCCAGCAGGTGCGGACCGTCACATCGCCCCCCGTGAGGCCGTCGGTGTGATGCGCGCACGCCGTGTACAGCAGCGAAAACTCGTGATCGCTCAGCGTGAAGAGCGCGCCTCGCAGTTCGGCGGCGTAATCTGCGCCGCGTTGACCGTGGCCGTGATCCATCTTCTCGTTCTGGCGCTTGGCGTCGTGAAAGATCGCGAAGAGCTGCACCACGGCCAGATTGGCGTTCGTGCGCGCTGCCAGGCGACGACCGTTCTCCAGCACCCGCGCCCAATGCGTGACGCCGTGGACGCCGTCTAACGCGAGCGTGTATTGATCCAAGATTGCTTGAATCAGGGCTGGGGAAATCATCGGCCTAGCTCCTCATACTACTGTTGGACACGGCGTAGGCTGGATTGGTAATCCGGCAAGGGTCGGAATATCATTCCGACCTACAACCCCAACGACGCGGGAATCGCCGGATCTAGGGCCGAGAACTTCTCTAACCAGGCGCGCCGATCCGCCTTGAGCTTCTGGGTGAGTTGATCGTAGGCCTCCGCCGAGTAGGCGGCGCGGGGATTGAGGCGCTCGGCGTAATCGGGCAGGCCCGGCGCCGCCGTGGCGACCTCATAACCCCAATCGGGATCGGTCGTCCACGTGATGCCCCCGCGCGCGATCTGTTGGATGATCGCGGTGGAGTCTAACACGCCGATCTTCTCGGCCTGCGCCGGATCGCGCAGGCTGCCATCGACATCGCGCTTGCCGATGCTGCCCGTATTCAGCAGGAAGACCTGGACATCCGGGTTTTTGCGCAGGATGTGCATAAAGATCGCCCCTTCTTTCTCATAGGAGCCGATGATGAAGGGGTTGGTGCCCACGCTGTGCACGGCCTGTCCCGCGCGCGCGGGATCGCCGGCCGCCGTCTCGATGGACTCGCCCAACATAAAGAAGGCCGCGCCCTGCGCTGGCGTCAGCCGCGCCACCGGCGGCACGATGTCCTCGCGCCGCGTGATGAAGACAATGATGTCGGCGCGGGGCAGATCGATGCTCTCATCGGTGTGCGCCATATCCGACCGGAAGACAATGGCCCGGCCATTGCGCCCCAGCGCGTAGTTGAGAAAATCGGGCGTCCCATCGGGATCGACCCAGACATTCTCCAGCATCGCGCGCGGCGCGGCGGCGGCATTGTAGAGCAGCGGCTGGTCTTCCCGCTCCAGTCCTTCCGTCTTGATGAAGAAATTGGCCTCCGTGCCGTAACACGCCGCGTCGGGCTGCATCATCACCACATCGTCCTGGCGGATGGCGACGCCCTCTTCGCCCGCTTTGTCATCAATAAAGTGATGGTGGCAGGTGAGCGTTGTCTTCCCCGTGCCGCTCAGCCCGAAGAAGATCGCGCCCTTCTCCACCAACTGGTCGTCCACATCGCGCACGCGGATGACCTTGGAGCCGGCGTGCAGGCCCAATCCGCCTTGCAGCTTCGTCCAATACATCGCCAGGCGGAGAAACGACTTCTTGACCTCGCCCATATAGTCGCTGCCCAGCGCGTAGGTCGTGAAGGTCTCTGGATCGACCAGAATGCGACGCTCCATCACCTTATCGCGCCATTTGGGGATCATGACCGTCGTCATATCCGCGCGGTCGCGCGCGGCGAACTCCGGCGGCGCGTCGAAGAGCGATTGGCCCCACATAAAGGCCAGCCGTGCGTGCTCGATGGGGACGTAAAAGCGGCAGTGCCGTTGGAAATCGGGATGCTGACCCATCACGCGATCCAATTGGATGAGACGCATCGTGCGCAGCGAGGCCTGCGCTTCGGTCAGCCAGCGGCGCTGCTCCGCGTCCGGCTCGTCAAAGATGATGTCGGTGAATTTGGCGGATCGGCTCCGAATCCGCGTGATGTAGCGCGCCGATCCCCAAGCGGTGGTCGTCTCTTCGATATCGGCCCAAGCGCGCAGTTGCTCCCACGAGGGATTCTTAATAATCTCGCGCGCCTCAACGGGGCGGGTGAAAATCTCTGTCATAGAAAACCTCCTAAATCGTTAAAGGAAGGGAGTATAGAACTAGTTTACCCTTGCGAAGGTTTCGATATGCCATTGATAACAGCGATGTTTTGGACGGAAGGAGAGGATTTTGAATTCATGGAGTGCTCCGTAACCTTCGCAAGGTTTTCTGGAAATTTCTGCTCCAGCAGGGCGGGAAGTTGCTCGATGTGGGCTAACTCCTCGTAGGCGTTGGCGTGGGCCTCGGTGGGTGTGGCGATTTCGTGCGACCAGGTGATGTGATAGGGGATGTGGACGGCGTGGCCGCCGATCTCCACGATGGGCAGGATGTCGGAGCGCAGCGAGTTGCCCACCATCAGGAAGCGCTCCGGCGCGATGCCGTACTTAGCCAGCAGCGCCTCGTAGACCTGCGCGTTCTTCTCGCTGACGACCTCGACGTGGGTGAAGTACGCGGTCAGCCCCGACTTAGCGATCTTCGCGTCCTGCTCGAAGAGATCGCCCTTGGTGAGGAGCATCAGCGGATACGCGGGCGCCAACTGGGCCAGCACCTCCGCGACGTGCTCCAACGGCTCGACGGCCTCCGTGATCATCTCCTTGGCGCCATCGAGAATCTTCTGGAGGTCGGACGCCGGGATCTGCCCCTCGGTGAGCCGAATCGCCGTCTCGATCAGCGAGAGCGTGTAGCTTTTGACGCCGTAGCCGTAGTGGCAAATATTTTCCCGTTCGGTCTGATCTAACGCCTCATCCACTACCGCGCCGGGGTGATAGTCGGCCATGATCTGCCGGAAATTCTCCTGCGCGGCGGCGAACTTAATCTCGTTGTGCCAGAGCGTGTCGTCGGCGTCGAACGCGATGAGATCCAAATCTAACATGGCCTACTCTTTTCTTTTTATTGGACATTTTACTGAGTCCAGTATCAAAAGGTTCTGATCATCTAATAAAGTTAAATTTCTGATTTCCGGGTAAAGATAAAGTGCTACAGCTATTTTGCAGTTATTGGATTTATAATCCTGTGGAACATGGATCAAGGCGTCGAATTCAAATACATCGCCCGGCTCCCATTCCCGACTATCTAAACCAACAGTATCAAACTGGCCAATTATCTCTTGGTCTGGGGTCAAAAGATAGCATCCGGTATGAATTCTTCGGGATGATTTACCTTCCTCTGTCAGCATATAAGATTTTTCAGCAATAGGCTGAGATGGTAAATGTTCAGCCTCGTGATGAGGTCCAATCTGCCAAACCATATTAATTGTGACCAGATTATCTTCTGTATTGTATTTTGGGGTAATACTATTTAAGATTACACTATTTGTCCACGTCCCTAATGGAGAAGGGGAAGTCATCTGAGATACAATTTCCGCTCTCGTCTCCGGCAATAAAACATAAAACAGCCAAGTTTCATTAGCGGATTGGACAGTATAGGTTGATAATCTCGTCCCGATTTCCTCTGCCCATTGTTGTTCTTTTTTATGAGCATTCGATACAAAGTATACAGCACAAGGATGGGGGTAAAGCTTTGTTCCAGTATCCGCAAACCTTACCCTGCTTAATTTTGTGAATTCGCGAAGTAGTCCAAATGATGAGGTTTCGTAGATAGGGCCTTCTCCCAGTACCACAAGCTCACAGTGATTGTATTTGGACATAACTTGATTGGCATTATCAATAGCTTTTTGAACATCTATAGCCCGTAAATCTTCCGTTCGCCCTTTGATTAAGGCATTCTGTCCAGCAATAATCCCAGAGCCTTGCGAAATTGAAATTAATAAGATAGGTAAGTAGATAAGGGATGATAACCAGGTAAGTTTAAGTTGAGATTCAAAACATTCTTCTGCCCAAAGTAATTTTTTCTTGGACCACACATAGACTCTATCAATAAATAGAGCTATCATCACAAAGGGAACTGGATAAATGTAAAGAAAATAATAGTGCATAATAGGAATTTGGGGATGCTTTATAAAAAGTAAGGGAGGTATTAATAACCATAGTAAAAGCAATATGTAAATTGAATTCTTGTTAAGGTTCTTTAGCAGAGTTAGCGTTGCATATAAAATGCTTGTTATGAATAAATAAACAACAAGATCATCGGTAAGGTCTATCGCTTTCAATAGGTCTCTGCGATGTAAATTTTCTTTTATCGGATCGAGGTAGGCCTCAGATTGCAGAAGCGAGATTATACGACGAAAGCTCTGATAATCTGTTGTTGATTCGCCCTGCACACTTTTCTGTATGATTGCCAAATCTGCAAAATATGTTCTCGTCTGAAATATGAAGTAAGGCAAAAAACTCAAAATGAATATTGAGATTCCGATTACTATCGGTTTAGCTTTTAACTTCCTATCGTGGAAAATAGCGATGACAATAAGGGGCAGGATGAGTGTTATGCTTGTCACATGACTTTGTATCAGTCCCGCTAAGGAGATAAATCCCAAGACAAGGTAGTGTGGTTTTGGATCTCCATAGAAATACAGTAAGGTACATGAAAAAAGTAAGGAGGATAATCCCGGTACGAAACTTTGCATCCAAATCATACGGCTAAAGAAAACGGCCCAGGGGCAAACTCCAAACAGTAAGGAACTGATTATTGCCACACGCCAATTAAAGATTTTAGACAGAGTTAATCCAGTAACCATAATTCCTGCTACATTAACCAGAGCAATTAAATATATCACATCGATAATATTGCCTCGGATAATTAAGGCTATCGCATACAGATATTGAATGAGCGGAGGGTTATAAATCCCAAAGGAGGATTGCATAGAGGTTAATGGTAATGCTCCTCCATTAATCCATTCCATAGATCGATTGAGAGTTATTGATTGATCCCATCCCATTAGGGAATCTCCAGGAGATCGTAATCTCAACGAAGCTGATAATATGATAATTAAATAAAATACAGCTAAGTATTTTTTTCTACACATTATTTCCTTATTGGCTCTTATGGGTATTTAGGTGAAATTGGGTGCGAATGATGCTCAAGCTCTAGTTACACAGAGTTTCACGGAGTTTTTCACAGAGATACACAGAGAGAATCATTTCTCCGTGCTTCTCTGTGCCTTCTCGGTGATGCTCTGTGTCCAAATTAAACCCGCTGGATGATTTCACCCAATTTCCTATATGAGCCTTCCTTATTTTGGTTTTTTATAAATTTGCCTGCGCGGCGGCGAACTTAATCTCGTTGTGCCAGAGTGTGTCGTCGGCGTCGAACGCGATGAGATCTAAATCCACAACTTACTCCTCTTCGTACATCCCCGCGCGGAGATTGCGGCGGATGCGCAGCACCTCGCGGAACATCCGTAGGGAATCTTGCACCGGACTGACGCGGCTGCCCTTGCCGTAATACCAGGGAATGCCCACCTCGATGATGCGATAGCCGCGTCGCTGCGCCAGCGCCAATACTTCGACGTCGAAGGCCCAGCCGTCGATTTTCTGGCGCGAGAAGAGATCGCGCGCCACATCGCGGCGGAAGGCCTTGAATCCGCACTGCGTATCCTGGATGCGCGGCACGGCCAGCGTCCGCACGATGAAGTTGAAGACGCGGCCCATCAGGTGGCGATAGAGCGGCTCGTTGTAGCGCCGCGCGCCGGACACTTCGCGGGAGCCGATGGCGATATCGTAGGGGCCGCCCAAGTTCTCGGGGAAGAAGCGCGGCAGTTCTTCGATGGGCATCGCCAAGTCCGCGTCGCAGATGAAGGCGTACTCGCCCTGCGCGGCCAACATCCCCGCGCGGACGGCCGCGCCCTTGCCGGGGATCGGCTGATCGATCACGTGCACGAAGCGATGCTCCGCCGCGATCCGCTCGGCGACCGCGCGGGTCTCATCGCGGCTGTTGTTGTTCACCACGATGATGTCCAGCGGTTCGGGCCGCGCGGTGATGAAATCGATCACGCG
>CAYXVS010000132.1:6215-8151 GCA_964468735.1 uncultured Anaerolineales bacterium | reverse complement strand
TAACAGTTATGTCTGATGCAGTACATGCTTGGTGATAGGCCCAAAAGTGCGTTGCACCTCACAAGACTAAACAGTTACATAATTCCTAACTCGCAATTCTAAATTCATCATTCGCAATTCTTAATTCGCAATTTTTATATCTATGGAGGCGTAGTATGAAAGGTATCTCCCACTTCATCACCGGCGTCGCGATTGCCTCGTTCTTCCCGGAGGTGATTCACATGGCGCAGGAAGGCTCGCTGCTGCCGATGATGGGCGGCATCGGAGGCATTCTACCGGACACGATGGATTTCAAATTCGCCCGTTACTGGGAAAAGTTCGAGGTGGAGATCGATCCCGGCCTCGAGCCGGACGCCGAGGCCATCGCCGATGAGCTGGTCGCGGCGATGCGTCGCGCCTACGAAAGCGGCGAGGATCAGAACGTCATCGCGCACACGATCCGCGTGAGCGCCGACTTGTGGCGCGAGTACGTCATCCGCTTCGCGCCGGAGAGCAACGAGATCGCCGTGAGCATCGGGCCGCTGGTCAACACGGGCCAGACGCCCTACGCCGGCACCGAGCCGGAGGGCGCCGTCGAAGTCCGCCGGAAGGTCGGCGCGCCAATGGTCCACACCTACAGCGACGAGTATCGCGTGAACATCTTCACCGGCCCGACCTTCCGCTTCGCCCGCGAGCATGACGAGCTGGTGGTGCACTTCTTGGATTGGCACCATCGTTGGACGCACAGCCTGCTGCTGGCGTTCGTCGTCGGCGCGGTGATGGGACTGCTCCTGGCCCTCTTCGCCGGCCCCACCGTGGGCCTCTGGGGCGGGATTATTACCTGGTTGGGCTTCTCCGGTCATATCCTGGAGGATCAGATGGGCCACATGGGCAGCAACCTCTTCTGGCCGCTCATGCACCGTCGCATCCCAGGGCCGGGGCTGCTCCACGCGGGCGACGCGATCCCCAACTTCCTCACCGTGTGGACCTCGGTCGCGGTGATCCTCTTCAATTTGGATCGTTTCGCGCCGCAGCCGCGCTTACCCCAGGCGCTCTATCTCCTGCTCGCAATCGGCCTGCCGTGGCTGATCCTGGGCGGCAAGTACGCGGGGGAGAAAATGAAGGCGCAAAAGCACTCCAAGGAGCACCTGCGCCAGGCGGATATGATTGCGGATGCTCAAGAGGGAAGTGTGTAGATGGGAATGGATATTGGAGGTTGGAAGCTGGAAGCTGGTTACTGGAAGCTGGATGCTGGATGCTGGATATTGGAGATTGGACGTTGGAGAATGTTGGTCGGCGCGCTGGGGTTGGCGCTGGTGTTGGGTGGCGCATCGATAGCGAAAGTGCATGCCGCCCCGACCCCACCTCCAGAACCCGCCTGGCGGATCGAGGTCACGGCGGACGGCCTCTATCAGCTTGATTACGAGGCGCTCTTGGCGGCGGGCGTCCCGCTGACCGAGACCACGCCTGCCGATCTGCACCTGATGTCGCAGGGCGAGCCGGTCACCTTCGACGTGATCAACGCCGGGGCGGATGTGATGGAGCCGGGCGACGCGCTGATCTTCTACGCGGAGAAGTTCCACGGCAGCCGGCAGGACGAGAAATACACCGACGCGCAGATCTATTGGCTCACCGTCGATGCGACGACGGCCAGCCCCGCCATCGCCGCGCGCGATGTGACGCCTGGCGCGCCCGCGCCGGCCGCGCCCGGTTGCGTCGATATGGCCCTCGCCGAGCGCAACCTCGTTTACTGGGCGCGCCACAGCCAGACGCCCGGCACCGTCGCCACCTGGTTCTGGGAGCGCGTCGTTGCCCGCACCAACACGGTGACCCGCACCTATCCCCTCACGCTGACCGCGCCGATCACCACGCCGCTCACGGCGCTCACGGCGCCCGCGACGCTCACCGTGGAGGTCGCGGCGCAGAACCACAATCCCGATATTGCGCCCGATCACCA
>CAYXVS010000132.1:4083-6115 GCA_964468735.1 uncultured Anaerolineales bacterium | reverse complement strand
ACCGATGTGGGCGCGCAGGACGTCTACTTTGACCGCGCCACGCTCACCTATCGCCGCCAGCCCGTCGCCATCGATGGCACGCTAGACTGCCGCGCGCCGCTCTCCGGCAGCGCCGCCTACACCATCACCCAGCTTCCCGCGCCGGACGTTTCATCTACGCGCCTCTACGACGTGACCGATCCCCACCAGCCCATCGCGCTCACCGGCTATGAGAGTACGGCGACCAGCCTCATCTTCCACGATACGACGTCTCAGGGCGCGCGCTACATCGCAGCGATGCCCCAGCCCATCGCGCTGACGGCCTACGCGCCGCCGACCGACCTCATCTCCCCGACCAGCGGCGCGGAGGAGATCATCATCGCGCCGCGCGAGTTTCTAGCTGCGCTCACGCCCTTGGTCGAGCACCGGCGCGCGCAGGGATTGCGCGTGCGCACCGCCGCCGTCGAGGACGTCTACGCGATCTTCAACCACGGCGTGATGCACCCGCGCGCGATCCAGGCCTTCGTCGCGCACGCCGTGGAGCAGTGGCCCGCGCCCACGCCGCGCTACCTCTTCTTGGTCGGCGATGGCAACTTCAACTTCAAGGGCTACCATCCGGCCCTCTACGGCCCGCCCACGCCCTCGCACATCCCGCCGTATTTGGCCTTCGATGATCCGACGCAGGGCGAGGTGCCCGTCGATAGCCTCTACGGCGACGTGGACGCTGATGGCTTCCCGGAGATCGCCGTGGGGCGGCTGCCCGCTCAGACCGAGGCGGAGGTCGCCGGCTACGTGGCCAAAGTGCTGACCTACGAGCAGCAGCCTTCGGCGCCGTGGATGGATCGCGCGCTGATGGTCGCCGATGACGGCAAAACCATGCCGGAACCGTTCGCCGACATCCTCGAACGCCTGAGCGCCTATATCCCGGAGCAAATGACCACGGAGAAAATCTACATCGAGGAGTACTGCGCCGATCCCGACCGGCCCAACTTCACGCCCTGCATCTCGGCCACGCACGCGCTGACGACGGCCTGGAACGAGGGCGCGGCGCTGCTCACCTACGCCGGCCACGGCTCGATCCATCGCTGGGGCCACGAGAAGCTGCTGCTCAACACGCAGGTGGCTCAGATCACCTCGGAGGTGGGGCTGCCCTTCCTCATCGCGCTGGATTGCTGGGACGGCTACTGGATGTTCCCGCCGGAGTACCCGGCCCAGGACGCCACGGACGTGCGCTCCATCGGCGAGTGGGCCACTACCGTCGTGACGCAATCGGGCGCCATCGCGGCGTTCGGCCCGGCGGGGTTGGGCTACGCGGCGCAGGAGGAGTATCTGACCCGCGCGATGTACGACGCCGCCTTCGAGCGCGGCATCTTCGACCTGGGCGCGCTCACCCAGATCGGGCGCGCGGCCATTCGCGGCTCCTACATGGCCCGCACGTACACACTTCTGGGCGATCCGGCGCTCACGCTGCCGTGGTGGGAGGCGGCCAGCATCACGCCCGGCGCTGCGATGGAGGCCGAAAAGCCCCAGATGGGCGTGGGCGCCGCGATCTCGCTGACGAGCTACTTCTCCGTGACGGGGCACACGCGCTTCGGCCAGAGCCGCGCCGTCACCCCGACGTGGACGGCGGACGTGGGCGCGATCACGGGCGATAACACCTACATCGCGCCGGTCACGGCCACCGTCGCGCACATCACCGCGCACATGGGCGCCGTCTCCGCCACCGTGCCCATCACCATCGAGCCGGGCCTGCCGCACACGTTGGTCGTCACGCCGAACCCGGCGCTGCTGGCCCCCGGCCAGAGCCTCCAGATGACGGCCACGCCGGAGGATCGCTACGGGAATCCCATCCCGCTGGGCGATGTTATCCCGTGGCAGACGAGTGTGAGCGAGACGCTGCAACTGGCCCCCATCCAATGGCACAGCGACATCGGCGTCATCGATGCGCGGGGCGTCTTCACGGCGCCGGGACAGCCTGCCCAGGGCTGGATCACCGCCACGCTGCCCTACACCTCCGGCACGCAATTGCTCTCCATCAGCGGGCAGAGCCGCG
>CAYXVS010000132.1:2009-3983 GCA_964468735.1 uncultured Anaerolineales bacterium | reverse complement strand
CATCCCGCCCAGGGGATGGCTGGCGCTGCTGGTGGCGCTCTATGTTGGGCTGGGCGTCACCTACGCGATCCCCACGCCGCTCTTCGAATCGCCGGACGAATCCTCCCACCTGAGCGTCATCCATTACATCGCGCGCCATCGGCGCTTGCCGCCGCGTCGCCTGCCCGAGGGGCGCATCACCACCGGCGCGGCGATGGCCGAATCGCTCCGCTGGGCCGAGCCGCCGCGCTACTACACACCGCCGCTCTATCACGCCATTGGCGCGCTGCTCACCGCGCCTTTCCCAATGACGGACTTGCCCGACCAGCTCATTCCCAGCCCCAGTTGGGAGGCGGGATTCGCGCCGCAGGCCAACAGCGATCCGTGGAACAAGAACGCCTACGTCCATCTGCCCTATTTATCCTCCCACAGAGGAGATGAGACGCTGGCGGGCAGCGCCACCGTCCGCGCCGCCGCGATGCTGCGCGCCTTCTCACTGCTCTGCGGCGCGGTCGCCGTGAGTTGCGCCTATGCGCTGGCCCGAACGCTCTGGCCCCATCGCCCCGGCCTGGCGTTGGGCGCGGCGGGCTGGGCCGCGCTCAACCCGGAATTCCTCTCGCTCTCCGTCGCCGTGACCAACGACCCGCTGACCATCGCCATCTTCAGCCTGGCGCTGTGGTGGATGATCCGGCTGATGGTGCGGCCCTCGCTGCACGCGCGACCCACTGCGTGGGCGGGCCTAGGCGCGCTGGTCGGTGTGGGGATGCTCACCAAGCAGAGCGCGCTGCTGCTCCTCCCGCTCGGCGGGCTGGCGATCCTGGGGCAATACCTGCCCGGTCGACGTAGGTCGGAATGGGATTCCGACCAGACGGATTACCAATCTACAGAAGCTCTGCGGCCTGTCCTACGTCAGATCGTGGTCGAAGGCGCGGCCTTCGGGTTGACGGCGCTGCTCGTGGGCGGCGGGTGGTATCTCCACAACGCGCTCCGCTACGGCATCAGCGATGCGATGGGCGTGGCGCCGCACTTCCTCAGCCAACCGCCGCTGGCCAGCTTTGGCCTCGCGGAGATGTGGAGGATCTTCCGCTCCTATTGGGCCGCCTTCGGCTGGACGTTGATCCTGGCGCCGACCTGGGTCACCGCGCTGATCGGCGTTGCCGTCAGCGTCGCCGTCGCCGGGATCGCGCGCTCCCTCTGGCCCGACGGGAGTTTCTGGCGCTTGGAGCGACGGGCGCGCCTGGGGATGGCGCTGCTGGGGCTCGCCTTCGCGCTCAACGCCGCGAGCCTGATCCGCTGGGCGATGGCGACGGGCGCGCCCTACGGGCGGCTGCTCTTCCCCACCATCGCGCCGTTGGGCGTGTGGATGGTCTGGGGTTGGGCGCAGTGGACGGGCCTTCGCGCCGGACGCTGGCCCTATGGAATACAAATTCAGACGAAGTCAACACCTCTTAAATATATTCCACAGGGCTGGCTCGTGGGCGGGATCGCGGGCTTTGCCCTGCTCTTTGCCGCAGCCGCGCCGTGGGTACTAATCCACCCGGCGTTTGACTCTCCTTATCGCGAGGTCGTCCCGGCCCGCGCCGCCGCGACCGACGTAGATTTCGAGGGCGGCGTGCGCTTGGTGGGCACACTCGCGCCGGAGGAGGAGATCACACCCGGCGAGAGCTTTCAGCTCACCGCCTACTGGCAGGCGACGGCGCCGCTCGACGAGCGCCTCACGGCCTGGGTGCATCTCACGCCGGCGGATCCCACCGCGCGGATCGCGGAGGAGACGCGCTGGCTGGGCGGCACGCTCTATCCCAGCGAGCATTGGCGCGCGGGCGATGTGGTCGCGCAGTCGACGATGTTGGAGATCCCCGCGTGGGCGCCGGCGCCGGCGCTCGTCTGGGCGCGGATTGGCTTGTTGGATACGAATGGACACCGGGTATCGTTGGCGGATGGCAGCGGGGATCACGTGGCGCTCGGCCCGTGGCGCGTGCGTCCAATCGACTCGCC
>CAYXVS010000132.1:0-1909 GCA_964468735.1 uncultured Anaerolineales bacterium | reverse complement strand
CGAGGTCGTCTTTGGCGATCCGGCGCTCATCAAGTTGCGTGGGTATGATCTCGCCGCCGCTGTCGATGCCTCGCTGACAGTGACGCTTACGTGGGCGGCGCAGGCCGTCCCGCCCCAGGATTACACCGTCTTTGTACATCTGGTCGATAGCGAGGGGAAGCTGCTCGCCCAAGATGACGCGCCGCCCAACGCGGGCCGCTATCCCACCTCGTGGTGGCTGCCCGGCGACGTGATCCGCGATCCGCATACGTTGGCGCTGCCGAGCACACCCACGGCGGGATGGGAGCTGCGCGTCGGCCTGTATGATCCAATGACGGACACGCGCCTCCCGGCCTTCGATGGCGAAGGGCAGCGCCTGCCCGGGGACAGCGCCCCGCTAAAAATCGAACCTGAGAATGGAGAGTAGTCATCGCTATCTTGTTACGAAATACGCAATACGTTTTCATAATCCAACCACCCCAAAGGAGAAACCATGACAGAATCTCCGACTTCCAAACCAAGCCGCTGGCGAACGTTGATCGCGCTGGCCTTCGGCTACTTTATTGATCAAGGTGAAGGCCAAGCGATGTCGGTGCTCTTCCCCACCATTCGGATGATGTGGGGCTTGGATTACACGGCGCTGGGTCTCATCGGCACTATTCGGAACATCCTCCAATCTGTGAGCGCGCCGGTGTGGGGCTACGCCTCCGACAAATTCTCGCGCAAGCAGGTCATCATCATTGGCACGGGGCTGTGGGGCCTGTGGACGGCGGCGTGCGGCCTGACGCAGAACTTTGGGCAGTTGCTCATCGTCCGCGCGATCTCCGGGCTGGGATTGGGCTGCCTGATGCCCGCGACCTTTTCGCTGATGTCGGACACCTTCCCGCCGCATCGACGCGGGCGCGCGCTGGGCACGCTGGAGGCCATCGGCATCTTGGGCATCATCGCGGGGACGTTAGGCCTGGGGATGTTGGCCACGCCCACGCTGTGGCGGTGGGGATTCGTGGCCCTGGGGCTTTCCAGCGTCGTCTCCGGCGTGCTGGTCTGGCTGTTGGTCGAGGAGCCGGTGCGCGGCAGCACCGAGCCGGAGTTGGCGGGCAAGATCACCTCGGCGGATGCAGAGCAGTATCGCATCGATCTGGCCGATCTGCCGCGCGTGCTGCGCATCCCCACCATTTGGGTCGCCATCCTGCAAGGGCTGGCCGGCACGATGCCCTGGGTGGTGATGGGGCTGTACTTCATCTCGTGGATGGTCGATGTGCGCGGGATGACCGAGGCGATCCGGTTCGATCATCCGCAGGGGAGCGCGACGTTAGCGTTCTCCGGGATTATCATCGGGACAGCGCTGAGCAACATCATCGGCGGGGTGCTGGGCGATTGGGCCGAGTTGCGCAGTCCCAAGTACGGGCGGGCGGTGGTGGGCCAGGTGTCCATCGTCAGCGGCATTCCGCTGAGCTACATCATGCTCACCCAGACCCAGGATTGGAGCTTCTGGCCCTTCTTCTTTATCTGCTTCTTCACCGCGTTGATGATCAGTTGGCCGGGCAAGGGCGCGAAGGAGCCGATGATGCAGGGCGCCGTGCCGCCGGAGCTGCGCGCCACCGCCTTCGCGATGACGACCTTCGTGGAGAGTGGCTTTGCCGCGATCTCGGCCTACATCGCCGGACATTTGGCGGACACCATCGGCTTCACGCGGGCAATGGTCTGGACGATCCCCTTCCCGTGGGTCATCTGCGCGCTGGTCTTCACGCTCTTCTACTGGGCCTATCCCAAGGATGCGGCGCGGCTCCGTGAGATGATGGGGGAGCGGGCGCGGGCGTTGGATTATGAGTTGAAAGTTGAAAGTTAGAAGTTGAAAGTTGGATGTTTCTAGAAGAGCCTCTTGCGAAGGTTGGGGAGAGATTTTGGGCCACAAGTTTGGCGGCAACCT
>CAYXVS010000131.1:1902-8203 GCA_964468735.1 uncultured Anaerolineales bacterium | reverse complement strand
AATCAAAACATGAAAGGAGTAACCTTATGCCCAGCAAGCTTGGTATTCACGGGATTATGTCCGATCAAATTCCCAGCACCGTGCATCAAATCGCCGAGGCCGGCGCGGTGATGACCACGGTCAAGGCCGTCGAAGGTATCGGTTGGCTCGAAGGCATCAAGGCGATCAGCCCGCAGACGGTGACCGTCGGGCGCTACATTCGCGGCGATGGCGACATCGACGTGGAAGGTCCGCCCTTAGATGGCGACCTCCGCGAGACCGCGCAGCGCGTGATGGACAGTCTGCTGCACAAGTGGGCGCCGCATCGCGAGTACGTGGACTATTGGGAGATCACCAACGAGCTTGACCCGCCTGGTATCGAGGGCCATCGCAAGTACGCGCATTTCTTCCGTCACTGCATCGATATCGCCAACGCCGAGGGGTACAAGCTGGCGCTCTTCTCCTACAGCTTGGGCGTGCCCGAATGGGAGGAATGGGAGGCCATCGTCGAGACCGGGGTCTTCTCCCTGGCCAAGGCGGGCGGCCACGCGCTCTCGCTGCACGAATACGCCTACCCGATGGATCGCTGGTTCGGCGAGTCGCTGCCCGGCCATCCTGCCTACCCGGATCGCGGCCCGCTCGCCTGCCGCTATCGCTGGCTCTACGAGGATTTCCTCAAGCCGCGCGACGAGGTGATCCCGCTCTTCATCACGGAGGCGAATGTAGCGCGCGATCTGCCGCTGGTCACGCAGGAGGAATGGATGGCGCAGATGAGCTGGTACGATGATCGACTGCGCGAGGATTATTACGTTGTCGGCGCGCATCTCTTCACGCTGGGCAGCGGCGGCGGATGGGCCAACTATGAGTTCACGGAATGGCTCCCGGCCCTGATCCAGCACATCATCAATTTGAAGGACGCGCAAGATCCGACGTGGCCCGAAGAGGATGAAGACGTCGCGCCAACGCCGCCCCCCGAACCGACACCGCCCCCTACGGAGCCGCCCTACAAAGACAAGGTCATCCCCACCTTACCGCCCATCGGGGTAAAACCACCGCGCCCGCCCCAGCCCGGCCCGACGCCCCTCCCGCCCGAAGGCGCGCCCGACGACGCCCGTGAGGCCGCCATCCAGCACCACTATCTGCTGCTGCCGCCCGACGCGGACGGGGAATGGCTGACAGCGTGCCAGCGCTATTGGGAGGTCTACGCTGTGACCATCGGGCAGCAGCCCAATGAGGTGGACTTCGGCGCCAAGCCCAATCTGTGCGCCGTCACCGTCGTCGACCCGCAGGCGTGGGAGGGAGATATGGAAGCGTTCTTCACGCAGCACTATCCCGGCCTGCGCTACGACCCCATCCAAGCGGCGACGCCGGATGAATTGCGTCGGATCCTTCAATGGCGCGTCACCGCCAGGGAGCGCTTCGGGTAAACTCGATGAGCGCGTAGGGATGAGCCGCGACGGTCATTACTTGGGGCCATCACGGCTCTTTTTGTAAGACGCAAGGGTGCAACGCACTTAAACCAAGAATTTTTATTCTACAAGCTCCTCTAACACAGAGCTAAAAGTGCGTTGCACCTGATCGGCCCCATGTTATACTTGCCTCATACATGAAACATGAAGGACGTCAACTAAAATGAACCTTTTGAGCGGCGTCCCCACCTACACGCGGAAAATCGCCGGCGGGGTGGCTGTGGCGTTGTTCTGGCTATGGACGACCGCGCCGCGACGTGGGATGCCGCGCCGCGCGTTGCTCGTCGGCGTGTGGGCGATCACCTTAGCGGCTTTGATCGGTGGGCGAGCGGGCTACGTCATCGAAAACCAGGCCTACTTCCGGCAACATCCCGGCGACGCCGTAGACCTGCGCGATGTCGGCGGCCTGCACGGCCACGGCGCGTGGATCGGCGGGCTGATCGCGCTGGCGATCTGGAGCCAGGTCACGTCGCCGGGATGGCGCGCCGGCGGAGATCTCTTCGCTGCGCCCGCGCTGCTCGTCGCGGCGAGCGCGTGGTGGGCGTGCGCGCAGGCATCGTGCGCCTGGGGCCGAGCGATGTGGCAAGCGCCGCCGCCCGTCCGCTGGCTGATCGTCGATCTACCCGACCGCTATCACACCATCGAGCCACGGTACGCCGTGCAGTACATCGGCGCCGCTTGGGCCGCGAGCCTGGCCTTAGCCGGCCTCGCGATGCGAAAGCGCGAGCGATGGCTGCTACCGATCTACTTCGTGGGCGCGGCGGCCCTCTCCCTGCTCCGAGCCGATCCGGCGCCGATTTGGCATCATTGGCACAGCGATACGCTGTCATCGCTGCTGTTGGCTTTTTTGCTCCTGGGGCTGGATGTTCTCCAGCGAGCCTATAATAATGTGGACACACCCAATACAATCGAGGTGCTATGACCCATCAAACTGATATATCACCTGCAGAATCTCATATTGTCGATCAACTCCGCGCGGCGCTCGACGGTCTGATGACCGTCGAGGCGATCACCGTGCAGACCAACGACGCGAAGCCGCACGTCCAATTCACCGGCACGTTTCCCAACCATGATCTGGCGGAGATCTTCGATGAACTCGAACGACGCTTCGAGCGGCTGGGCTACACGCCGCAGGTCGTTCATCCGCAGAACGAAGACGGGCAAGAACCAGAGAGCGACTGGCTCGTTCTCCACGCGCTGCCCGTCGTGGCCGATAAGCGCACGGGCAATCAGACGGTCAACGCCGTGCTGTTCGTGCTCACCGTGCTCTCCGTGCTGGTCACGGGCGCTCTACAAGAGAATGTGGATATCTTCGCCCATCCGGGGCAAATCTGGCAGGGATGGCGCTTCGCCGTGGCCCTGTTGGGGATTCTCACCGCGCACGAGTTGAGCCACTACTTTGTGGGCCGCCGCTACGGCTCCCCCGTCAGCCTGCCCTACTTCATCCCGCTACCGCTGTTGAGCATCTTGGGCACGATGGGCGCGGTGATCGTCCAGCGCGCGCCGATGCGCAGCCGCAAGGCGCTCTTCGATATCGGCGCGGCCGGCCCCATCGGCGGCCTCATCGTCGCGATCCCGCTGCTCATCATCGGCCTGATGTTCTCCGAAGTCGGGCAGCCCAGCGAATTCATCCCCATCGAAGAGGACACGATACTTTCGCAAGAGGGCAACTCGCTCCTCTACCTGGGCAGCAAATACCTGGTGCACGGCGAAATTCTGCCTAACGAGGCGGGCGAGGATGTGTGGCTCTCGCCGCCCAGTCCCGGCGGCACCGTGGCGTTCGCCGCGTGGGCGGGGCTGCTGGTCACCTCGCTCAACCTCTTCCCCGTGGGGCAATTCGACGGCGGTCATATCGCCTACGCGATGTGGGGCCGCAAGGGCTGGAAAATCGCGCGCGGCTTCGTGGCCCTGATGTTCGCCTGGGGCGTCTTTCTCCTCGTCGTTTTGAGAAACGTCGCGGGCACGACGTGGCTTGTCTGGGGCGGCGTCAGTCTACTGATGGGCCCGCGTCATCCCCCACCCCTCAACGACGTGACATCCTTAGATGCTAAACGTAAACGCTTGGGTTGGCTGCTCGTCCTCATCTTTATTTTGATTCTGACGCCCATTCCGTTGATCACCAAGCAGCCGTAACGCGCCGCAGGACACAGACAGAACCAGAAGGAGGCACATCATCATGCCAAGGCAACCGGCTTCGGAGGCCATCAATCGCACGGATTCCTCGGCGGTGGCGATGCGAGCGGTCGCCGCGACGTTGCAGGACGCCTTCATCGATGTATGGGAGGTCGGGACGTGGCAGCAACGGGCGCTCAACCTGATCGCGAAAGTGGGGCGGCGCGCCACGAACGCTGCCATCGCGCGCTACGTCGCCGCTGACGGCGTGGATCCCGCTCTGGCGCGGCGCGTCACGATGGAGACATTGGCCTCTTGGGCTACCTCGCTCTATCGCGATGTCGGCGGCCCGCTGGACGCGGTGATCATCGGATCACCCAACGGCGGCGTCACGCACCTGGCCACGGCGATGGGCGTGCCGTTCCTCTCGCAGCACTTCCTCATCAACTTCCAAAATACCACACCCGCCGATGATGTCACCGCCTATCAAGCCCACGGCGCGGAACTGGCGCAGCGCATCCACCGCCGCAACCGCGAGCTGGCCGTGATCAACCACTACGATCCGCTCCACGACCGCTTCCTCATCAAGCACGTGAATCACCTGCGCCTCAAGCTGCTCTCGCTGCCGGAGCATTATCAGGCGTTCATCTACCGCGTTGTGCCCGCCGGCGGACACATTCTCTTCACCGATTGCCGGTACGCCTGGCCGATGTACTTCATCGATGAGCAACAGTGGTTCCAGGTCGGCGGCCTGGGTGGCGTGTCGCCGCGCGATTTCATCGAGGGCCAGCATCCAGAGATCACGGCGTTGCAAGCCGAGGCCGGTCAAGCTAATCCGCCGGGCAACTGGGGCCTGCCGGGCCAGACGGCCTTCGAGATGCCGGAGTCCGAGTGGGGCGCGATGCCGCCGCTCCACAGTCGCACGCGACTTTTCGCGCGGGAGAATGCCTACGACTTCACCGCCATCGAGGGGCCGCACCCGGCTTACTTCTCGCGCCTGGCCTTCCGCGTGTGGCGCCGGCTCTTCGAGGCAGCGGGCATCGAGCCCCAGGGCATTCTGCTGGAGACCTTCACGCAAGTGGCGCCGTTGGCCGCGCGGCGCGCGGGGTTGCTGCCGCTGTGGCTGCCATGGAATTGCATGGATTCGCTGGCGTTCCTGCGCGAGATGCGCGCTGAGTTCGAGAGGATCCCCGGCCTGCGTGAGAAGCCCGTGCTCTGGCTGCCGCTGCCCAACTTCACGGAGACCTTCGATATGACGCCGTGGAAGGCGTGGCGCGATGCGCTGGCGGGCTTTGATGTTCGTCCGATGGGAATGTGTCAGCAGCGCTACCCAGGGGATGCGCGGGCGCTCTATGCCACGCGCCAGGCCGTCATCGATTGGGTCGCGGCGCATCCCGCCCCCCTCCCCATCGAGGCCACCGTCCCCGTGGAAACTGTGCTGGAGGAGATGCGCGCCCTGCGCATCGAGCGCCGCTGACGTGGCGCCCCGCGTCGGCTGCATTGGCTCTATTGGGATCGACGCCAGCCGGGCGATCAGCACCGCGCCGACGGGCACCGAGGGCTATTCATATCACCTGATCCGGGCGCTGATCCCGCGCTTGATCCCGCGCTTCGCCGTGCGCCTTTACGCGCGCGGGGCGCCGGCAGCGGGTGCCTTCCCCGATACAGCAGAGGTGCGCGTGATGCCGTGGCCGCGCCTCTGGACACACGTGCGGCTCTCCTGGGAGATGTGGCAGCATCCGCCCGATGTGCTCTTCGTGCCCGCGCACGTGCTGCCGCTCTACACGCCCGCTCGCACGCTGGTCACCGTTCACGATCTGGGCTACCGCTACTTTCCGAAAGCGCATCCGTGGCGCCAACGCTGGTATCTCGAATGGAGCACGCGCCGCAACGTCCGCGCCGCCGCCCACGTCCTGGCCGATTCCCGCGCGACGCGCGATGACATCGTCGCGGCCTACGGCGTCCCCGCCGAGAAGATCACCGTGGCCTACCCCGGCTACGACAGCGATCTCGCCCCGGTGCGCGATCTGCGAAAGCTACGGGCCGTGCGCGACCGCTACGGCATCCCCCTAGATAAGCCCTACGTGCTCCATCTGGGACGCATCCAGCCCCGGAAGAACTTGACACGGCTGGCGACGGCGTTCGCCTATCTGCTGACCCGCCATCCGGAGATGAGGTTGGTGTTAGCCGGCCCCACCGGCTGGATGGAGGAGCCAATCCTAACGCGGATACACGGTCTGGGCCTCGAGCGCCAGATCATCCTTCCCGGCTACATCGAGGAGGCGGATAAAGCGGTATTGATCTCCGCCGCGACCTTCGTCGCCTTCCCCTCGCTCCATGAGGGCTTTGGCTTCCCGGCCTTGGAGGCGCAAGCGTGCGAGACGCCACTGCTGGCGAGCAACACGTCGAGCCTGCCGGAGGTCGTCGGCGCGGGCGGGCTGCTCGTCGATCCGGAGGACACGCCGGCGATGGCCGACGCGATGCAACGTCTGGTGGAGGACAGAGGTCTGCGGAAGCGCTTGATCGCGCGCGGGCGGGAGAACCTCGCGCGATTCGATTGGAGAAGGACGGCGCAGCAGGTGGCATCCGTCATCGAGGCGGTCTATCAGGAGGATTTGGGATAGAGGGGGCGCTGCAACCAAATTTATTTTGGAATAACTTGGGATAACTTGGGATAATTTGGGATTTTATCCCTGGAGAAAATTTCTTTAGATCACGCGAAGTCGCTAAGAACGCAAAGA
>CAYXVS010000131.1:0-1802 GCA_964468735.1 uncultured Anaerolineales bacterium | reverse complement strand
CACTCACTTCACGCGGATGCGCCACCCCTCTTGCAGATAATCCGGGTCGCGCGGCAGGCCCCGGCTCTCCCACAGATGGGCATTCCACGCCCAGAACTGCTCCTTGGTCAACCCGTGCCGGGTGATGATGCCCCACACCGAGTCACTTGTCGTCACTGTGATGTAGACCGGCTGCGGGATCGGCGATTGCTCGTCGAACTCGTCCGTCTCCGCGCCGGGCGTGACCTCGGCGGTCTCCATGCAAGCGATGTTCACCGATTCCAATAAGGGCCACAGCGCCTTCTCGGTGTTGGCCGCGTGATAGACGCTGAAGAAGTCCACGCCGTGCCGCATCATGCCCTCGACCCACGGGATAAGATCCTCCGGCAGCAACATCTCGTCCCGCCGCTCACCGCGCGGCGAGAGCACCGGGTGAATGTCCGGCGTCTTCCCCCACTTCAGGCTGAGATCCCCCACCGCCTGATAGACGCCGCGATCGATCAACGCCGAGGCCGATTCGCCCCACGAGGCCCAGCAGAGCGGCATCCACCCGCCCTGACAGAGCGGCGCCAACGCATCGATGACCTGTGGATCGGGCAGATGTTCCAGCGGCGGCGTGGCCAGATACAACCGATCGCGCGGCATCTCGACGTTGTCCAAGCTCGCCGCCAACGGCTGCAACTGCGAACGGGTCACCAAGCGCCCGTCCAAGAACAAGACCACCGCCTCGTAGCCTAAGGTCAGCGCCTTGCCGATAGCCTTCACCGCCGCCTGCGGCTCATAATCGGTGAGCTGAACCCACGCCAGGGGATGAAAGCCCAAGGTTCGGATCCGCTGCATCATCATCCGCGTGATCTCTGGAAAATAGAAAGGCCCATGCCCAACCTTGAGCATAAAATAATTCGCCTCGATCTGCGTCGCCATCTCGGTAGCCCGCTGCAAATCATACGAGTGGGCCATCCAAACGCCTTTACCACAGAGTTTTGCCATGACGTCCCGTCTCCTCTCAAAATAATTAAGGGGCGGATTAATAATTCGCCATTAGAATTGCCAACTCACCCCATACGGAGGCCGGATTGGTCATCCGGCAAGGGTCGGAATACCATTCCGACCTACTCCTTTCCCGTTAGGGCCTAATGTGATGCAAATGGACAAGGCCGTTCCAAGAAAATAATTTCTGGAACTACCCAAGCAGTTTTTCATTATAAAGCATAATCGGAATTCCCCAAGCCGCCGCTTGACAAGGCTCACTAGCTCTTTACAATGGGAAGCGGTTACTAATCTGTTCAATCCGCTAAATCTGCTGATATTTGGGAGGCTATATTGATAACGCGCCCTGATGGCCGCACAGCAACCGATCTCCGCTCACTGAGCTTTGAGCTGACGCCGGTCCGGTATCCAGAAGGATCGACGATTGTAAAGATGGGCGAGACCCACGTCCTCTGCGCCGTCAGCGTGGCCTACCGCACGCCGCGCTGGAAGCAGAGCGGCGGCTGGCTCACTGCCGAATACGCCCTGCTGCCCGGCTCGACCCAGACGCGCACGTCGCGACGGCACATCCAAGGCGGGCGCGCCCAGGAGATCCGGCGCATGATCGGGCGCAGCCTGCGCGCGGCGGTGGATCTGGATCTACTCGGCGAGCGCACCATCACCGTGGATTGCGACGTCCTCCAGGCGGATGGCGGCACGCGCACCGCCGCCATCACCGGCGGCTACGTCGCGCTCGCGCTGGCGCTGCACCATCTGATCCTTTCGGACAAAATCCCGCCGGATGCGCTCCGCCCGCCCGTCGCGGCGGTGAGCGTGGGAATGGTGGGGGGAGA
>CAYXVS010000130.1:2524-8229 GCA_964468735.1 uncultured Anaerolineales bacterium | reverse complement strand
ATCGAAACGGGACACCCAGCCAGGTTGGTAGGGCTGCTGGTTGTCCCGTTCTGACAGGAGACGTAGTGCAAAAAACCAAGGATAAACGACCATCCGGTCCTAAATCGAATCCCAGTGCCCAGGGCAAGCCGAAGGGGGGCGGCAAACCCGGCCCCTCCGGCCCGGTCTGGCCGATTCTGCGCCGCCTGCTGCGCAGGATGCGGCCCCACGCGCTGATCCTCACCGGCGTTGTCCTGGCCGCGCTGGCGACGACGGCCGCCGAGCTGGCCCCTCCCTGGATCATTCGCCTGGCCGTCGACCGCTTCATCCTCGGAGGAGAGCCGAGGCAAGCCTGGTGGGCCGCCGGCGGGCTGCTAGCCCTCTCGCTCGTCCAGGGCGGCATTGACTTCCTCCGCCTCTACCTCAACGCCTACACCGGCCAGCGCATCGTCTTCGATCTGCGTAACGCCGTCTTCGAGCATCTCAGCCGCCTCTCCTTCTCCTTCTACGACCGAGCGCGCACCGGCGACCTGATGTCCCGCGTCACCGCCGACATCGACGTCCTGAACAACTTCTTCGGCCGGGCTGCGGTGATCGTGCTGACCAACGTCCTCACCCTGGCCGGCATCCTGGGCGTGCTCGCCATCTGGGACTGGCGGCTGGCCCTGGTCTACCTGGGACTGCTGCCGTTGATCGTTCTCGGCATGTGGGCCTACGCCCGCCGCGTCCGCCCGGCCTGGCGTCGCGTCCGGCGCCAGCTTGCCGTGCTGACGGGCGCCCTTCAGGAGAGCCTGGCCGGCATCCTCGTGGTCAAGCTCTTCGGCCGCGAGCCTTTCGAGAAGCACCGCGTCAACTGCCAGAGCGAACGGGTCCTCCAGGCCAACGTTGAGACCGGGCGCATCGCCGCGCTCTGGATGCCCTACGCCAGCGTCGTCATGGGCGTGGGGACGGCCCTCGTCCTCTGGGCCGGCGGGCGGAACGTGATCGTCGGGGCCATCTCCCTGGGCACGCTCGTCGGCTTCGTCACCTACATCCAGATGCTGCTCCGCCCCATCCGCCAGACGGGGATGATGCTCAACGTGGTGATGCAGTCGCTGGCCGCCGCCGAGCGGGTCTTCGAGGTGCTGGACACAGCACCCGACGTGCAGGACGCGCCCGACGCCTATCCTTTACCTGCGATCAAGGGGCGCGTGCGATTCGAGGGGGTGAGCTTCACCTACCAGGCGGGATCTGATGACCACGTCCTGCGCGACGTCAGCCTGGAGGCCGCGCCGGGGGAGATGGTCGCCCTGGTGGGGCCGTCGGGCGCGGGCAAGTCGACGCTGGTCCATCTGCTCCCTCGATTCTACGATGCCCAAGCGGGGCGGATCACCATCGACGGCCACGACGTCACCCAGGTGACCGTCGACAGCCTGCGCGACGCCATCGGCATCGCCTTGCAGACGGTCTTCCTTTTTGACGCCTCCATTGGCGAGAACATCGCCTACGGCCACCCCCACGCCACGCAGCGGGAGATCGAGTGGGCCGCCCGCGTGGTCCAGATGGACGATTTCATCGCATCGCTCCCGCTGGGCTACGGCACGCCGGTGGGCGAGCGGGGCGTGCGCCTCTCCGGCGGGCAGAAGCAGCGCATTGCCCTGGCGCGGGTGCTCCTCACCGACCCGCGCATCCTGATCCTCGACGAGCCGACCTCCAGCGTCGACGCCGACACCGAGCGCCGCATGCAGCAGGCGCTCCAGGAGGTGCGCGCCGGGCGGACGACGTTTGTCATCGCCCACCGGCTGTGGACTGTGCAGCAGGCCGACCAGATCCTCGTCCTGCGCGATGGGGAGATCGTCGAGCGGGCGCACGCTACGCCGGAGCGCTCGGCGCACGAGGCGCTCCGGGCGGCGGGCGGGTTCTACAGCGACGTCTACGCGCTCCAACGCCAGGCCGAGACGATATCGCCAGCAGCAGAAGGAGGGGCAGAATGACCATTCGCGGCGGATTTATGACCCGGCTCCAGGGTAAAGAGGAGGCCTTCCGCTTCTCCGACCTGGACCGGCAGGCGCTGGCGATGTTGTGGCGCTACCTGCGCGCGCACCGGGGCCGGCTGGCGCTGGCCTTGCTGGCGACGCTGGCGGTGACGGCGACGACGTTGGCTATGCCCTACCTGACCAAAGTGGCGGTCGATACGGCCATCGCCCAGCACGACCTGCGCGGGCTGGGTCTGATTGCCCTCCTCTACCTGGCGCTCAACGGCGTCTACTGGCTGGCCATCTACTGGCAGGGTTACCTCTCCACCTGGGTCGGCCAGCACGTCGTCCACGCCATTCGCACCGACCTCTACGCCCAGGTGCTGCGGCAACCCATCGCTTTCCACGAGCGGGAGCGCGTGGGCCAGATCGCATCGCGGCTGACCCACGACGTCAACGCCCTGGCCGAAGTCGCCTCCAGCGGCGCGCTCCACCTGGTGGCCGACCTGCTGACGCTGGTGGGCATCGTCGCTATCATGGCCGCCCTCAACCTGCGCCTGACGCTGGTCACGATGCTGTCGATCCCGGTGGTGATGGTGGCGATGGGCTATCTGGGCAAGCAGATGCGCCGGGCCTACCGCCATGTGCAGCAGGCGCTGGCCGAGGTCAACGCCGGGGTGGAGCAAGGCGTCGCGGGGATGCGCGTCGTCCAGTCCCTCTCCCGGGAGTCGTTCACCGTGGCTCAGTTCGAGAGCCTGAGCCTGCGCAATATGAAGGCCAATTTGCGGGTGAGCCTCCTCTTCGCCGCCGTCTTCCCCACGATGACGGTGACGAATATGCTCGGCGTGGCATTAGTGGTGGGATATGGCGGGATGCTGGTCGCCCAGGGCGCGACTACCGTTGGCGTGGTGCTGGCCTTCCTGGGCTACGTTTACCGCTTCTTCGGGCCGGTGCGGGAGCTGAGCCTGGTCTACAACACCTTCCAGGCGGCGGCCGCCTCCCTGGATCGGATCGCCGACTATATGCGGCGCGAGCCGGAAGTGGCGGAGCCGGAGGACCCTCGGCGTCCGGAGGGCGGCTTCGAGGGGCGGATCGCGTTCGATCAGGTCACCTTCGGCTACGGCGAAGAGCCGGTGCTGAATGACGTGACCCTCGACGTGGCCGCCGGGGAGACGATTGCCCTGGTCGGCCCGACGGGGGCGGGGAAGAGCACCCTCGCCAAGCTACTGGCGCGGCTGTACGACGTCGACACGGGGAGCGTGGCCGTCGATGGGGTGGACGCGCGGCAAATCGCATCGCGGGACCTGCGCAAGCTGGTGACCATCGTGCCGCAGGACGTCTTCCTCTTCGCCGACACCGTCCGCGAGAACATCCGCTATGGCGATCCGCGGGCCAGCGATGCCGAAGTCGAGGCCGCCGCGCAACGCGCCCAGGCCCACGACTTCGTCTCCAACCTGCCGCAGGGGTACGAGACCACGGTGGGCGAGCGCGGGGCGACGCTCTCAGGCGGGCAGCGGCAGTTGGTGGCCTTCGCGCGGGCGCTGATGGCCGACCCGCGCATCCTGGTGCTGGACGAGGCGACGGCCAACGTCGATGCCTACACCGAGGCGCTGATCCAGGAGGCGATGGACGAGATCTGCCGCAACCGAACCACGGTGATCATCGCCCACCGCTTCTCCACGCTGCGCAAGGCCGACCGGATCGTGGTGGTCGACGACGGGCGGATCGTGGGCCGGGGGCGCCACGAGGACTTGATCGAGAGCAACCCGACTTACCAACGCCTCTACCGGCGCCAGTGGGCCGGGAATCAGAGCGAATGAAGCGGCTCCAAAAAAGAGGGCAAATGGCTGTAGAAGAGAGCTCGAAGGAACAGCACCGCGACTTCGAGTTCAACTTACGCGAGCTGGCCGGGTCGATGGGCGATTTTGGGACGTTGTTTCCCCTGGCGGTGGGCTACATCGTCATCACCGGCATCGATCCGGCCGGGCTGTTCATCATGCTCGGTCTGACCAACATCGCCCTGGGGTTGATCTACCGCCTGCCGATGCCGTTGCAGCCCAAAAAAGTCATCGCTGCGACGGCCATTGCCCAGGCGTGGTCGCCCTCTTTGATCTACGCTTCTGGGCTGGGGCTGGGCGTGCTCTGGTTGGGCCTCGTCATCACGGGCGTGCTTCGCAAACTGCTCGACATCACGCCCGTCTTCGTCGTGCGGGGTATCCAACTGGCGTTGGGGGCGACCCTGGCGTGGCAAGCGTTCCAGTGGATGCGGCCGGCGCCTCTTCTGGCGCTCGCGGCGGTTGCCATCGTCCTGCTCCTGCGCGAGAACCGGTACGCGCCGGCCTCGGTGGTGCTGATGATCCTGGGCGTCGCCATCGTCGCCTGGCGCGGTGAGTTGCCGGAGATCTGGAAGCTATCCCTGCCCCTGCCACCACTGACGCTACCCCGCCTCGACGACGTCTGGCAGGCCATGCTCCTGGCGGGGTTCGCGCAGATTCCCCTCTCCATCACCAACGCCGTGATCGCCCCGGCGGCGCTGATCCGCGACTATTTCCCCGACAAGGCGGTCAGCGAGCGCAAGCTGCTGCTCAATATGGGCGTGATGAACGTCGCGGCCTCGTTCTTCGGCGGGATGCCGATGTGCCACGGCGCGGGGGGACTGGCGGGCCAGTACTACTTCGGCGCGCGCACCGGGGGCACGCCGATTATGGAAGGGCTGATCGAGGTCGCCATCGGGCTGTTTTTGAGCCGGTCCATCGCCGACGTGATGGCCGCCTTCCCGATGCCGCTGATGGCCGGGATGATGCTCCTGGTCAGCATCGAGCTGGCCAAACCGTTGCTCGCGTTGCGCCGCTGGAAGCTGTGGATCGCCCTGGTCACGGCAGGGCTCTCGGTAGTCACGAATATGGCCCTCGGCTTTGCCGTTGGCCTGGCACTTGCTCACGTGGCGCAGGCTGTGAAGCACGACGTTACGCTATCCCATCTTTCCGATCAAGAGGAGGAAAACCAACCCGATGTCTGAATCCTCTGTCATTGATGTCTCAGGGTTGACCAAACGGTACGGCTCGCCTGAATCGGGGCTGTTGGCCGTCGATCACATAGCGTTCCAGGTGCGTCCGGGCGAGATCTTCGGCTTCCTGGGGCCGAACGGCGCGGGGAAGACGACGACGATCCGCATGTTAGCCGGACTCTCGGAACCCACTGCGGGTGAGGTCCAAATGTTGGGGATGGATCGCTCCCGGGACTTACCGCAGATCAAGAAGCGCATCGGTGTCGTGCCGGAAGCCTCCAATCTCTATAACGAACTGACCGCTTTCGGCAACCTGATCTTCTCGATGCAGCTCTATGGGGTGCCACGGGACGAGCGCGCCCGGCGGGCCGAGGAACTGCTGGCCCGTTTCCGGTTGGTAGACAAGCGCGACACCCCGTTTGGCAAGCTCTCGCGGGGGATGAAGCGCGCCCTCACCATCGCCGCCGCGCTGGCCCACAGGCCGTCCGTGCTCTTCCTTGACGAGCCGACGACGGGGTTGGACGTCATCAGCGCGCGCAATCTCCGCCAACTGATTGCCGAACTGCGCCAGGAGGGCGTGACAATCTTTCTAACCACGCACTATCTGGAGGAGGCCGAGCGATTGTGCGACCGCATTGCCATCATCGTCCGGGGGCAGATCGTGGCGCTGGACACCGTGGCCGGGCTGAAGGAGCAAGTGCAAGACACCACCGCCGTTGAAGTGACGGTGCAGAAGGAGACTGGCCCGGAAACGCGCCGCCTCA
>CAYXVS010000130.1:0-2424 GCA_964468735.1 uncultured Anaerolineales bacterium | reverse complement strand
GCCTCACGGGCGAGGCCCCCGCCGCACTGGTTCGAGAAGCCCTGGCTCAGGCAGAATCGGAGGGACACCGGGTGCTCGCCCTCCACACGATCCAGCCGACGTTGGAGGATGTGTTTGTCGAGTTGACGGGATTGAGCGCCGAGGAGATGCAGGTGGAGAAAAATGGGAGGGGGAAGTGAGATGTTGAGCGATGATCTGCGGGGCATCTGGTACATTATGCTCAAGGATCTGAATGCCTACTATTTCAAGCCGCCCAACATCAGTTGGGGCATTCTTTTCCCTCTCGCCTTCGTACTGGCATTTGCCATCCGCGACCCGGGCAATTTGGAGAGCCTGGTGCCCGGCCTGTTGGCGTTGACGCTGCTCTTTGGAGCCAGCAGCATGGAAGCCATCGTCATCACCTTTGAACGACGGATCGGCGCCTTGGAACGGCTGCTGCTGGCCCCGATACGCTTACCGGCGCTGCTGGCGGGCAAAATTTTGGGCGGCATGGTTTTTGCCTTAGCAACCACGCTGCTGGTCCTGATTTTGGCCGTGCTTTTCTTCGGATTAGAAGGGATACAGTGGCTGTTATTTATCTTGGCGATGATACTTTCCGCGGCGGTCTTCTCTGCGATGGGCGCCCTGATCTCGGTGGCGGTCAAGGAGGTCTTCGAGGCCCAGACCCTGGCCAACGCCTTTCGGTTTCCGATGATGTTCCTGGGAGGTGTCTTTGTGCCTGTAGCGTCGCTGCCGCCGGGCTTGCAGATCGTGGCCCGCCTCTTGCCCCTGACCTACGCCGTTGAGGCGTTAGAGGTGGCGATGATGGGCGGGCTGCTACCCACCGCCATCATCGACTTGATCGTCTTGTTTGCCTTCACGGTTGTGTTCTTCAGCTTGGCCACGCGGCTCTTGGCTATCCGATTGGCCTGACAGGGGAGCAAGAGCAAAAGGCTCTTTTGGATTTTGCCGGACACCCCTAAACAGCCCTAAAAGCAGCGCAGATGTGCGCGTTTGTGGGGATCACAGACCTTTTCTGCGTTGTTAATGAGTTGCGGGTGGGGGGCAATAGCGCTTGGCGATTGCACCCGGCGAATTTCTGGAGAGCCACCAAGTTCAAGGTAAACGAAGCTGGGGTTGATGCGTGCGCTAAATCGCTTGGCGTGAAATTTCGTGCATCTCCAGCCTTTGGAACTGCTTCGTTTGCCCAGGATCCGATGGCTTGTCTACGTTGGGACTTCTAGAGTATAATATCACAAGCTCATTTCCCTATGATGTAGGTGGCATAGATTTGAGCTTTTTTTTCTATCCAATCTCAGACTCTCCTGAAAGAAGGGGACAATCTCACGCCAAGACGCAAAGTCGCCAAGATTTTTAAGGTTTGATTTAATTTTATTCATAAGATCATCGTCTCTAATCACGAAAATTAACCATTACCTTGTTTTTCCTTACCGTCTTTGCGGCTTTGCGAGACCCTTTAGCTTTTGTAACAGTTTAGTCTTATGAGCAACGCTCCAAGCCCTCGTTCCCTTACACGCAGTTCACCAAATTGGGATATAATAGCCCTAGGAGGTGAACATATGGAAGGAGCTATTCAAGACTTCAAACAGTACTTGGAGCGTCGGTATCCAGGTCGCAGCACAGCTAAGCATTACGTCAACGACCTGAAACACTTTCAAAAATTGATCGGCAAGCCGCCCCGAACCGTAACCCGCTGGGATGTTGAGGCCTTCATCGAAGACCAACTGGCCCAGGGATTCGCAGCCACCACCGTCAATCGGCGCCTCGCTGCACTACATCACTTATTCGAGTTTCTGGCGGATCAGGCCGACGACGCTACGTGGGTCAACCCGGTGGTCTGGCGGCGGCAACGAGTAAAGGAAGGAAGTCCCTTGCCTCGCGACGCCAGCGATAGCGAGGTCGCGCAACTCTCGGCCCACATAGATCATCCTCGTGATCGGCTGATGTTCAACCTGATGTGTGGGGTGGGCCTGCGCGTGGGCGAGGTGGCGAATTTGAGGCTGTCCGATCTTATCCTGCCAGGCAACGATGGAGCCGGGGCCCGCCTGCGAGTCCGGGGCAAAGGACAGAAGGAGCGTGTGGTGCCGCTGACGCCCCGACTGACCCAAGAGTGGGAAGCGTGGCTGGCCGAACGCCCGGCGGTGGCGAGCGACGCAGTGTTCATCACCCGCCGCAAGCGAGGAATAAGTGTGCGCGGTATCCAGGAGCGGCTGGCCCACTATTGTCGGCGGGCGGGCGTTGAGGTGACGTGTCACCAACTGCGCCACACCTTCGGGCGCCGGATGGCCGAGGGAGCAATGCCCGTGCTCAGCCTGTCCAAGATGATGGGACACGCCCAAGTGACGACCACCCAGAGGTACATCGCCGGGGCGGCGGTGGAGATTCGGGCCGACTACGAGGCGGCGATAGCCCGCCTGGAGGCCG
>CAYXVS010000129.1:5917-8260 GCA_964468735.1 uncultured Anaerolineales bacterium | reverse complement strand
CGATGGCGCGGCCGGCGACGCGGACGGGCGTCGCGGCGGGGTTGTCCTCGGCGGCGGTGACCTTCACCTGCTCGTGGGGGACTTCGATATCTAGTATACTATCGCGCACCACCAATCGGAACGCGATTTTCTCCCACGCTGCCGGCAGGGCCGGCTCGAAGGTGAGGCGATCCTCGGTCACGTTGAGGCCCGCAAAGCCCAGCACGATCATCTGCCAGACCGCGCCCGCGGCCGCTGTGTGAATCCCGCCCAGGAACGAGCCGCCGCTCATCACCTTCTTGCTCGCGCTGTAGAGATCGATGGTGGAGGCTTCCCAGAAGTAGTCGTAGGCCTCCCGCTCATAACCGGCGCCGGCCCACGTCGCCACCAGCGCGTGGACGGAGGGGCTGAGCGAGGAGCCATGCTCGGTGTGCGGCTCGTAGTAGTCGTAGTTCGCACGCTTCACCTCCACGGGGAAGAGATCCTTGTGCAGCGCCAGCAGTTGGACCACATCCGCCTGCTTGAGCACCTGCGCGTGGACGGCGACGCCGTTCGGCCAGCCCCAATACTCCTCCGGGTCGATGAGGCGCTCGCGGGCCTCCTCCGGCCGGATGTCCTCCAGCTCGAAGAAGCCGTCGCACTGCTCGATCAGCAGGCTGTCGGGATCGGGTTGCGGCAGGTAGATCAACTCGACCATCTCCCGCCAGTTGGCGAGATCGCTCTCTTCCAGCCCCAGGCGCGCCATCAGCGCCGCCAGCGCCTCCGGCGCGCGCGCCTGCATCCGCTCGTGGTAAATCAGCGCCCGCTCCAGCGCGAACTTGGCCTGGTAGTTGGTGAAGGCGTTGTTGTCCACGTTCTCGTGATACTCGTCGGGGCCGAGGAGGCGGATGAACTCGTAGCGGTGCTTATCCTTCTTGAAATAGGCGTGCGAGACCAAAAACTGCGCCACCTCGAAGGCGATCTCCGCGCCGCACTCGACGACAAAATCCCAATCCGCCGTGGCCACATCATAGAGCCACACCGCGTAGACGATGTCGGGCGAGATGTGAATCTGCCAATCGTTGAAATGATTGCGGATCTTGCGCCCGGTCAGCACGTTAGTGAAGAAATAATCGGGGAACAGCTCCTCGCCCGTCTTGCCGCTCGTCCAGGCATAATAGGCGCCATCGTAGCCCAGGCGCGCCGCTTTCTGGCGGGCGCCATCTAAGGTCTCGTAGCGATAGGCCAGGATGTTGCGGGCGACCTCCGGCTGCGTGTACAAAAACATCGGCAGATTGAAGATTTCCTGATCCCAGAAGGCCGCGCCCTGATAGACCTGGCACGAGAGGCCGCGCGCGCCGATGGGTAGGCGGGCGTGCGTGGGCGTGGCGATGATGTTCTGGTAGAGGTTGAAGCGCGTGACCACCTGCGCCTCCAGCGCCTCATCCTCGCGGCCCGCTTTCCCTTCGATTTGGATATCGCTGGCCGCCCAGATCTCATCCCAGCGAGCCGCGTTCGCCGCTTTGAGCACGTCGAAGCCCGCATCCAGGGCCGCTTCGGCATCCGCCAACGCCGTCTCGCGGGGCGAATCCACATCGTTGCTCGTGTAGATCACCGCGACTTTTTCCATCGTCACCTTCTCGCCCGGCTGGAGGTGAAAATCGATCTCCCGCATAATCCGTCGCTTGCCCTGGATGATCCGCTCATCCGTCGGCGCCGGCCCGAAGAGGCGGAGGCCCGTCACCACATCGATCTGGATGCCGAACTCCACCGTCTCGGTCTCGATGGCCAGCAGCTCGCCCGCCGGGTCATCGAAGTGCAGCGGATCGTAGCGCTTGAAGTGCTCGCCGTTCAGGCTCCAGACGCGCCCATCGATGCCGGTGACCAGTGAGACCTCGGTCTCTCCCTTCTCTTTTGCTGCCTCAAAACTGTAGCGCATCGCGATGATGTGGAGGTTGTCGTAGCTGGCGAACTTCTCGACCTCCAACGTGATCGGCCCGCCCTGCTCGCCGGCCCAGGTCTGCCGCCGAGAGAAGCAGCCGTGGCGCAGATCGAGCTGGCGGGTGTAGTCGCGCGTCTCGCCCGTGAAGTGCGAGAGCGGCTCGCCGCCCACCATCAAGCGCGTGTAGAGGCCATTGGGCGCGTTGCACAACTCGCGCCACTTGCTATCCGCCGCCGTATCGAAGGTGTCGGTGACAATGCAGGCGACGTAGCGGTCGGCCTCCCACTCCGCGAAGGCGCCGCGATAGCCCAAGTAGCCGTTGCCGATCATAAAGTTGCTGCCGGTGGTGACCAACTGCTCCGCATCGAAGCTCTGCTCCGCGATCTCCCAGCCGGTTTCCGTGTAGAGATTGTTCTTTAGCTTCATTTTTTATGCTGTCTCCT
>CAYXVS010000129.1:0-5817 GCA_964468735.1 uncultured Anaerolineales bacterium | reverse complement strand
CTATCCGTCCGCCAAAATCTCGTCCAAGTCGATGTCGGCGGTCGAATCGTAGCGATAGTGGGCCTTACCCACGCGCTCCTCCGGCCCAATGCCGACGGCGACCATCCTGCCGGCCAGCGCCGCCTCCACGCCCGATTCGGCGTCCTCGACGACGACGCACAGCTCCGGCGGCGCATCCATCTGCTGCGCCGCGTAGAGGAAGAGATCGGGCGCGGGCTTGGAGCGCGCCACGCTGTGGCCATCCGCGACCGCGTCGAACGCATCCTCGATGCCCAAGTTTTTCAGCACCGTGTGGGTGTTCTTGCTTGAGGAGCCAATCGCGACCTTCAACCCGCGCTCTTTCAGTTCCGCTATCAGTTCCTGCGCGCCGGGCAGGAAATCATCCTCGGTGATCTCCTCCAGCAACTCTTGATAATAGCCATTCTTGCGGGCCATCATCTCCTGGATCTCCTCTTCCGGGTACTCCTCCTTGTGCTCGCCCAGCAAGAACAGCAAGGACTGGCGGCGGGAGACGCCGCGCAACTGCTCGTTATCCTCCCTCGTGAAGGAAATCCCCTCCTCCTCGGCCAAGCGCTTCCATCCCTGGAAGTGATACTCGGCGGTATCGGTGACCACACCGTCCAGATCTAAGATAAAGGCTCGAATCGCGGTTCCCATGTTTGCACTCCTTTTTGGTGATGTGATAGATCGAGATACAGGTATAAGTGTAGCGTATTTTCATCATGAGGCAATTGGGTGGGTTTCACGATTAGTGAAACCCACCTGGGCAGTTTTGGCCTTGCGCTGTGAGGGCAAAAAGATCGAGGTGCAACGCACTTTTGGGCTTGTTGCCAGGCATATCCTGCATGAGGCAGCGCTTCCTTCAGTTCAAGTGCGTTGCACCTTGGCCTGCTCATGAAACTAAGCAGACACAGGTCGTGAGGATGCCAAAACTACGTCTGCGCTTCGAGGAAAGAGGGGACAGCGCCGAGCGAGGTTATCCCCGGCGTTGGAGTTTCCGGGCGATGCCCAGGAGGATGTTCAATCGGGGCACATCTTGGCGATAGGCTTCATAGTCCGCACCGAATTTCTCGACCAGATCGTGATCCTCGACGCGCGTGATGCGGTCGATGCTGAGGATGCCGATTGCGCCCACGAGGACGACGATCCAATGTTGGCTGACCAGCATCGCCGCCGGGTACATCAGCATCCAGCCCAGGGAGAGGGACGCACGAGGCCGTAGATGCCGCGCGTCACCACCACCGTGGTGGACGTGAAGTCGTCCGCCGCTTGGGGATCTCCCGCGCGTCGCAGCGTGCTCATCGCCAAGACGATGAGCAGGCACCCCACCCCCACGAGGAGATTGCCTAGCCCAAAGAACGCCTGGCTCGCCGGGTTATGGAAGTAGAGGATGAAGAGCAGCCAGCAGAGCACGGTCGTCACCCCGGCAATGACAAAGGCCAACGTACCGGTTTGTGACTTCATAGCATCTCCTTCCTCGCATATTCCAGGAAACCTATCATCCGATCACCGTCCGGCGAGGTGTAGCGGGCTGGACCAATTTGATCGTGCAGCAGATCGCCCGGCGCCGCTTGATCACGCACAGCTTCGTGGCCGGCCGGCCCCAGATAGAGCGAGATCGGTGAGCTGAGCCGCGCCAGCGTCAAGGCGCCTGGCCCCAGCGCCGGGACGTGCAACGCCCAGCCCTTGGAGGTATCGCCCAACGTCAACTCGCGCACGGGCGCAAAATCGCCCGTGGGCGTAACAGCGCGACCCATATAGAAGTTGCTCCCCTCCATATACACCACCGCTGCGTACAGCTTTTCAGGGATGACAATGATGGCCCATCCCGTGCTGGCGCGCATTGGACGCCGACCCCAACTGTGGTCGCGATAGCAGATAAACTCGCCTTCCCACATCTCCTCCCCCAGCCGCACGCGACCTGTGAGGCCGCCCTCTTGTTCGGCTTGATGATAAGGGCCATAGCTGTAGCACGCCGGTTCGATGGTTGCCTGGAAGGTCAGATCCAGGGAGAGCGCCCGACGCACAGCCGGATCATCCACGGCGGCGACCTCGTGATCGAAATGAACGTGCCATGTCACCCAAGGTTGATGACACGTCAGGCTAAGATGGGGGCCAACGGCTTTGGGCGTTGGCGTAGCGAGACGATCCCAAATTAGCGTGGGTTGATGCACCCACGTGCGTCCTTCAACGCGTAACGCCACCATCTCCAAAAGATCCCGATGCCCAAAGAGGAGACGCAAAATGCCAAAGAGGTCGCCATCGGGTGTCGTAAAGAGAAAGTAGATGGCCTCGTGTTCACCAGGAGCCAACACGTGCCGATAATCTTCTTGAGAGGACAAATCAACGGCTATCATTCAATCGCACTTCCCTCCGCGAAAACTTACTTCAAGACATCAACGATCCCTGTAGCGCCGTCGATGCAGAGGCGCTGGCCGTCGCGCACCCGCTTGGTGATCTCCGGAATGCCAACGACGGCGGGCAAGCCGTTCTCGCGAGCGACGATGGCGGCATGCGAGATGACGCCGCCCAACTCCGTGACCACGCCGCTCAGCCCGCCGAAGAGACTCGACCAGGCCGGATCGGTGAGGCGGGTGACCAGAATCACATCCCCCTCCAATTCCAGCAGACGCCGCCCGGCCTCGACAGGATCGTTGGTCACGACCGCGACGCCCTCGACGGGGCCAGATCCGGCGCTGGCAGGAATGCCCCGAAATTGGTTTCGCGCTTCCTCAATTCCCTTATCAGCGCTCTCAACGGCCGGACGCCAATGTCTCGTCTCAGGCTCGTACCAGATTAGCTCCGGAGGCGGGGTTTGTGAAAAGTGAAGTTTAAACTCTCGACGGCGGCACTTCAGCGTTTCCAAGGGAACGCTCACCTTACCCCGGCTCAGCACGAAATCCTGAAATTCATTAAATGTGTAGAAGAGCAAAATATCATCCGGGGCCTTCGGGTAAAAATATCGCTTGAGATGCTGCGCTAACATCCCTGTGGAGGATTGCACCAAGGCGAGGAAGCTTTTGGAGTCCTCTCGCCGAGCAATAAGATGCTGCGCCCAGTTAAATAGCCGAGACCAGAGGGCGCGTTTGAGCAGCGGGAGGTTTTGGAGGTCAGATTCCAACGACGACCGCACATCGATGGCGCGACGCAGGGGCGAATTCTCCTGATCCAACTGCCCTGCCACCGCCAACAAAATCTGCTCAGGATGCTCCGCCAGGCGGGGAGCGGCAGCATCCAGCTCATACTTCAGGCCACGATGACCATAATCCTTCAAGAACGCACGCAGTGCATCCACAAAAGGCTGCGCCTCTGGGAGTGCTTCATAACGATCCAGCTCTCCCACCCCCTGTTTAAGCAAATCGGTGACCGCCGGGCCACACTCAAGCGCGATGTTGCGCAACGCCCAAACTCGCTGCCCTAATTGAGAGGTGGTGGTGGATTGCCCCACGAGCAAGCCCGTCAATTCCGGCGCTTGTTGTTGCAGAACACTGTCTAATGAAATCAAGATCACGTTGACTAAATTATGAATATTCGTCACCGTGCCTACCAAATCATGGTGCTCCTGATCCATGTGAGACCAGATCTCCTCCAGGGGCACATGCTCCGTGGCGCGCAAGCGATGATGGAACGCACGAAATTCCGCATCCAATGCGGGAAGCTTTTCGTCATAAAAGTTCACAGCCCACTGATATAACTCTCGACCTCGCAGTAAGATTTGCAGAACCTTCAATAATCCTACCCGTGGTTTTTCCACCTTATACTCTGGATGCTCTTTTAGAAAATCCACCGGCACGCCCAACGTCGTGGGATCAAACGGCAAAACGGCGATCCGAACGGAATAATCAACGTTGAGATATAACCACCCCTGAACGGATAGCGCCGGGGGCACGGAGATCTCCGGCACATCGATGCCGCGATAGATTGTCTCGCGCATCCAATCGACGCCATCGTTGACCTTACCCGCAACGCCAGTCAGGCTCAACGGGCGAGCAACAGCCACCGACTCTTGTGTATTATAACCACTTAACAACCATTCTTCCATCAGTCCAGTCTCCTTGCTTCGTCCCAGAAACCGACAATTTTCTCACCGGTCGGCGAAGTAAATACCGCCGGCCCAATCTTATCCACGAACAGATCGCCAGCGGAGGCTTCAGCCCGCACCGCCTCTTGACCGGCGCGCCCCAGATAGGAAATGCCCGCCGGCCCCAGGCGCTCGAATGTCCAGGGAGCCAGCCCCACCTTTCGGTCCTCGATCTGCCAGCGGCCCGGCGCGAGTTCCCGCACCCGCGGGCGCCACACCGATTGCATCTCGCCATCAGCTTGGATGATGCGCCCCACGCCAAAGAGGGGCCGTTCGACGGTGCCGATAATAAAAGCATAGAGGTGTTCCGGGATGTCCAAAATCATCCATCCCGGAATATCGCTGGCGCCGCGCTGCCCCCAACTGTGATCGCGATAGCTGATCAGTTCGCCCGCCCATGTGCCGTAGGGCGTTTGGATCGCGCCGCTCAAGCGCCCATCCTGCTGCACCTGTTCATAATCGCCGAGGCGAAAGCGCGCCGGGGCGGTGATCGCGCGGAAGGTCAGATCAAGCTGAAGAGATTCTGTGCCTGCCTCATACCTCTGAGCCTCGCCGTCGAACTGCCCACGCCAACGCTCCCAGGGCGACTGACACATCAGATGCATCGTAGGGCCAGAGGCATCGTCCGGCGGCTGATCCTCCGGCGCGTAGACCACGCGCTGTTGGTGCATCCAAGCATACTCGCGCCCCGGAGACGATGTCCAGCGCAGGCCCATCATCTCCAGCACATCATCAGGCCCAAAGAGCGTACGCAGCCCGCCGCTGATTTGGCCATCCGCCGAGGTGAAAAGGAAGTAGAAGGCCTCGTGCTCGCCCGGCGCTAAAGTATGACGTTGATCCTCGGAAGGCCTCACGTCGAGATCCATTTGAGGCTTACCCAGCATCAATTTGATGGCCTGGAATAATTTGTGAAGATGGCCGCTCTTTTTCATCGGGAGAACCTTTTACATCGCCGGTAAAGAAGCGCTCATGAGATAATCTATCAGCTCAATGATAGAGGGGAGTCACACGTTGCCATTATCCAATAAACCCAGATGAAAGTCAAACTTATCAAACCGGCTATTTGCTAATCACGTCGTCGTTTGAAGGTCTCCCGCTTCGTAACGCGCCAGATAGGCCGCGCGGCCATCGACGTAGGCATCGCCGCCGTAGATGTCGTTCACGACGATGGCCGGGAAGCCCGCAACGGTGAACTCGCGGATCGCCTCGGCGCCCAGGTCGGCGTAGGCGACGATGCGACTGGCCGTGATCGCTTGGGCGATGAGCGCGGCGGCGCCCCCGATGGCGGCCAGATAAACGGCGCGATGTTTCACTAACGCCGCTTTGACCTCCTCGGAGCGGGTTCCCTTGCCGATCAGCCCCCGCACGCCGCGCTCCAGCAGCGGGAGGGTGTAGGCGTCCATGCGCCCGCTGGTCGTCGGCCCCGCCGGCCCCACGACGTGACCGGGTTTGGCCGGCGCCGGCCCCACATAATAGATGACCTGGCCGGTCAGTGGGAGGGGTAATTCTTCGCCCGCACGTAACGAGTCGACTAGCCGCTGATGCGCGGCGTCGCGCGCGGTGAAGAGCACGCCATCGATCAGCACCTCGTCCCCCGCGTGCAACTGCTCGACCGTGGCCTCGTCAAACGGCGCTTGGATCCGTCGCTCGTTTTTCATAAATTTACTCTTTTCTTGGTTGCTATGTCGAGCAACCTTCCGGGAAGCTACAAAAGCGCTTCTCTAAAGTTAACCCTG
>CAYXVS010000128.1:0-8374 GCA_964468735.1 uncultured Anaerolineales bacterium | reverse complement strand
GCATTACAGCCCCTCTTGGAGCAACCCCTTGCATCCCCTGCTGGAGGATAGAATCACCAGTATTTGGTCGATTCTGGCTGAGAACGTGGCAGACATCACCGTTCCCAGAGTCGATTACAACGCATTCAAGATCAAGGTGACTCTCACTGATGGCAGCACGATCCGCATCAATGAGCAGTATTACCGCGACATCTTGGAAGGATACGCCTACTACTGGCTCAATGCGGATAACAATCTCATCATTGGCTGGGATAATGCTCCACATCACTCACATTTGCCGAGTTTCCCCCATCACAAACACGTAGCCTCTCAGAAGAACGTGCAGCCTTCCGCAGAAACCACGCCTGAAGATATCCTCTCAGCCATCAGAAACCATCTAGGCTAAACAAGCACATTGCTTGGTTGAACTTCGTGACGCACCAACCTTGCCAAATCGCTCCTCTGCGATAATATACCCCCTGTGAGAGATCAACCCAATCGACGAAAGTTCCGGATAGGGATCACGGGCCTGCTGCTGCTCACGTTCGCGCTGCGGGTCGCAGGGCTGACGGTCGCGCCGCCGGGCCTGACGCACGACGAGGCCAGTAACGGCCACGATAGCGCCGCGATTCTGCGCGGCGTGCATCACCTCTATTTCCCCGTCGGCTATGGCCACGAGCCGCTGTACAATTACTCGGTCGCGGCGCTCACGCTCCTGATAGGGCAGAGCATCTTCACGCTGCGGCTGACGACGGTGTTGTGGAGCTTAGCCACCTGGGTGCTGACCGTCGTCCTGGCGCGCCGCTGGTGGGGCCGACGCGCGGCGCTCTTCGCGGGCGCGGCGTTGGCTGTGAGCTTCTGGGCGCAGATAATGGGCCGGGTCGGGCTGCGCGCGCCCACGCTCCCGGCGCTGTTAGCCGCCTCGGCGCTGGCCTACGATCACGCGGTGCGGGACGAGCGCGCCTGGATCGGCTACGGATTGGCGGGGCTGGCGTTGGGCGCGAGCTTCTACACCTACATGGCCAGTCGGGGGATGGTGCTGTGGTACCTCGCTCTGCTGATCGCCCTCGCCGCGCTGAATCGCGCCACGTTGCGAAGCATCTGGAAGGGGACCGTCGCCGTCGTGCTCATCGCCGGCCTGATTGGCCTGCCGCTGGCGCTTCACCTGCGCGCCAACCCCGAATTGGAGACGCGCATCGGGCAACTGGGCGGCGCCTTGACGGCGGCGCGGGGGGGCGATTTCGCGCCGCTCTGGGGGAACATCACTGCCTCGCTGCCGATGCTCTTCTGGCGCGCGGACCCGCGCTGGCTCTACAACATCGCCGGCCGCCCAGCGCTGGAGCCGCTGCTGGCGCTCGCGTTCTTGATCGGCGTGGGCGTCGCGCTGCGCCGCCTGCGCGATTGGCGCTACGCCTTCGCGCTGCTGTGGTTAGGCGGCGGTTTAGCCCCGGCCTTCTTAGCCCCGGTCGAGTACAACACGCTCCACGCCATCGGCGCGCTGCCCGCGATCTTCCTGCTGATCGCGTTAGGCTCCGACGCGCTCTGGGGCCAGATGCGGCGCCGCTTCCCGGCGCTCACACCCGCGCGCATGCTCGCCCTCTTCGGCGCGGGCCTGCTCATCACAGGCGGGGAGATGGCGCACGCCTACTTCGTGCGCTGGGCGCAGCACCCGGATGTCCGCGTGATCTATCATCACCACGTCGTGGCGCTGGGCCGCCGCTTGGACGCCTCCCCCGCTCAGACGCCGGTCGTGATCAGCAGCATCTACCCCGGCGAGTTCCACGATCCCTACACAATGGAGGTCGCCCTCCGCCGCGAGGATCTCACGCTGCACTGGGCCGACGGGCGCGGCGCGCTCTTCTTCCCGCGCGGCGAGAGCCGTCTCTACACCGACACGCTCGCGCCGCTCAGCCCCCCACTCCGCGCAATTATCGACGATGAGGCATCCCTCGCGCCCACCGCGACGCTGAACTTTCGCCCGGACGATTTGCACACCACGCTGTCCGGCTATCGTTGGGACGCTGACGCCGGATGGACCGCCGTCCTGGCCGAGATGCGCAAGGAGGCGCGCGTCGCGCTGCACGACGGGCCGCCCAGCCCCTACAACCAAATGGTCACGCTCCCCATCTCCTACGCCGACGCCATCGACCTCGTCGGCTATCAAGTCACGCCGCCGGTGGCCGCGCCGGGCGCCACGGTCGATGTCATCACGGCGTGGGAGATCCGCGCGCCGCATCCAGCGGCGCTGACGCTCTTCTCGCACCTGATCGACGCGAAGAACGAACTGGTCACGCAAGTAGACCGGTTAGATGCGCCGGCGTGGCAGTGGCAGGCCGGCGACCGCTTCGTGCAACATCATCGCTACCCGCTGCCGGAGGATCTAAAGCCGGGCGTGTACGGCTTCGCCGTCGGCTTCTATCGCCAAGAGGATTTTGTGCGCCTCCCTCTGGCGCTCCCTATCGACAACTTGACGCGCGTGCTGCTCCCCTTCGATGTGACACACGCGCCGTGAGCGAGGTGCTGAAATGAATCACCCGTTAAAGAGATGGGAACGCATCGGCCTGGTCGCCGTGCTGCTGCTGGCATGGGGCCTGCGCTGGGCGGCGTTGATGGAGGCGCCGCCCGGCTGGCGCGATGACGACCTCATCGAACTCTACGCCTTCTCCCAGCGCATTTTGGAGAGCGGCCCGCAGCTCTACTTCGCGGGCGCTTCCGGCCACGAGCCGCTCTATCACACGCTCCGCGCGCCGGTCATCGCCGTCGCGGGCCTCAACCAAGCCTCGGCGCGCTGGATCGCGGCCACGTTCGGCACACTCAGCGTGTTACTCACGTGGGCCATCGGGCGGCGGATGTTCACCCGCGCGACGGGCTTATTGGCCAGCGCGCTGGTCGCAGTCTCGTTCTGGGCGCTGATGTACAGTCGCGTCGCCATCCGCCACATCGGCGCGCTGCCGTGGATGCTCTGCGCGCTCTACTGGGGATGGCGGCTGCTCCAGGATGAAAGTCCGCCCGCGCGCAAGGGGATCATCGGATTGGCGCTGGGGACGGCGGGCGCGCTGTTGACCTACTACGCCGGGCGCTTGATGCCGCCGCTGCTGCTCGTGGCGCTGCCCTTCGTGGGGACGAAGTCGGCGGCCACGGCCAAGTTGGGCCGGCCCTACGTCGCGGCGCTGCTCCGGGATAAGGCGCGCTGGCGGCGCTATCTCCTAGGGGTGATGGCGGGGACGCTGCTGGCCGCGCCGATGTTCTGGGCGGCGATGCGCGCGCCGGGCGGGGACGCGCGGGTGAGCGAGGTCGCCGTCCCTATCACGGCGCTGCTGGAAGGCGACGTGGGGCCGCTGGTCGAGACGACGTGGACGACGCTGGGGATGTTCCACGCGCAGGGCGATCCCGAATGGCTCTATAACATCGGGGGACGTCCGGTCTTCGGGTTGGCGGGCGCGCTGTTCTTCTACTTAGGCGTGGCGACGCGCCTCTGGCGCTTAGATCAGCCCTCCGCGCGGATGCTGCTGCTATGGCTCGGCGTGGGGATCGCGCCGGCGTTCATCAGCCTGCCGCCATCGAGCTACGGGCACACGATCTTCGCCCTGCCCGCCGTCTATCTTTTACTGAGCATGCCAACCAATATAGCAATAAAAGCAGCGGCCCGGCGATGGTCGCGGGCGGCGCTGCCGCTGGCGCTGGCGCTGGCGACGTTGGCGCTGGTGGGCGCGCGCGATCTGCCGGACTACTTCGTGCGCTGGCCACAGCACTCGATGGTGCGCTTTCTCTACCGCGCCGACTATCGCGCGCTGGCCGAGTACGTCGATGCGCACCCAGAGATAACCGAGATAAGCGCGGGCAGCTTCTTGGCGGGGCCGTGGGATAAGGCAGCCTTTCAAACCGACGTCCGACGTCCAGATGTTGCGGTGCGGTGGGTGAATCCGGCGCGCGCGCTGGCGACCAACGGCGGCGCGATGCGCTTCTATACCCAGGATGAGATCAATCCGCACCCGGCAGCGGCGGCGATTTTGAGCGAGGTCATCGCAGCGCCGGAGGGGATGCTGGGGTATCGCGTCACGCTGCCGGAACCGCCGGAGGACGCGCTGAGGCACGATATCGAGGCGAGGCGACTAGCAGATCAGCCCTACGCCGATGCGCTGGCCTTGGACGCCGTGAGGTGGTCGGATGCGCAGACGCCCGGCGCTACCATCCAGGCGACGGTGTGGTGGCGGGTCATCGCGCCGCTGCCGCTCCCTGAAGAGCAGTGGCGCCCCCATCCGCCGCCGCCGGGTGTCTACAACGGGCCGCGTCTCAAGGTGTTCGCGCATCTGCTGGGGGCGGGCGGCGCACCCCTCGCCATCGACGATGGGTTGTGGGTGGATCCTTACGGTTTGGAGGTGGGAGATCAGCTCGTGCAGTGGCATCAGTTCGCGGCGCCGGAAGAGATCGCGGCGGGGGCGATGACGCTGGCAGTGGGTCTCTACGATCCGCTGACGGGCGAGCGGTGGGTGATCCCGACAACGGGGGCGGATCGGCTTGTGGTGGCGGTGGAGTAGGACTAGAATCCCAGGCGGAGCAGGAGGGGCGGGCCTAAGATCAGCAGGCCGACGAAAATGGAGATCATCGCGACGATGAGGACTGCGCCGGCCATCAGGTCTTTGACGAGCTTCGCCAGCGGATGATACTCGGGGCTGGTCAGATCGACGAGGGCTTCGGCCGCGGTGTTGATCATCTCGGCAGTGAGCACCAGGCCGATGTCGAGGGCCAAAATGGCCCATGATTGCCGGGGAAGTCGCAGCCACGCCCCCAGAATGATGACGGCGACCGACGCGATCAGATGGACGCGAAAGTTACGCTGCGTCCGAAAGGCGTAGAGCAAGCCCTCGCCGGCGAACTGGAAGCCGCGCCAGAAGTTTACGTTGCGTTGGACGTTACGCTGATGGGGCGGGTTGTTCATTCAGGTAACGAGATATCGATGCCCAATTGATCGAGCACGTCAGCTTGCGCCGTCCACATCTGCGTCTTCTCCGCCGGCGTCATGTGATCGTAGCCCAGCAGGTGCAGCACGCCGTGGACGGTGAGCAATTGCAATTCCTCAGTCAAAGCGCCGCCGGCCTCCTCGGCCTGCGCGGCCGCCCGCTCGACGGAGATCACGATATCCCCCAGATAGCGGGGCATGCCAGCGGTCCCTGCGCCAAAGGGGCCGCGCGGGTCGTTGGTGAACGCGATCACGTCCGTGGGACGGTCAACGCCGCGAAAGCGCCGGTTGAGATCGTGCAACGTCGCATCATCCGAGATGACGATGGCCACCTCGCATGGCTCGGCGACCTTGGCGTGATCCAATGTACTAAACGCCGCCTCGCGGATCGGCCGCGTCGCGATCTTCGCTTTTTCGGCGAGTTGTTCTTCGATTTGAACGTCAATCAGATGTTTCTTACTCATCAGATGTATCCTCAGTTTTCTTAGGTTCGGGATATTTGACGCGCGGATGGAACGCGCCCCGCAACAATTCGATATACGTGTCCTTGACCATCCTCAACTCGTGCATCGTGATGGGACACTCATCCAATTGTCCCCCTTGTATGCGCTGCTGGAAAATATAATCGACCACCGCTTCCAACTCCTCCGGCGTGGAGGGCTGCCGCGCGCGCGTCGCCGCCTCGGAACTATCGGCCAACATCAAGAGCAGTGTCTCACGGCGTTGAGGCAGCGGTCCCGGATAGCGAAATTGCGACTCATCCACCAGGCTGTCCTCGCCCTCGGCGGCCTCGACCGCCTTCTGATAAAAGAAGCTGATCTTGGCAGTGCCGTGATGTTCGGTGATGAACGCCCGCACCTCCGCGGGCAGGTGATATTTTCGCGCCAATTCCATCCCATCGCGCACGTGCCCGACGATGATTTCGGCGCTGGTATAGGGGTCGAGGCGATCGTGGGGATTGCTCACGCCCTGCTGATTTTCTGAAAAGAAGTAGGGGCGGGTCAACTTGCCGATATCATGATAGTAAGCGCCCACCCGCGTGAGCATGGAGTTAGCGCCGATACGATCCGCCGCCTGCTCCGCCAAACTCGCGACCATCATCACGTGATTAAAGGTCCCCGGCACCTCGCGCAGCAATCGCTGGAGCAGCGGGTGATTGGGACGACTCAATTCCGTCAGCCGGAAGCTGGTGGTCAGATCGAAGGGCGGCGCGAGTAGGAAGAGGCCGCCGACGGTCAAGCCGCCCGCGATAATGCCGCTCCCCACGCAGACGCCGGCCTGTACGAGAACATTCAGCGGCTCAGTGCTCAACTCTCTGGATAGAAAAACGACCAACGCCGCCGCCTTCACTAAGCCGGCCAAAAAACCAGAGCGAAAGATCGGGCCGGTATAGGGATACTTTGGCAACGTGAGCGCGGCGGCAACGCCCCCCAACGCGATCAACGCCGTGATACTCAGGGAATGCCCCGCAATCCAACCGCCGACGATGCCAAGAAAGACAGTCAGGCCAATGGCCGGCACCGCGCCCACCGTCGCCGTCAGCAACATGCCCAACGCGGCGCCAGGATAGAGATAGGGCAACAGATCGCCGGCGGGCAACAAAACCCGGGCCAACGTCATAAAGACAGCGATCAAGAGGAACATCAGCAACTCCAGACGCCCGCCATCTAAGACATCTGGCTCCAAGCGCACGAGATATCCGGCCAAAATGAGGGTTAAGGTGCTCGCAAACAACACCGCGATACCAATATCCAGTTGGCTGCGCTGTTGGTCGGTCAGATCTAACTCGGTAAAAGCCTCTTTATCCAAAGCGGTGACGACATTGCCTTCACGCACGATGATCTCGCCGCTCCGAAAACTGCGGAAGGCGGGGCCAACCTCCTCACGAGCAAGCTCTTGGGCGCGCTCAGTGGCTGCCTCATCATAGAGGACGTTGGGGCGAATGAAGCGCACAACCAGCTCGGACACCAGATCCGCCTCATCCTGCGCCAAATCGAAGGGGACCAAGACGGGGACCCACTCGCGCACCTCCATCAAGTTGGATTCGCGGATCTCCTCCTGGCGCATCACCTGATCCAACAATCGCAGGGACTCCAACTGCACGCGGTTCCAGTTCTCCTCCGGCAGATCGAAAATCACCTCTGCGTCACTGCGCGGGAATTCCTGCAACTCATCCACGGCGAGGAGCCAGGTGTAGCGCTGTGCATCTGAAGCATAGGGGTCCGATCGCAGCGCGCCGAGGAAGGCAAGCACCTCGCGCATCCGCTCCAGTTGTTGGCGGGCCACCATAGCGTCGGGCGAGGTGTAAATCCGCTCGACGTTGCGCACAGCCTCCTGGCGAGCCTGCTCACTGCGAATCTCGCTAATGAAGGTAATATCTCGCGGCGCGCGAATGTCACGCGTCGCAAGATCGCCCACGTCCAGATCGTAACCGTCCGGGAGCGCGACGACCAGGATAAAGGTGGTTGTGGCAATCAATCCCAGCCCGAACAGCACCTGAATCACTATCCAACTTCTAGATAAGTCTTGGGGCATCCTTTAATCCAAAGTAAAAAGGGAGCCATCCTGTGGAGGCTCCCTAGGTATCTCTCTCAATAAAAACTTAGATCCAAGGCGTCAGCATCTCATTCAGCCAATAGTTGACGGACAATTTGACTCACCACGCGCCCATCGGCTTTCCCTTTGACGCTGGGCATAAGCGCTCCCATGACCCTTCCCATATCAGAGGGTGACGTGGCATCAATCTCAGAGATCACCTCTTTGGCCAACTCTGTGATCTCCGATTCGTCCATCATACGCGGCAGATAAGCTCGCAGAATTTCCAGCTCCGCTTCCTCATCCGGCGCCAAATCCTCGCGGCCTGCGTCCTGCATCATCTGTAATGCCTCTTCGCGACGCTTGACCTCTTTGCGGAGCAACACAACAACTTCGTCGTCCGGCAATGGTTCTTTTCGCGTCGCCTCTGCCGTCTGGATAGCGGACAAAGCCATCCGCAACACGCCCTTACGTCGCGCGTCGCGCTGGCGCATAGCCTCATGCAAATCCTGTTCGAGCTTCTCTTTAAGCGTCATATTCTCCCTTATGGTGCGATTGTGAAATGGATCAACTTATATTTAGTATTGTTGCATACGGTCTTTGAACGACGTTCGCCGACTCTTGCGCAACTTGGCAGATCGCTTGCGCTTTCGGATTACGCTGGGTTGTTCAAAGTAACGTCGCTTGCGAATTTCCGAAAGAATACGGTCGCGCTGCACTTTCTTCTTGAAGCGGCGCAGCAGCGCATCAAACGATTCATGATCATCCGCTACCACATAGGTCACGCTCATCCCCCCCTTCGTACTACCGATGCTCAGCACCGGCTTGGAATTACAACATTACTGGGAGCACGTCACATTATAGCAATGAAAGGCCGTTTGTCAAGATTCTATACTCAAC
>CAYXVS010000127.1:0-8410 GCA_964468735.1 uncultured Anaerolineales bacterium | reverse complement strand
AAAGCAACAAATGGACAAAGCGGCAAATGCGAGTCAGCGTCTTAACAAGTTGTTAGCGTGGTCATCGGATCGGCTCCAAGCGAGGACTGTGAATGACGAAGGTGGGAGGCTGTTCTTGATCAGCGGGCAGAATAGGTACGGGCGCGCGCCCATAGCGTTCGCGGATACGGATGTAGAGAGCACGCTGATCTGGGTCATGATCGACGACTTTGCCCTGATGGAGCGCCACATATTCACCTTGATAACACTTGCGTTCCTCGGCAGGCAACGCATATCATGCAGCTTGTTCCCGATATAGCTGCGTAGAAAATGGCTGCGGCAAGGAGGGAGAAAGCGTCTCTGTCGAAAACGACGGCGGCATAGCCGCTATCTCCCGAATCAGCGCTAAGCGTTCCTCTATACTGAACGGGGCAATCAATGCCTGAATTTGCTCAAAAACGGCCATTTGGGATTTCATCACGGCTCCTTGTTTGACGTAAAAACTCAGTCAATCTCAACAACCTATTCGATCAACTCGGCGTGGAGGGTGCGGAGGTGGTCGACGATGGCGGGGGGCGCACTTTCCTCCAAGACAAGGCGCTTGAGGGTGCGGGCGCCCGCCGTCCACGCTTCGGCCTGGGGACGGTAGCGCTCGTCGCGCTCGATGAGCTGCCGGAGGATGGACGCCTCCAGCTCCGGGCGGCTGGCCTCGGCGTCCACGTCGATCTCGAATTCCGCCGGCGTGACTTTGCTCTGGACGCGGGCCGTCAGCGGCGACCAGGCCTCCTCCAGCAGCGCGCGGATGTAGTCCAGATCGAGTTCGTAGCGGTTGAAGGGCAGCACGCCGTACAGCGCAAGCTCCACGACGGGCGCGGGATTGTGCGCCACGCGACCGTCCTTCCGGCGGATGAGATCGCGCACCGCGTCGTAGACGGCGTGGGGATCGGTGAGCGCGTCCACCTCCAGGCGGAAGCGATGGAAGGGCCGGCGTTCCGCGCGCAGCAGCGTGGCGCGATGCGCGGACGAATCGCCGGGCGCAATCTCCACGAGATAAGCGCCGCGCTCCGGCCACTGCGTCTCATCCATGCCGCAGGTCTCCGGGGAGCCGGGGTTGTAAATCCATTCCTCGACCTCGTAGGGCTTGTGGATGTGGCCGAGCGCCACGTAATCGATGTGCTCGCGGAGCAGGGCGACGTCATCGTAGGTGAGCCGGCCCACGTGGGGCAGTTGATCCTCCAGGCCGGCGTGCATCATCAGGATGGCGTAGGCCACGCCGCTGTGATCCATATCATCAAGAGCCTCGGCGAAGCCGCGCACCGCCTTCGAGAGCGACGCGCCAAGGTATTTGAGGCCGTAGACGCGCACCCCACCGGGCAGATCGACGTAGGCGCCGCCCGCGTCGCCGTGGTGCGTGAGAAGCGCGCGGCCCTGCTCGAAGCGCGGGGTGAGGAGGCGCAGGTAGCCCATCGCGTCCAAAAAATCGACCCAGGAGTATTGCTCGCGATAGTAGGCCCGCTCGTGATTGCCCTCGACGGCCAGCACGGGGATGTTCGCGGCCTGCAAGCGCTCGAGGCCCGCGATGGCGGCGCGCATCGCCAGCGGATTGACGGTGCGCTTGTGAAAGAGATCGCCCGCCAGCAGGACGAAATCGACCTCGCGGCCGCATGCTTCATCGGCCAGGTGCAGAAAGACCCGGCTGAAGTCGTTGAAGCGCGCCTTGAGGCCGTATTGTTGATAGCCGAGGTGCACATCGGCCAGGTGGAGAAAACGTGGCATGGTCATGTCCTTTCGTTTGATTTCTTACGGCACTTCATTACATTTCGTGCCTCACTACAAACAGTATACCCAGCTTGGATCGCTGCGCAAATCTTGTAGTTGAAGGACGGATGAAGCAGTTCTCAGGCATCTGATAAGCAGCCGGTCTAAATTTGCTCCGGGATCCGGGGTATGGTGCAAATGAGATTTGCAATTCTCGTCCGTATCCCTTAGACTTTTTATATAGGTAGTTTGCCGATGAGCGAATCACACTAATACAGAGGAGGCTGTCATGTATCTCATACGGAAACGTCTATTGTGGATCGACATTTTGGCGTTGTTGGTCATAGGCAGCGGAGCGTGTCAGGCTACGCCAACGGATTTGCCTGAAAATTCCTTCAACCAGGAGTTGCTGGCGCCGAATTTGGAGGGGGATATGGCGCTGGAGGCGGCGATTGCCGAGCGGCGTTCGGTGCGGACGTTCACATCAGAGCCGCTGACGGAGGAGCACATCGGGCAGTTGCTCTGGGCGGCGCAGGGCATCACCGATCATCAGGGGCACAGGGCGGCGCCCTCGGCGGGCGCGTTGTATCCCCTGGAGTTGTACGTCATCCTTCCAGAGGGGCTGTACCACTATCGGCCCGACGGCCATCGCTTGACGCAGTTGATCGCAGAGGATATGCGTTCGGCGGTATGGGAGGCCGGGTTGCGCCAAGATGCTTTACGAGAAGCGCCGGCGATCTTTCTCTTTACCGGGGTCTACGGGCGCACAGCCGAACGCTACGGCGACCGAGCGTCGCGTTACGTCCACATGGAAGTTGGACACGCCGCGCAAAATATGTTGCTGCAAGCTGTGGCTTTGGGGCTGGGGAGCGTCCCTATTGGCGCGATGAAAGATGAGCAAGTGCAATCGGCGTTGGATTTGCCCCAGGACCATCAGCCGCTATATCTGCTGCCGGTGGGACATCCGGATTCCTAATGCGCGCGCCAGAGGCGTCAACAGGATGTTGAGGCGACGAGCAAAGCGCCCTCAGTTGCTTGCACAGAGCTGAGGGCGCTTTTGTTTTTGCGAACTACACTTCAAAGAAAAATGCCCCGCGAGGGGGCATTGTTTTGATCAAAAAATATCTGGGAACGACTTATCGCCGTTGCGCGATCAGCACATCACTTGTCGGCATTCCTGACAAAGCAGGCGGCGACTGACGAGGGGCATCCGCTATCGCTGCGCCACTCAAATGTCGAATGCACCCTGTGCTAAGAAGCGCCTGGATGACCTCATCAGGAGATTCACGTTTCTCAGTCCCCTTCCGAAGCTTTTCCAAACCCCAACGAAAAGCCTGATGCAATTCCTCCTGATCCCAATTTTTTCCTTCCAACCACTCGGCCGGAATAGTCAATGTAATGGTCTCTGAGCAGAGCAAGGTGCAACGCACTTAAACGGAAGGAAAACCCACGCCTCATGCAGGATGTGCCTAGTGATAAGCCGAAAAGTGCGTTGCACCTCACAAACTAAACGGTGACTGCCCAACTACACAATCCCCGCGAGCAGATTGGCCAGCAAGCCAGCGAGGGGCGGCGCGAGGACAAAAAAGCGGCGGGATGCACCATCGCAACATTTCTCAAATGTCGATGTGCGTCCCGCCGGTGGGATTACTCGAACGGCGACGGCCTGCTCAGGCTTTCTCTAAGGCCAACGTCTCCTCTCCATTCGGCTCGCCTTCCGACTCGCCCGTCACGCGGACGGTATCGCCGGACTCGAACCGGCCCTCCAGCGGCGGCCGATGTTACTCGTCATGATAATGATGGTGTTGGTGAAGTCAACCGTGCGCCCGTGCCCATCGGTCAGCCCCCCCGTCCAGGAGCTGCACGAGGGGATTAGAAAAAGATTAGAATTGCATTTGATTGACCAAACAAGGGAAGGGTCTATAATCGCATCTATCTGCGGGCGCCTACACAGAGATTATTTTTTGACTACTCGACTAATTGACTATCTGACTAATTTTGAAGGAGGAGCCAATGTCTGACAACCTCATCATCACCCCCATCGAGACGGCGGAGGAGCGGCGGGAATTTGTCGAGTTTCAGTGGGAGGTCTACAAAGACGATCCCTATTGGGCGCCGTCGTTGGTTTCGGAGCGGGAGGACTTCATCGATCCCGACGTCAACCCCTTTCACGAGCACGCGAAGGTGCGCTACTTCGTCGCCCGGCGCGATGGGCGGATCGTGGGGCGCATCGCGGGGCTGATCAACGAGCGGCACAACGAGTATTGGGATGAGAAGGTCGGCTTCTTCGGCCTCTACGAGGTGCTGGAGGATCGCGAGGCGTCGGATGCGCTGTTGGCGGCCGCCGAGGATTTCGTGCGCAGCGAGGGGATGACGGCCATTCGCGGGCCGATGAGCTTCTCGACCAACGAGGAGTGCGGTCTGCTCGTCGATGGCTGGAACGGGCCGCCCGTCCTATTGACGACGTACAATCCCCGCTATTACGTCGATTTTATCGCGGGCCAGGGCTACGCCAAAGCGCAGGATCTCTACGCCTACTGCGCCGATCTGAGCCAATACACGCTCGACGGCGCCGGCGTCAACCCAAAGGTGATGCGCGTCGTGGAGAGGATTCGGGAGCGGAACAACATCAAAATTCAGCCCTTCGATACGCGCAACTTCGACGCGGAAGCCGAGCGCTTCAAGCGCGTCTACAACGCCGCGTGGTCCAAAAATTGGGGGTTTGTCCCGCTCACAGACGACGAGTTGGACTACGAGATCAAACAGCTCAGGCCGTTCGTGGATTTCGACGTGGTCTTCTTTGCGGAAAAAGATGGGGAGACCATCGGCGCGATGTTACCGCTGCCGGACATCAATCAGCTGCTGCTCCGCGCCTATCCCCGGCCCGGCGAGCCGGAATGGTGGTCGATGCTCAAGCTCGTCTATTGGTGGAAGATCCGCAAGAGCATCACGACGATCCGGGGGTTCGCCGGCGGCGTGATCGAGGAGTATCGCGGCATCGGCGTCGACGCGCTGCTCTTCTGGGAGACGCTCTGCGCCGGGCTACGTCAGGGCTACAAGTGGATGGAAATCTCGTGGGTGCTGGAGAGCAATCGTCCCATGCGACAGACCGCCGCCAACTTCAATGCGGAGCACTACCGCACCTATCGCGTGTATGAGAAGGGATTGTAGCTAATCAGCAGATGGAGCAGATGGAGCAGATAGAAGAGAATGTACCGTTTAGTTTGTGAGGTGCAACGCACTTTTGGGCTTAACACCAAGAATGTGGGGCATTAGGCGTAACGGTTACTTAAGTCCAAGTGCGTTGCACCTTGATCTACTCATAAAAGTAAACTGATACGAAGAGAAAAGCCCTGGGTGTGACTTCCCAGGGCTTTTTGGTTGATGTGATCCTGCTGAAACCTACGCGCGGCCGCGTTGTCCCTCGAGGCGGGGCATCATGTCATAGGGATAGGGCATGTCCGGCTGGCTGACGGCGTTCAAGCGATCCATCTGCTCGGCGCTCAAGGCCCAGCCGGTGGCGCCTAAGTTGTCCTCCAGATGTTTCATCTTGCGGACGCCGATGATGGGCGCCGTCACGCCGGGACGATGCACGAGCCAGTTGAGGGCCACCTGCGCGGGCGTCTTCTCCGCCTCCTCGGCCACAGCGAACAGCTCATCGATGACGCGCCACGTGCGCTCGGTGTTGTACTTGCTCCACGCCTCGCCCCAGTCCTCCGCCTCCGCCTTCTCGACCCGCGAGCCGCTCGGCGGGCCGTCCATCCCGCGATGGTATTTCCCGCTGAGCCATCCGCCGCGCAGCGGACTCCAGGGGATGACGCCCAGGCCCTCGTTTTGGCAGATGGGCAACAGCTCCCACTCAATCGACCGATCCAGCAGGTTATAGAGCGGTTGCAGCGACGCGAACGGCTCCCAGCCCAGTTGCAGGCTGATGTCGATGGCCTTTTGCAATTGCCAGCCGGCGAAGTTGCTCACGCCGATGTAGCGGACTTTGCCGCTCTGGACTAAGTTGTCCAGCGTGGCCAACGTCTCTTCGAGCGGCGCGCCGGGGTCCCAGGCGTGTACCTGGTAGAGATCGATGTAGTCGGTCTGCAAGCGGCGGAGGCTCTCCTCCACGCCGGCTAAGATGTGCTTGCGGCTCAGGCCCACGTCGTTCGGCCCCTCGCCCATCGGGAAGCGCACCTTCGTCGCGATGACGAAATCCTCGCGGCGCTTGTTCTGAAGCCAGCGCCCGACGACCTCCTCCGACGTACCGCGCCCATAAACATCGGCGGTGTCGATGAAGTTGCCGCCCGCCGCCGCGAAGCGATCCAACAACTGACGCCCGACCTCCTCCGTGGCCTCACGCCCGAAGGTCATCGCGCCCAAACATAGCTCACTGACTTTCAATCCGGTTCGTCCTAGATAACGATAGTCCATAGGTATGGTCTCCTTAAAAATAGTCGAATAGTCTTTGGTCAAATAGTCAAATAGTCCCCCGTAACGTGTTTTTGGTGTGAGTCACCTTCCCGGAAGCTGGTTCCGGCCATTGTGAGCTTCCGAGAAGGTGACCAAACCCTACACAAAGAGGGGCGCCATGTCCTTCTCCGCCGCGAGCGCTTCCATCTCCTCATCGGAGGGGCGAGATTCAAAGCGCGTGGCCGCGTCCAAGATCTTGGGCAGGAGGTGAATATCCCCGGTGGTGTTCAAAAAGACGCGCGGATCGCCCAACACCCAATGGACGGCCTTGTCGATGGCCGCCTGTTCCTCCAACGGCTGATACCACGTCGCGTACTCCCGCTCGCGTTCGCCCCAGCGGCGGCGCGCCAGCGATTTGATCGTCTGCACGGCGACGTTGCGCTCCTCGCACACGCCGACCAACAAATTGAACGCATAAGCATAGCCGGGATTCTGCATCATCGGATAGTTGTAGGGCAACAGCACCGCATCGAAGTCGAAGCGCTCCAGGCTGCGCAGGTGCATCTTGGGGACGAGCACCTCGTGACCGGTCACGCCCAAATAGCGCACGATGCCTTGATCACGCGCCTCGATGAAGGCCTCGAGCGCCCCGCCCGGCCCCATCGCCGTCTCCCATTCCTCTGGTTTGATGAGCAGGTGCATCTGCCACAGATCGATAGTATCGACGCGCATCCGCTCCAGCGACTGCTCCAACTCGCGCCAAGCGCCATCGCGCGTGCGCTGCTCCGTCTTGGTCGCCAGGAAGAAATCGTCGCGGTGCTCCTTCATCCACGGCCCGATGCGCAACTCCGCATCCCCATAGGAATGCGCGACATCGATGTGATTGATGCCGTACTCCAACAGCACCTCCAACGTCTTATCCGCCTCTTCTTGCGTCACACGGCCCACCGCCACGGCTCCAAAAATAGTGCGGGTGCTTATGTGTCCCGTCCGACCAAAAGCTTTCTTTTCGATCATCAACGGCTCTCCTTTGCTATGATGCTATCGTGTAAACCTTCCGGGTACCTGTTTAGCTTAATGAGTATATTAAGGTGCAACGCACTTGGATCTAGGTAACAGTTACTCCTGATGCAGTCATATACTTGGTAATAGCCCAAAAGTGCGTTGCACCTCACAAGACTAAAAGGTTACCCTTCCGGGAAGCTACGAAACATTAGCTTCCCGGAAGGAGAGTCTACCACCGATACTCGTGCGGGCCGAAGTCCGCGTCATAGAACGGCGCCAACATCCCGCCGGGCGCAGAGACTGCGTCCAACGCCTCACGATCCTCGTCGGTGATGGCGACCTCGACCGCGCCTAGGTTATCCTCCAGTTGGGACATCGTGCGCGGCCCGATGATGGGGCTGGTCACGCCGGGCTGGCGCAGCACCCACGCCAAGGCCAATTGGGCCATCGAGCAGCCCTTCTCCTCCGCGAGGGGGTCCAACGCCTCGACCACATCGTAGACGCCGGGCGTCAGGCGGCGTTCCATCCACGGCTTCCCTTCGACATCGGCGTAGCGCGCATCCTCCGGCGGTTCCTCATCGCGGCGATATTTGCCGGTGAGCAGCCCGCCCGCCAGCGGACTCCAGGGAATAGTGGCGATGCCGTAGGTCCGCGCCATCGGCAGCAATTCCCGCTCGATGCGGCGATCTAATAAATTGTAGGGCGGCTGCTCGCAGATGAAGCGATTGAGGCCCAGCTCCTTGGCCACCCACAGCGACTCCATCACCTGCCACGCGGCAAAGGTACTCGTGCCGACGTAGCGCACCTTCCCGGCGCGGATGAGGTCATCCAGCGCACGGAGGGTCTCGTCGATGGGCAAATTGGACAGCGGGCGATGGATCTGGTAGAGGTCGATGTAATCGGTCTGCAAGCGGCGCAGGCTGGCCTCGCACTGCTCGATGATGTGGCGGCGACTGTTGCCCCAGGCGTTGGGGTCGTCATCCGCCATGCGACCGTGCACCTTCGTCGCCAGCACGATCTGATCGCGCTGGCCGTTGCGCTTCAGCGCCTCGCCGACGACCTCCTCGCTGCGCCCGCGACTGTAGACGTTGGCCGTGTCCAAGAAGTTGATCCCGGCGTCAAGGGCGCGGTCGATGATGGCGTACGAGTCCTCCGGCTCGGTGCGCCCGCCGAAGTTCATACATCCCAAACAGAGTTCACTGACCTGCACACCGGTGCGTCCTAACGAACGATACTCCATGGGTTACCTCCTATGGCTTTGAGAGACAAA
>CAYXVS010000126.1:0-8526 GCA_964468735.1 uncultured Anaerolineales bacterium | reverse complement strand
TCATTCGTCATGGCTCTTGGAATAATCCGCTGAGGCGGCTGATCTCGTCGGGGGTGATCTGCGTGGGTTGGCCGGCCAAGATGCCGGCGACGTTGCGGAAGGGCTTGCCGATGTGCATGCCCTCGCCATCGATGCTGAAGGAGCGGATGTCCTTGTCGTGCTGGGAGCCGCGCATCTTGAGCACCGTCATGCCGCGCTGCATCTCGCCGTACATCTCGACGTAGCGCAGCAGAATGATCGAGTCGGTCAGCGTGGAGATATGCGCCTCCGTCACCGAGGTGCCGCCGACTAAGGTGGGGGTGGTGTTGGTGAACAGGCCCAGCACCTCGCCGTGCTTGATGAAAGAGGTGAGGCTGATGACGAACTCGCGGAAGCCACGAACGGTCGCCACCCGTTCCAGCGCCGAGAGGCTATCGACGGCGACGCGATTGGGCTTGAATTCCCGGATGATCTCTTTCATCTTCAATAGTTGATCCTCCAGCCCCCGGACCTCTGGATACTCGCAGACCACCTTGAGCTTGCCCTCTTCCTCCCACTTTCGGAAATCGATGCCCCAGCCTTGGGCGTTGCGGAAGAGCTGCTCGCGGCTCTCCTCGAAGGCGAAGAGGAGGCTGCGCTCGCCGTTTTTGGCCCCGCCGGCGATGAATTGGGTCACCAACAGGGTTTTGCCCGTGCCGGTGGCGCCGGAGACCAAGATGACCGAATCGCGGAAGAATCCGCCGCTGCACATCTTGTCCAGCACCTCGTTCCCGGAGGTGACGCGGACGTTGGATGATTTCTGCTTCAACTGGATAGCGGAGAGCGGCACGACGATGAAGCCATCTTCCGGCAGGATCGTGAAGGGATACTCGCCCTTTTGGTGGTCGGTGCCTCGGAATTTGAGGATCTCGATTGTGCGGCGGCGCTTCTCGTTATCTAACACGTTGCGCAGGATGATGACATTATCGGCCACGAACTCCTCGATGCCGTAGCGCGTGATGTTGCCGTACTCGCGGCTGCGCTCCGCCGTCATCACGGCGGTCACGCCCATCTCTTTGAGCGCGGCGGAGATGCGGAGTAGCTCCATTCGGATCTTCGCGTTGTCGTCGAAGCGGCTGAAGATCGCGCCCAGCGAGTCTATCGCCACGCGCTTAGCGTTGGTGCTCTTGACGGCGTGCTCGATCCGGGCGAGCAGCGCGCCCAAATCATACGCGCCCACGATGACCGTTTCGGCGTGCGTCTCCGGCGAAACGTCCACAAAGGTCCATTTGCCCTCGGCTTCCCACGTTCCGATGTCCCAATCTAAGGACGCGACATTCTTGCAGATGTCGTTGGGCGTCTCCTCGAAGGTGACAAAGACGCCCGCTTCCCCGGCTTTGCGGATACCTTCGGCCAAAAATTGACTGGCGAAGATCGTCTTCCCGCTCCCCGCTGTGCCGGTGACCAAAGTGGTGCGTCCTTTAGGGAGGCCGCCCTTGGTCACCAGATCAAATCCTGACATACCCGTCTTCAATTTTGTCATCTTAATGATTTCCCGGTTCATTTTCACCACCTCCATTTGCCTCTTTCGCATCTGATTCATGGTCACTGGGTGCGTATATTTTCTGAGGATTCAACCCTAATCCGAGCAAAACCTTCTCTGGCTCTGAGAGATCGCCAATCACCCGCCGGATAGGGAGCGGTTGTTCCTTGACCAGGGTTGGCGTTGCCAAAATCTTATCTTGTTCTGCCATTTGTGGTTGCTCTAGAATGTCAATGATGGCTAGATGGTAATTGCCGCCCAGTTGCTCGCGGCAGATGTGTTGAATGTGAGCGATGGCATTTTGAGATCGGAGGGTCTGGCCGACGATATACAACTTGAAATGATATGTAGCCATATCTATGTCCTTTCCCTTTCCCCTCTCTCTTTGGGAGTCAGAAGCCTCATAGGTCTCCGAATTTGCGACGCCTTTATGAACTTGCAACATGGTCACCCCCTGTTTGGGCCGTGATGTGGTCTCCTGCGCATCGAATCTGATAATAACCGGCCAAGTATCCCATCAATTCTAAGGCGATCAAGCGCCCCTCCTCGGTATAGGCTTTAGCCTTCCAATCTCTAGCGGTGGTGTGTTTACCATTTCTCTTCTCCGTCACTCGGACGAGGCTTTGAGTGTGTAACTCGACAATATCACGGGGGCCGGCGTTTAAGCTCCCCAGACGCTCGGCCAGGGCGCGTAGCTTCTCAGAGACGGGATGCTCTACCTTGTAGATGCGCTGTTCGATGGCCAATTCCAGCGCGTGGATATAACGCGCGATGAGTTGCGAGAAGATATCCGGGTAGTTTTTCCTGAGCGATTTGACGCCGAACATCTGCGCGGTCACGTTGGATGGCGATCCCATCGAGGTGTTCAGAATTTGCACCTCTTGTTGGAGTTGTTCGATGCGCTGCTGGGTCTCTTGAACGCGCTCGGTGATGTCGTTGATGGTGAAGACAATCCCACTGAGGTCGCCCGCTTGATCGACGAGCGGCGCCCCGTTGATCGTCAGGATGATGCGCTTGCCGCCGGGCAATTCGATGGCGTGGCGCATATCGTAGAGAGGGCGCTTCTCCCGCAAAACCTGCTGGAACGGTTGCTCTTCATCCCGTAGTGGATTGCCCTGCAGATCGGTGCTGCGCCAGGTTGGGGCGTTATACGTCCGGCTGGTGATGTCTTTCTTGGTAAGCTGAAAGAGTTCCTCCGCCTGGCTGTTGGCGAAGACAATCTCGCCCTGGAGATTAACTAACGTGATGGCCGAGGGGCTGGTTTCCATCATCTTATCCAAAATATCCCGCTCGTGCCGCAGAGCTTCCTCCGCCTCCTTGCGCTCGGTGATATCCAACGTGTATTCGATCACCTGCCGCACCTCGCCGGCCACATCGAAGATGGGATAGCTGTGAACTTCGATGTGGCGCGGCTGATCTTCTCGATTGTAATGGATGTGTTCCGCCGTGGCCGGCTGATGGGTGCGCTGAACCTCTCGCAGTGGACATGGATGCTGTGAGGTGTTGCACGGCTCCGCGCTCTTATGCGTCAGCTCATAGCATGTGATATGATCTGCCGCTTGTTCCCCATCCCGGTAGCCCGACGCCGAGTTGGCGATCTCGATAGTGTAATCCTCGACGTTGATCACGTAGAAGGGGTGGGGGAGCGATTCGATGGTATTCTCCAGTAAATCTCGCTCCTGCCGCAGGGCCTCCTCGCGGCGTTTGAGCGTCATCTCCGTGGCGATGCGCTGAGTGATGTCCAAGCCCGTGCCGACAACGTGCGTGACCGCGCCCGCTTCATCTAAAATCGCCGTGTTCGACCAGGCGATGCGGCGGCGCTCGCCTTCCTTGGTGAGCCAGTCGTTCTCATACTCATTGGGAAAATCCCGCGCCTTCAGGGCTTCGAAGACCGCGCGCACGCCCGGCGCTTGCTCTTCGGGGATCATAAAATCCCAGAAGATGCGCCCTTTGACTTCGTCCTCTGCATAGCCGGTGATCTTTTCGCATCCATGATTGAAGCGCTGGATGCGGCCCTCGGCATCCAGCACAATAATCAGGGCATTAGAGGTCTCGATGATGGCCTTAGCCAGCCTGTTTTCGATGTCAAATAGTTCCTGCACGACGTCTCCTCCGGTAACTTTAGGGTGGTTTGGCGAATTTAGATCGTCTGTGTAGGTTGGGATTGTAAGCGCAAAACGAAAACGTGAAGTACACAGATAGGAGTATTATAGTCTTGACATGCCTGTGTGCAAATCTGAGCAAAAATTGGGAAAATGATGGCGCATCAGGGCGATTCTGCGGCCTGACGTGCTGGCGTCTTCGTCGAGGGTAATGTGATATCGACCGTGATGCCCGCCCCATTGGAGCGATTGTAGGCTTGACAAGCGCCGCCGCTGCTCCACACCAGCGAGGCGACGACGGCCAAGCCCAATCCCATCCCTGGCGTCTCCCCGGTGAAGCGCGGCTCCGCTTGAAAATATGGCTGCCACATCTGACTGATCTTCTCCGGCGGGAGTGTGATGCCGTCATCCTGGATGCGGAGGCGGACGCCCGCCGGCGTCGTCGCCTGGGCCACCTCGATCTCGATATGGGGCGCGCCCTGGGGATGGAATTTCTTCGCGTTCTCGCACAGTTCAAAGAGGATTAACTCGACCGCGCGCGTGGAGAGTGATAAGGGCGCGAGCGTCTCCGCCGGCAGTTCCCAGGCGATTGCGACGTCCTCGAGTTGCAAATCGGCCTTGACGCGCTCGACAATCTTCGGCAGCGCCTTCAAGGCGCAATGATCGACGCTGTCGTGCGGTCTGTCCATAGCGTCCATGTAATGGAAGATGTCCAAGATTTTCGCCTGGAGACGTTGCGCGCCGCGATAAGCATCGTCTACGTCCTGGCGGATTTCCTCACGCGCGAGCGTGTCGAAATCGGCGTTGAGCAATTCCAAAAAGCCGGTGAGATGGCCTAACGAGCTGCGGAGCTTGTAGTTGATCAGGGCCTCGAAGGACCACATTTGATTGCGGGTGACGATGGTGGCGGTTACATCCCGGAGCCGGACCAGATAGCTTTCTTCCCCATTGGACATCATCGAGATAACATCCACCTGGAGCCAGAGATGCTCGCGACTTTGCGTCTCCGGCTGTACCAAATAGCGCGGCGCGGGCGCGTCGGCGGGCAGGGGCGCGGGCCATGAGATCCAAGCGGCGTAGGGCTTGCGCAGGTAGATTTGATCGGCCAACGTCAGAAAATTGGGCGCTGTTTCCCCCGACGCTAATTCCGGCGGCAGTCCCAAGTAAAGGCGGGCTTGAGGATTAGCATAACGCACGCACCCCGCCCCGCTCAGGATCACGTAACCTTCGATGGCCAACTCCACCACCCACTTGAACTTCGCCCGCTCGGCCTGCAACGCCAACTCGGCCGCTTTGCGCTCGGTGATGTTGGTGAGGACGACTAACGTCCCCTTATAGCTGCGATCCGGCTCCCGCAGCGGCGCCGCCGAGGCCAGGACGTGCAGCGTGCGCCCTGCGTGTTGTTGGTGCTGGAGCTGCGTCTCGTACTGAATGCGCTCGCCCGCTCGGACGCGCTCGGTGTGCGCCTCAAAGCGCGCAAACGCCTCCGGGGAGGTCAGATCGGCCAAATTCGCGCCCAGGAGCGCCAGCGGCGCGGCCCCCAGCATCTCGGCAAAGGCTTGATTGACGAAGGTCAACTCCCCATCTGGGGCGACGACGATGACGCCCACAAAGGCCGATTCGGTGATGGCCCGATAATGCTCCTCGCTGGCGCGCAACGCCTCCTGCGCGGTCATCAACTCCTCCTTGAGGCGCAGGCGCGATTCGGCGCGCTGTAAGGCCGTCCGCAGCACATCCGGCCGGGCCGGCTTGGGGATGAAATCGGACGCGCCGGCGCGCAGGGCCTCGATGGCCATCTCCATATCGCCATGCCCGGTGATGAGGATCACCTCGGCGTCCGGGTTGAGCTTGCGAATCGCCTGGAGCACGTCGAAGCCATCCATGCGCGGCATGCGCACATCGACGAGCGCGATGGGGGGCTGCTCGCGGCGGTAGATCTGGAGCGCTTCCTCGCCATCCGGCGCTGTCAGAACCGTATAACCCGCCGCCTCCAAATTTCTGGCGAAGGTTTGGAGGATGCGGGGATCGTCATCGACGACCAGGATAGTGTGTCTCATTGGGCAATCTCCTCTGTGCGCGATCCTGTGCCTGCTTAGCAAATGTTATCAATTTGATTTGCAAAACTGGATGTTTAAGGCAGTCATGTCATATCATATCATATCATATCATAGATTAGGTGGGGTGAGTGTTAGTTTTTTGTAGCAACCTGGTTGCAAATTTATAAGAACGTTAGTGTATTGTGTGGATGCATTGCTATGTTTGGTTCTTCAGGAATTCGCCGGGTGCAATTGTACTATCCCCACCCACAACCCAGTAACGACGCGAAAAAGGTCTGTGATCCTCACAAACGCGCAAATCTTCACTGCATTTAGGGCGACTTAGGGGATTGTCCGGCAAAATCCAAAAGACCCCTATGTTTGATTCCCTCCCCGCTTCTGCTTCGTTTGCCCGATTTCTTTCCTACTTGAAATTTATCGATATAGCTGTAGACTAGAGGTAAATAGTCACATTAAGGAGGCTGAGATGCCATTTCGAGTAGGACCGATGGAGCTGGTTTTGGTATTGTTGCTTGCGCTGTTGATTTTCGGGCCGGATCGGATTGCAAAATTGGGCGGCGAATTGGGCAAGGGTATCAGTGCGTTTCAGGAAGAGATGAAGCAGGTGAACGAGGAGATGGACGAGGAAAACTCGACGTCGGAGGCGGTGTAACGCAAGCGAAGTCGGAGCCGGTCTGAATGGGCGGCGTCTTTGCGGGCGCCGCCTTTGTCTTTATGATGACATATTGAGGTTGATGGGGTTGCGTCTATGGAATTTCTGAACGTTGGCCCTGGTGAGTTGCTGGCGCTGGCGCTCATCGGCTTGATTTTGTTTGGGCCGGAGGATCTATTGCGGATCGCACGGACGTTGGGCGAATACGTCCGCTCTGCGCGGCAGATGTGGCAGGAAGTTTCCAGTCAGATCGAGGTAAATCTGGCGGATATCGATGCGGCGACGAAGACGGCTTCTTCTAAGCCGCGTAAGCCGAGGCCAACGCCCGGAGTCGAGTCTACGTCCGAGGTCGCGCTGCCCACATCGCCCCAGATCGGCGGTGAGCCTGCGACCATTATCGAGGATGAGTCCGCTGAAGCTGCGGCGTCCGCGGATGCATCTGATGTCGAAGCCGAGGATGAGGGCGCGTAGATGAGCGAGCATGACGAGATCGAAGTGAACGAACAGGCGGGCCAGGAGGTCGAGGAGCAGGCTCAGGAGATGTCGCTCCTGGAACATATCGGTGAACTGCGTATCCGCCTGATTCGGGCCGTGGCGGCTCTCATCGTCGGCGCGTTGATTGGGCTGCTCTTTTCCAATCGCGTCATCGAGGTGTTGGTATGGCCGTTGCGAGAAAGCCAGTTGATCGTCCTCAGTCCCACCGAAGCGTCAGTCATCTATTTCAAAGTGGCGCTCTTTTTGGGCTTTCTCATCGCGCTGCCCTATATTCTTCACCAGATCTACGGCTTCCTCGCGCCGGGATTGCTTCCCAATGAGCAGCGCCTGCTGCTGTTGGGCATTCCCGCCGCGATTGTGTTGTTTGCACTGGGGGCGCTCTTCACGATGACGGTGCTGATCCCCTTCAGCATACCGGTGTTGATGGGTTTCTTGCAGGACGTCGTCCAGCCGACCTACTCGTTGGATTTGTACCTCTCGTTTGTGACGACGGTGCTCTTTTGGATGGGGCTGCTCTTCCAGACGCCTTTGGTCGTCTATGGGCTGGCGCGCGCGGGGATCGTGACGCCGGAGAAACTGGCGAAAGCGCGGCGGCTCGTCATCTTTGCGGCGGCGGTGGTGGCGGCGATCATCACCCCGACCACCGATCCGGTGACGATGTTGCTGGTCACCGGGCCGTTCATCGTCCTCTACGAGGTGGGCATCGTGTTGGCCCGCCTCGCCGTGCGGCAGAGAGGTGCGTCTTAGATTCGCAATCTGCGGCGAGGCTTCTGGAGAAGTTGCGCCGCTGAAATAGGCTCGAGACAAACAACGGCGCGGAGATCAGATTCGATCTCCGCGCCGTTGGCGTTGCTGCGATCTGGGTGATTTATAATTTCTCCCATTCGCTCCTCATGATGATCTCTTTGTCGATGATGCGATCGGTGAACAGGATGCCGTCCAGATGATCGATTTCATGCTGGAACAGCTCGGAGAGATCATCCTCAAAGCGTTCCGTCACCTTGTTTTGATCCTCGTCGAAGTACTCGACGGTGACGGCGCGGTTCCGTACGGTCTTCCCAAAGAAGGCTACATCGGCGCTGAAGCAGCTATCCCAGACCTCAAAGGTCTCCTCGCTCCTGTCGATAATCCTGGGATTGATCATCACGATGCTTCTGCCGCCGGCCTCCATATAGACGATCCGCTTGGGATAGCCGATTTGGATGCCCGCGATGGCCCGGCCGATCCCTTTGGCGCGCTGAAAGTTGTGCAGCGTATCGGCCAAATCCGGGATGATCTCGGTGAGGTTGTCCTTTCCAAAGTGGACGTCAACCGACTTTTCTTTTAGCGTCGGGTTGCCAATCATCAAGATAGGTTTGACCGTCATTCTTGTTCCTCCTTTGGAGGGGTTTGTTTGATCGCTTCGCGCGCCGTCTCGATGGCGGGGACCAGATGTGGGGCGCGAGGTGGGTACGTGGGGTCGAGATCTGCGGCCAACTCGTCGAAGATTTCGGAGCTTCGGTGGATGAGGGCCAGGATGCCGTCGCCGGCGCTTGGCCGTTCGTCCCACGTCAGGCGGTCGACGCTCTCATTGCCCCAGCCGCCGGTTCGATGGATGGTCGTGCGCTTCTCGCGGTCGCGCCGGATCATCTGCAGGACGAGCGCGTCTCGCGCGAGATCGAGCGCCAGATGCGCGCCGATGAGCCAATCGTTCCGCGCGACCTTGGTGATCGCTGCCGC
>CAYXVS010000125.1:0-8660 GCA_964468735.1 uncultured Anaerolineales bacterium | reverse complement strand
AAAGCCCTAACATAGGCATGACGAGGGTCAACAACACCCCGCCCGCGATCACCGATCCGAGTTGGCCGGCGGTGTTCGCGCCCATCGCGTGCATCAAGACAAAGTTGGAGTAATCCTCATCCTGCGCGACCTTCTGGACCAGCCGCCCGGCCATGGGGAAAGCGCTGATGCCCGCCGCGCCAATGAGGGGATTGATTTTCTTGCCGGAGAAAATGTAGAGCAGTTTCCCAAACATGATACCCGCCGCCGTATCTAACCCGAAGGCAAACAGCCCCAGGAGCAGAATCTTGAGCGTGTCCCAGTTGAGGAAGCTATCCGCCGTCATCGTGCTGCCGACGACCAAGCCCAAGAAGAGGGTCGAGACGTTGATAATTTCGTTCTCCGAGGCCTGCACCAGGCGCCCAACCACGCCGGCCTCTTTGAGCAGATTGCCGATCATCAACGAGGCGATGAGCGGGGCCGCCTGCGGCACCAGAATCCCCACGCCGATGGTGACGAGGATGGGGAAGAGCACCAGCGCGCGCTTAGAGACGGGACGCGGCGCGTACTCCATGTGGGTCTTGCGCTCCTCGGACGTGGTGAGCAGGCGCATAATCGGCGGCTGGATGATGGGCACCAAGCTCATATAGGAATAGGCCACCACCGAGATCACGCCCAACATGTGCGGGGCCAATTTGTTCGCCACGTAGATGCTGGTCGGGCCATCGATGGCGCCGATGATGCCGATGCTGGCCGCCTCGTTCATCGGGAAGCCCAGCAAAATGGCCAGGATCAACGTCCCGAAGATGCCAAACTGGCCCGCCGCGCCCATCAGAGCAAAGAGAGGCTGCGCCAACAGGGGGCGAAAGTCCATCATCACGCCCACGCCGATGAAGATTAAGAGCGGGAATAATTCATTATCCACGCCCGCTTGTTTGATGACCACCAACATACCGTTCTCGGCGGGATCGATCATCGCGGAGAGCGGCAGGTTGCCGATAATGCAGCCGATCCCGATCGGGAGCAGGAGCACCGGCTCGTACTCTTTCGCGATGGCCAGATAGATTAACACTCCGCCGATAGCCATCATCACGATGTGCGGCAAGCTAAGGGCCTTCAGCCCCATAATCAAATTTCCGAGATCAATTGTGTTCATCCACCACTCCTCAGCAATATCAGCAGATCAATAGGTATCTTTATGAGACGGTCTCATCCTCTAAGCGACAGTGCATCAAATACATCGGTCGCTGCCGCTCAAACCCCAAATGTTCCAAGCGTGCGACCATCTCCTCGCGCTCCTGTTCGATGATGATAAACGGGCAGATATCCTCCGCCTGCAATGCCCGCACCAACGCGCCGATGATGCACGCATCGTAGCCGCGATCCTGGTATTCCTTGCGGATGACCAGATTGCCGATCTTCGCAGCGCCCGGCACGCGGACGTTGGTCGTCATCATCCCCACCAAGCTCTTTTTATCCCACACACCACAGGCCGGGCCGTGCTCAAACGGATCCTTGGAAAAAGTTCGAACGACCGTCTTCTCAGCTTTAGCCAATGCCTGCATCGCGGGCCAATCCTCCGGCGTCAGCTCCACGGCGGGATCGGTCATCAACTCGGCGGCGTCATTCTCATACACCATCTGCCACTCCGGGGTGATATCCAACACGGTGAACGCCTCCGCCACGATAGCGCGCTGGGCCTCATCAACCAACAACGCCACGTCGCTGCCGGGATCGGCCAAGAAAGCCGCGTAATTCGCCAGCAGATCCGGCGCCTCGCCGATGAAGGCTAACGCGGGTTGCGGCGGCGACATCTCGGCCTGGAGCGTGTCGTAGGTACCGGGGCAACTGGCGACCGACATCGCCGGAGAATGTGCGATGTCACACTCCTCCGTCAACGCGGTAACGTTGGCGACGAAGGTGAAATGCGCCAGCGTCCAATCCAGGTCTTGCGTCTGCTCCTGGATTTGGCTATGGAGCGGGGAAGCGGTCCGCGGCGTGGCGGTGACGCTGCTCATACGTCAGCTCTCGATGCGCAGCAGTGGGTCGCCGTGTTGGACCTTCTGTCCAATTCGGATATGGATCTCCTTGACGGCGCCCGCTTGCGTCGCACGGATGGGGTTGTTCATCTTCATCGCTTCCAGCACACACAACTCCTGCCCTGGCTCGACGTGATCGCCCTCGGAGACACTGATGCTGACGACGGTGCCCGGCAGCGGGGAGCGGACATCGCCCGCAGCCGATGGCGCGGCTGGCGCAGATTGCGTGGGTGTGGATGCGGGTGGGGGAACGGGCAGCGAAGTGGATGCGACCTTCGGCGCCGATGCGCTGGTCTGAGGTTCTACGTGGACTTCGATCTCTTCGCCATCGACGATGGCGCGTACAGGGCGCTCCCTGGGATTAGGAACTTCGACGGTATATTCTTTTCCTTCAACCGTTACACGATAAACTGGCATAGATTCATCTCCTAATACGACAATGTTAATATGAGACTATCGGCGCGTCCTGCGCAAGTCGTGATGTTCGCGCCGGGCAAGTTGCTTGGTGCGCACGTGAGCGGTCCAGGATTCGCCGGCCACGGTGCGACTTTGTTGTTTCATCTGGGCGGTATCCGCTGCCTGGGCCAACGCCACCGCGACCGCTGCTGCCGCTGCATGATAGCGTCCTACATCCAATTGCAACGCGGCCTGTTCGGCGGGCGCCTCAGCCACCTCCGGCATCTCCTCGGCCTCTTCTTCATCGGCCAGGAAGGTCGTCAGCGCGTACATGCCCGCGACCAACACACCGATCGCGGCGAAGGTCATCCCCATCCCCACCAGGGTGAGGTTCAATGCTTGTGATAGTAGTTCTCCCATAGTATCTCCCGTTGCCTTACAGCGGCATCAGCCCGTGCTTCTTGGGCGGGATCTGGCGGATTTGCTCTTGCAAGGCGCTCAGCGCAGCGATGAGCACGGGGCGCGTCTGCGCCGGCTCGATGACGTTATCCAAAATGCCATACTCAGAAGCGCGATAGGGATTGGCGTATTCGTCGCGATATTCAGCCACCAACTGCTCACGGAGCGCCTCTGGATCGTCAGCTTTGGCGAGTTCGCGGCGCTTCAAGATGTTGACCGCGCCCTCCGGCCCCATCACGGCGATCTCCGCCGAGGGCCAGGCCAGGTGGAGATCCGCGCCGATGCTCTTGCTGCTCATCACGATGTAAGCGCCGCCGTAGGCTTTGCGGGTGACGATGGATATCTTGGGCACGGTCGCCTCGATGTAGGCGAAGAGGGCCTTGGCGCCGTGACGGATAATGCCGTTGTGCTCCTGCGCCGTTCCCGGCAGGAAGCCGGGCGAATCGACGAAGGTCACAATCGGGAGGTTGAAGGCATCGCAGAAGCGCACAAAGCGCGCGATCTTATCGGAGGCGTTGATATCTAAGACGCCGGCCATAAATTGCGGCTGCTGCGCGACGATGCCCACCGCGTGTCCATCCAAGCGCGCGAATCCGACGATGGCGTTGCGCGCCCAACCGGCCTGCACCTCTAAGAAAGTATCGCGATCCACCACGCTCAAGATGACCTGGCGCATATCGTAAGGTTCGTTGGGCGCCTGCGGGACGAGGGTGTTGAGGGTCTCATCGGTGCGCATCGGATCATCTCCAGTCTCCACGTAGGGCGGCGATTCGACGTTGTTCGAGGGCAGATAGGAGAGTAGATGCTGCGTCAGCGCCAGCGAAGCTTCCTCGTCTTCGCCCAAAAAGTGGGCCACGCCGCTGGCGCCGTAGTGGACTTGGGCGCCGCCCAGACCTTGATGGTCGATCTCCTCGCCCGTCACGCTCTTGACCACAGCGGGGCCGGTGATGAACATCATCGACTTTTCTTCCGTCATCACGATGAAGTCCGTCAGCGCCGGGCTGTAGGCCGCGCCGCCGGCGCATGGGCCTAGCATCACAGAGATCTGCGGGACGACGCCGGAGGCCAAGGCGTTCTGGCGGAAGACCTCGCCGTAGCCCTGCAAGGCGAGAATGCCTTCCTGGATGCGCGCGCCGCCGGAATCCAACAGCCCGACGATGGGCGCGCCGTTGTTCATCGCCATCTCCTGCACCTGCACGATCTTTCGCGCGTGGGTCAGGGAGACGGAGCCGCCGTAGATGGTGAAATCCTGCGCATAGACGAAGACCGTGCGGCCATCCACCTCGCCGTACCCGGTGACGACGCCATCCCCGGCGAAGGGGCCTTTCCCTTCCGTCGGCGTGATGGCCAGCGGTTGTAGCTCTTGGAAGGTGCCAGGATCTAAGAACTTATCGATGCGCTCGCGGGCGGTCATCTTGCCCTTAGCGTGCTGCTTATCAATCCGCGCTTGCCCGCCGCCCAGGCGCGCTTCTTCTTTTCGTGCCCGAAGTTCTTCCAGGCGAGGATCTTGTGCTTCGCTCACATCCTACCTCCTAACTGTCCATAAGATGATAATCATTCATTACAATCACTGTTCAATGGAGAAACCTTCTCAAGATACTTCTACTTGATGCCGGTGTAGATCGCGACGGCGCCGCCCATTCGCATCGTGCAGGTGACGTCGCGCCATCCGACGGCTTGCATGGTCGCCACAATGGCTTCGGGAGAGAGAAATTGTCGCACTGAGCGCGGGAGATATTGATACGCCTCGCGATCACCAGAGAGTATGCGGCCCACCAAGGCAGCCCAACCGAAAAAGTAGAGGGAAAATAGCCAAGACATCGGGAAGCGACTGGGCCAGGTCATCTCCAGACAGACAACGCGACCGCTGGAGGAGACCACACGCCGCTGTTCTGCGAATGCTTGGGCAATATCGGGGACGTTACGGATCATAAAGGCCGAGATGACCGCGTCGAACGTGTTATCCGCAAAGGCCAGCGATAGGCCATCACTCAATGCCCACCAGAGTTGATCCGCCTCCATCTCCGACTTGCGCGCCGCTTGATGCACCATCGCCGGCGTCAAATCGACGCCCAAGATACGCGCCGTCGGATAGCGCTCGTGCGCGATGAGCGCGACATCGCCAGTGCCCGTTGCCACATCCAACAGGATGCCGTCAGGGGGCAGATCGAGGAGCGCAACCGCGTCTCGCCGCCAACGTTGGTCTTGACCGAGGGAGATCACGCGATTGACGCGATCGTAGCGGCGGGCGATGCGCGTGAAGAGCGAGCGAATGCGCCGTTGTTGCTGCGAATCTTCCATGTGCGCGCAGCTCTCTCGGCGCGACCGTATCGATGCGATCTCATCCCCCTTACAACAAAATTATATGCATAAATCACAAACGTCCCATGCATCCACCCTGGGACGTTATCAGAATTATACGGGATGGGAGCGCCATCAACGTAGTGGGAAGTGTCACTTCAGCCGATGATGTTATTCATACCTCAAAGCGGATTCGGTTTCCTCCAGAATTGCGTAGATTTGATCCAACCACGCTGGGGGAATTTCTACGGAGACCGGAATTTCGGTCTGGAGATGATAAGTCATCGAGATCGGCACGCTCACTTGGACAGGAGCTTCTAAAGTGTAATGCACGGGGATGATCGTATCGATGGGGAAGGCGACGTCTTGCTCGCCCACCAGGGGGATGCGGACCGAGGTATTGACCACGGTCGAAAGGGGATAATCAAAATCCAGGGGGACTGTCAACGTCTCGCTGATCGGCACAGTGGCCCGAAAGGGAATCTGTTGATCGACTTTGACGGGAACAACGATGGATTGATCACGCCATTGAACGACTGTGTTTTGGAGTGACGCAATCGTGCTCAACGCGCCCTCGCGAACCTCGAGGAGCGCGTAAATCAGCACACCGTTCAGCGCCAGAGAAAGGAGCACCAAAAACCAGAGCAAGAGCCGACCAATTTTGACACCAGACGTCGCTTGTTTCGCGGGCGGTGGGGCGCCCTGGGGAAGCGGCGTCTCGCATTGCTGACAGACTTTTGCATCCGGTGGATTATCAAAACCACAGTTAGGACATTGCATCGTCATGCTCCTTATCACTAAATAAAAAGAGGGTTATCCGGGCGGCCAACCCATCCGGCGGCCGCCCAGCAGATGCAGATGGAGGTGAAAGACCGTTTGCCCGCTCTGCTCATCGGTGTTCAGCACCAAGCGGTAACCGCTCTGCGCAACGCCCGCCTCCTCAGCCAGATCGCGGGCGACGGCGAGCAACTTGCCCAACAGGGGACTGTCCTCGTCGTCGGTCGCCTTGAGGCTGCGAATATGGCGATTGGGGATGATCAAGATATGCGTCGGCGCCTGGGGATGCGCGTCGTGGAAGGCGGTCACCTCGTCATCTTGATAGATAACGTCGGCGGCAGCATCCCCCTGCGCGATTTGGCAGAAGATACAATCCTGGGGCATCAACGCCTCCTATTTTTAAACCTTCCGGGAAGCTGCTAATAGCCCGAATTGCAAGGGAACGACCTCAACCGGGCAAGTTCAATTTGAGAAAACCAGATCATAGCTTCCCGGAAGGTAAAGGTCTAAGTGGTTTGATTGAACTATCTCAGATCGCGGGTCAACTGATCGAGAAAGTCGCGATTGGTGCGCGTCTTGCGCATCTGCTGCAAGAGCGCCTCGGTGCCGGTGGTGATATCGTAACCGGGCTTCGATCCCGAGCCGGAGAGCATCCTCGAGAACATGCGGCGCATCAGCCACACTTTGCGCAGCGTGTCGGAATCGAGCAACAACTCCTCGCGGCGCGTGCCGGAGCGGGGAATATCAAAGGCGGGGAAGACGCGGGATTCTTGCAATCTGCGATTGAGATGTAGCTCCATATTGCCCGTACCCTTGAACTCCTCGTAGATCATATCATCCATGCGGCTGCCGGTATCGATCAGGCAGGTGGCTAACACCGTAAGGCTGCCGCCCTCCTCGATGTTACGCGCGGCCCCGAAAAATCGCTTGGGGGGATAGAGCGCAGCCGGATCCAAACCGCCGGAAAGCGTGCGTCCGCTCGGCTGCACAACCAAGTTGTAGGCGCGCGCCAAGCGCGTGAGGCTGTCCATCAGGATCACGACATTCTGGCCGATCTCCACGAGGCGCTTCGCACGGTTCAAGGACATCTCGGCTACGCCGGCCTGATGCTCCATCGACTCATCGAAGGTGGAGCTGATGACCTCCGCATCGACCGAGCGATCCATATCCGTCACCTCCTCCGGGCGCTCCCCGATGAGCACAACCATCAGGTGCACGTCGGGATGGTTGTGGGAGATGCCGTTCGCGATCTTCTTGAGAACCATGGTCTTCCCGGCCTTGGGCGGCGAAACGATGAGACCGCGCTGTCCAAACCCAACCGGCGCGACCAGCTCCAGCAGTCGCTGGGTGATATTACGCGGATTCGAGACCAAATTGAATGGCTCTTCTGGGAAGATGGGGGTCAATCGCTCAAAGCGCGGGCGATTTTTGGACATTTCGGGGTCCATGCCGTTGACGGCCTCGATGCGCAGCAGGCTGCGATATTTCTCCGTCTCTTTGGGCGGACGTACCTGGCCGACGACCATATCCCCGGTGCGGAGGCCAAAGCGCCGAATCTGGCTCTGGGAGACATAGACATCCTGGCTGCCCGGCGCATATCGCGCAGAGCGCAGGAACCCAATGCCCTCACTGGTGATTTCCAGCACGCCGCCGCCAAAGCTGAACCCCTGCATCTCGGTCTTGGCCTTGAGGAGCAAGAGAATCAGATCCTCTTTCTTCAAGCGGCTGTAGCCGGAGACATCATAATCCCGCGCTAACTCGCGCAGCTCTTGCAGGCGCATCTGCTCCAGCGCGTGCATGTCCAAGCTCAGAAGTACATTGTCATCCGCCGATCGCTCTGATTTGGAACTTTCCAATTTCTCTTCGGATGCCTCCACCCCACGCTCTTCCTGTGGAGATTCTTCCACTAGCTGTTCGTCTTCTTGCTGATGTTCATCCTGTTTGTTCACACTGTTCTCCTTAGCCATGATTTACTTATCGACGATGCGCTTGCAGAATAGCTTCATAAAGCTTATCACTGGCAACCTCGTATTCACTAAAATCATCAATATTATCTTGATTGAAGTGAAGCTGTCCTTCCCCAACATTACCCCGGTGTTGGCCACTCGAATAATGAGGATCTTCTTCTACTTCCTTTGACGCCAGCACCCAATAACGGATTATGTCACGCCATACTGCTACCCAAACAAACACATCACAACATCTCGGCTTAATCTGCTGGAAATTCATATCAAATCGCCTTTTAGAATCGGAAGCCAGAGCTTTAACATATAGTGGCTCATCGCTATCAAAATCCACTGCGCGAGACGCTTTTACCTCAATTCGAATCAGGCCTTCATCGAGATCCAAAATCAAATCATATTGCCCTGAATAATCTACATCTAATTTTCTAGAAGGTTTACGAAGTGCGGGAACCAATGATTTAAGTTGTCCTTGAGCCCATCTTTCACCAAAACCTCGGGGAGCACTTATCTCGAATACATACAGATACAAGTTCCTAGCTATATATTCATCACGTAGTTCGTAATAATCATCAAGTGACAGGATGTCTGCTCCCAACAAAGTTGAAATAATGTATTCATATTCATTAAAAGGATAAACTGATACAAGCGACTTAAGTTGCGCTCTAAATTCCTCAGCCTCTTTTAATTCATCAATAAGCCCATCTAATTCAGCTCTAAGTGTCTCCACATTCACCTCCTAAAAAGC
>CAYXVS010000124.1:0-8703 GCA_964468735.1 uncultured Anaerolineales bacterium | reverse complement strand
GACAGATAAGCTGCCCACGCCGATCAACAACCATCTAGGAAAGCGTGATTTAGGCTTCAAACTCCGCTCCTTCTCCACCGGATTTTCAACGTCGTCCGTTTCAACATCATCCATTCCAAGAGCCTCCCATCGAGCACCTTATCAGACGCCAAGATCCAGCCATGGCTTATTCTACCACAGACCGGGTGAGCAAGCCATGTCGACCTAACGGGTATAGTGCAGATTATTGGAGAAGTTCGGGCCGGCCTCTGGCCGTGCCCGTGGTGGCTCGGCGGGACGCCGGCCACAACCTTGGGGGAGGTTTTTCAAATCCAGATCTTTCTTTTCCCCATAATCTGTCGTATACCCCGACCTAACCTAAAATCTCCGCGCCGTCATTAGGGGGAATCCCCTAATAGCATTAGGGGGAATTTCTACTGTGAAAATAGGGGAAGGAAGTTGAAATTTATCTCATTTTGTGGTTTGATTAGTATTGAGTGCGAAACGCCCCTATTAAAACACAGGCGGTTTTCGTCTCACATCCTCTATTTTTTCTGCTTTGCTACAAGGTAGAAAACTATATCATCTGATACGGTGCTTTATCGTATAGGAGGTGACCAACTAGGAAGAGTATATTGAAGAGTACATTCGGTTGTGTACAGAGAATCTCACGAGTTTCGTCCCCGAAACCTTTTTAACCCATTTAGTTTCTAGTTTTTAATCCGTTTAACTCTTTTAACTCTAAGGAGGAGTAAGCATGTTTAAGAAGAAATTGTTGGCCCTGATGTCCATTTTAGTCCTAGTAGCTATGATCCTCTCCGCCTGTGGCGGCGACGAGGCGCCGGAGGCTACGGAAGAAGCGCCCGCCGAGCCAGCAGAGGAGCTGGCCGTAGGTATTGTGTTGCCCACGAAGGATGAGCCGCGCTGGATCCAAGACGAAGAACGCTTCCGCAATGCGCTGGATGCGGCTGGCTATGATGCAGAGATTCTCTTCAGCCAGGGGTCCTCGGCCAAGGAGAAGGAAAATGTCGAGGCGCTGATCACCAAGGGCGTGCAGGTTCTCATCATCTGCCCGCACGATGGCACCGCCGCAGCCGCCGCAGCCGAAGCCGCCGCCGAGGCCGGCGTGGATGTCATCTCTTATGACCGCCTGATCCGCGACACTGAAGCCGTTGACTACTACGTGACCTTCGACAGCGTCCAGGTGGGCGCGCAGCAGGCGCAATATTTGGTCGACCGCGTCGAGGGTAAGGGCAATCCGCTCTACCTCTACGCCGGCGCCGCCTCCGACAACAACGCCTTCCTCTTCTTCCGTGGCGCGTGGCAGGTCTTGCAACCCTACATCCAGGATGGCACCTTCGAGGTCATCAACTCCAGCGAGGCCATCGCGCTCTCCGACAATACCGAGCTGAGCCGCGAAGAAGAGTCCAAGATCATCGGCCAGATCACCACGAACTGGGATTTCAACGTCGCCAAGAACTTGGCCGAGTCCCACCTCACCGCCGCAAGCGCCGATGAGAAGGGCGACGTCTTCATTTTGGCCCCCAACGACGGCACCGCCCGCGCGATTGCGGACGCTTTCGCCGCCGACAGCGATGTGACCGACTACATCATCACCGGGCAGGATGCCGAGAAGGCCTCCGTCCAGTACATCATCGACGGCAAGCAATCGATGACCGTCTTCAAGGACGTGCGCACGTTAGTGCATGACGCCATCAGTGCCGCGGTTGCGCTGCTCGAGGGCAATGAACCCGCCGCCACCGGCGCCTACGACAACGGCGCGAAAGACGTGGACGCGATTCAGTCCGAGGTCATCGCCGTGGACGCGGATAACGTCCAATCAGCTCTGATCGACTCCGGCTACTACGCAGCCGACGAATTCGAGAATTTAGAAAGTATGGGCGAGCCTGCCGAAGCCCCCAGCGGCGACCTAGCCGTGGGCATCGTGCTCCCCACGAAGGACGAGCCGCGCTGGATCCAGGACGAGGAACGCTTCCGCAACGCTATGGACGCCGCCGGCTACAGTGTCGAGATTCTCTTCAGCCAGGGTTCCTCGGCTAAGGAGAAGGAAAACGTCGAGGCGCTGATCACCAAGGGCGTGCAGGTCATCATCCTCTGCCCGCACGATGGCACCGCCGCCGCCGCCGCTACCGAGGCCGCCGAGGAGGCCGGCGTGGACATCATCTCCTACGACCGCCTGATCCGCGACACCGAGGCCGTCGATTATTACGTGACCTTCGACAGCGTCCAGGTGGGCGCACAGCAGGCCCAGTACTTGGTCGACCGCGTCGAGGGCGAAGGCAACCCGCTCTACCTCTACGCCGGCGCCGCCTCTGATAACAACGCTTTCTTGTTCTTCCGGGGCGCGTGGCAGGTCTTGCAGCCCTACATCGAGGATGGCACCTTCGAGGTCATCAACTCCAGCGAGGCCATCGCGCTCTCCGACAAAGCCGAACTGACCCGTGAGGAAGAGTCCAAGATCATCGGCCAGGTCACCACGAACTGGGATTTCAATGTCGCCAAGAACTTGGCTGAGTCCAACCTGACGGTGGCGACCGCCGATCAGAAGGGCGACGTCTTCATCTTGGCCCCCAACGACGGCACCGCCCGCGCGATCGCGGACGCCTTCGCCGCCGACAGTGACGTGACCGACTACATCATCACCGGGCAGGACGCCGAGAAGGCCTCCGTCCAATACATCATCGACGGCAAGCAATCAATGACCGTCTTCAAGGACGTGCGCACGCTCGTCCACGACGCCATCAATGCCGCGGTTGCGCTGCTCGAGGGCAACGAACCCGCCGCCACCGGCGCCTACGACAACGGCGCGAAGGACGTGCCCGCGATTCAGTCCGAGGTCATCGCCGTGGACGCGGATAACGTCCAATCCGCTCTGATCGACTCCGGCTACTACTCCGCCGACGAATTCGAGAACCTCCCCTAACGTAAGCTACTGATCTCAGCAGGCATCGTGATGGAGGCGCATTTTCATCACGATGCCTGTATCTCTAGATTGGATAGCAGATTAGGCAGATTTTCCGCACCTTCCGGGAAGCTGCAAGAAACTTGACTTCTAAACAACCCACTTAGTTAAACACCGCTATCCTGAAAAAATATAATTGTAGCTTCCCGGAAGGTAGAAGACCAAATGTATGGAAAGAGCTGGAGGAGTTTATGAGTACACCCATCTTGGAGATGAAGGACATTACCAAAACATTCCCCGGCGTAAAGGCGTTGGATAAGGTCACCTTTAGCGTCCAGGAAGGTGAAATTCACGGCCTGGTTGGGGAAAACGGCGCGGGGAAGTCAACCTTGATGAAGGTCTTGAGTGGCGTCCATCCTCATGGGACTTACACCGGTGAGATCTTCTTTGATGGAGAGTTAAAAAAATTCGACAATATCAGCGCAAGCGGAGAGGTCGGCATCGGCATTATCTATCAAGAGTTGGCCCTCGTCCCAGAAATGACCGTCTATGAGAATATCTTCCTGGGACACGAGCTAAGCAGCAACGGCATCGCCGTGGATTGGAACGAGACGATCAAGCGCACCGCCGAATTGCTGGATCGGGTGGGGCTGGACGTCAACCCGGCTACCAAAGTTCAGGATCTGGGCGTCGGCAAGCAACAGTTGGTCGAGATCGCCAAGGCGCTCCATCGCAACGTCAAATTGCTCATCTTGGACGAGCCGACGGCGGCGCTGAACGAGGCTGACAGCCAAAATCTCCTGGACCTACTAAAAGAGCAGCGCAAGCACGGCGTCACCTGCATTTTGATCACCCACAAGCTGAAGGAGGTCATCCAGGTCGCCGATACCGTCACCGTGCTGCGCGACGGCCAGACCGTCTGCACCTTGGACGCCCACGCGGGCGAAGTCACCGAGCAGGCACTGATCAAGCACATGGTTGGGCGCGAGATCACCAACATCTACCCCGACCGCGAGCACACGCCCGCCGAGGACATCGTGTTAGAGGTGCGGAACTGGAGCGCGTACAGTCCGCGACTCAGGCGGGACGTTCTCACCGGCGTCAACTTCAACCTGCGCAAAGGTGAGGTCTTGGGCTTTGCGGGCCTGGTCGGATCGGGGCGCACGGAGTTGGCCTTGAGCATCTTCGGCAATCCCGATAATTACCGACTCAGCGGCGAGCTTTTCGTCGAGGATAAAAAGGTCGATTTCGGGCATCCTAGCGACGCGATCCGCAGCGGGGTCGCCTACCTGACGGAGGATCGGAAAGGCAAGGGATTGATCTTGATTCAGGACGTAAAGGAAAATGTCACCTTAGCCAACCTGGACGAGGTCGCCGAGCGCGGCGTGGTCGACAACAACGCCGAAATCAAGGTAGCCCACGATTACGTTGAATCCCTTGACATCAAAACCCCCAGCATCGAGCAGGAGGTCGAAAATCTCAGCGGCGGCAATCAACAGAAGGTCTGTGTGGGCAAATGGCTGTTCGTCAAGCCCAACATCCTGATCTTAGACGAACCAACGCGGGGCATCGACGTGGGGGCCAAGTACGAGATTTATACGATTATGAATGACTTGGTCAAAGAAGGACTCAGCATCATCATGATCTCATCCGAGTTGCCCGAGGTGCTGGGGATGAGCGATAGGATTTACATCGTCTCTGGCGGACGTATCGCCGGCGAAATGCCCACGTCGGAGGCAACGCAAGAAAAAATCATGGATCTGGCGACGGATTATTAGAGGAGGCGCAGATGTTTTTTAAGCACTTACAGAAAGTTCTCAAGGACAATATCCGCGAATACGGCATGTACATCGCCCTATTCGTCATTATGGTGATCTTCACCATCACCACGGACGGCATCTTCATCTCATCCCGCAACATCAGCAACCTGCTCAACCAAACGGGATACATCGCCGTCCTCGCCGTGGGGATGACGCTGGTCATCGTCATCCGCCACATCGATTTGTCAGTCGGCTTCTTGGCAGGATTTTTAGGCGCGGTCGCGGCCGTCGCGATGGAATTCTGGGGGCTGCCGGTCTGGATCGTGATCCCAATGACGTTGGCGTTGGGCGCGGTCGCCGGCCTGATCACGGCCTACCCGGTGGCGCAGTTGGGCATCCCCTCCTTCGTGGCCTCGCTGGCCGGATGGCTGATCTATCGCGGGCTGCTGCTCTTAGTCACCGCCGCCACCGGCACGATCATCATCCAGAACGACGTCTTCAACGCCATCGGCAACGGCTACATTCCCGACATCTTCCCGGAGCGGGCCTTCCTGACCGACATTCACATCATCACCTTGCTGTTGGGCGTCGTCGCCATCGTCCTCTTCATCATCAACGCCTTCAAAAGCCGCCAGAAAAAGCAGGCCTACAATTTTGAGGTCCTGCCGAAGGATATGTTTATCTTCGAATTAGTCTTCGTCTCGATTGTGATGGCCCTGATCACGTGGGTACTCTCCGGCTACAATGGCCTCTCGTGGACGGTCGTAGTCGTGTTGATCGTCGTGGGTATCTACCACTTCATCACCACACAAACCGTCATCGGACGGCACATCTACGCCATCGGCGGCAACCCGGAGGCGGCCGAATTAAGCGGCATCAGCGTCAAGAAGCTGACCTTCGCGGTCTTTAGCTCGATGGGGATGCTCTCCGGGCTGTCGGGCATGCTCTTCGCCTCGCGATTGCAATCCGCTACCACGCAGGCCGGCACGCTCTTCGAGCTGGACGCCATCGCGGCGGCCTACATCGGCGGCGTCTCGGCCGCGGGCGGCGTCGGCAAAGTGACCGGCTCGCTCATCGGCGCGATTGTCTACATGTCCCTCACCAGCGGGATGAACTTGATGAACGTGGACATCGCCTATCAGTACGTCGTCCGGGGCGCGGTGTTAGCCGGCGCTGTGATCTTCGACGTCGCCACCCGAGGCAAGGGCAACTAGCCCCATCTGAAGCTAGTGACGCACCCAAAATCAAACCGTGTGCCGGCATCTCTCTCTGATCTACCCACCTCGATGCTGGCGCACGGTTTCTGTATCAGATAGCAAAGCCACAAAGCAGCAAAGCGGCAAAGCGACAAAACATCAAAGCGGCGGAGCATCCGTTAGAAATTCTTGGGTATCCCAAACCGATTCCCGGACTGAAGTCCTGAGACAGGCGCTAACGCGCCAAGCGACCGCCTACGCGGGCGCGATGACCTTCCTCGCAGGAGGAAGGTTGGCCGCCAGGCCTGTCCAGAGGCCTTTAGTCCTCGCCCCCCGAGCCAAACAAATTACGCATTGTGGAAAAAGTCGCACCTATTAGCTCAAAGCCCCCGTCTCGGGGGCGTCTATAAAGCGAGAAAGACGCTTTTGGCCGTCCCCGGGGACGGGGACTGGGAGCTTTTTTGAATAGCGTGTCACTTTTGCCATAATGCCAAATTACGCAATACGTCTTACGAAATACGCAATTTTTAAATAACTCTATGACCCTACTAACCGTCGAAAATCTCTGCCAATACTTCGGAGCGGTGCCCGCTCTGTTGGATGTGACCTTCACCCTCGAGCCGGGTGAGGTGCTGGGTGTGGTGGGCCAGCGCGGCGCGGGCAAGACCACGCTCTTCCAACTGCTCAGCGGCGCCCACCTCCCCACCGAGGGCCGGATTATCTTCGAGGACGAGCCACTCACGCTCCACACCGTGGCCCAGGCGCAGCAGCGAGGCATCTACGCCGTGCAGCAGGATCTCGAATTGGTCAACGAATTGACCGTGCTGGAGCACATCTTCCTGGGGCGCGAGATCCGGGGGCCGCGCTACCTGCCCGTCTTCCCCCAAACGGAGAGGATGTTACGAATCGCCCATCATCTTCTGGCCGATTTCGAGGTCAACCCCAAGCTGGTCGAGGAGCAAGTCGGCCATCTCTCCGATGAGCAGCGCCAGATCGTCGCGTTGTGCCGCGCCCTCAGCCGCCCCAGCCGCCTCCTCCTGTTAGATGACGCGCTGGAGGCGCTGAGCTTCACCCGCCAGCAGATCCTCCTCAACCGCATCCGCGATCTGGCCGCCGAGGGCGTCGCCGCCATCCTCAGCGGCGACGATCTCAAGCAGATCTTCGCCGTGACCGACCGCATCTTGGTGCTCTATCAGGGCCGCCAGGTCGCCCTGCGCCGCACGTCCGAATCGACGCCCCACGAGATCGTCGAGTTGATCGTCGGCACGCAGCGGCAGGAGCGCGTGACGCCGATGATCTGGGCCTTCGAGAATTATCACGCCGCGCAGCAGCAGACCGAAGCGCTGGAGCGCGCCCAATCGGAGTTGCGGCAGAGCTTAGAGGCGCAGGACTCGCTCAATCGCCAGTTGATCGAGCGCTTGCAAAACCAGGTGGAGGCGCTCGACCGGCTCAATCTCGCCCTGCAGGAGGCCAGTCGCCGGCTGATGACGGAGCGCGAGGCGGAGCGCAAGGCCTTAGCGCGCGAGTTGCACGATCAGATCATCCAGGATCTGCTCAGCTTCAACTATCAGCTTGAGGAGGCGGAGGACGAGGTGACCGACGAGAGCCAGCGCCTCAAGCTCATCCAAATCCGCCAGGGAATCCGGCAGACGGTGGGGAGCCTGCGCCAGGTGTGCAGCGATCTGCGCCCGCCGACGATTGACCACCACGGCCTCTCGGCGGCGGTGCGCTCCTTCGCCAGCCAGTGGTCGGAGCAGACGGGGATTCCCGTGGCGCTGGAGATCGATCCCTCGCTGGGGCGGCTGCCGGAGCCGATTGAGCTGTCGGTCTTTCGCATCGCGCAGGAGGGGCTGCGCAATGTGGGCAAGCACGCCGACGCCTCGCGGGTGGATCTGACGATGAAGCGCACGCACGCGGCCAGCCTCTTGCTGCGCCTGACCGACAACGGACGCGGGACGCGCGCGCCGGTCAACCTGGCGGAGTTGGCGGAGCAGAAGCACTTCGGCCTGGTGGGCATCAGCGAGCGAGTGTCGCTCTTCGATGGCACGTTAGAGATCACGTCGCCGCCCGGCGGCGGGATGACGCTCCAAATCGAAATCCCCATCCCCTACCCCGCGATTAGCGACTAGCGTCGTAGAGACGCAAGATTTGATAGAGACGCAAGATTTTGCGTCTCTACAATCCCCTACCCCCTTGCCCGCCCATCCAACACGTCGGTGACGACGTGACGGACGGTGGCGGCGTCGATGTCGCGCTTGTCCAAGAAGGCGACGGCGCCGGCGTTCAGCCCCAAGCGCCGGAACTCGCGGTCGGGGTAGGCGCTGATGAGGACGATGCGCGTGCCCGGCGAGATGGCCTTGATCTGCCGCGTGCATTGGATGCCGTCCGCCTCCGGGAGCACCACATCCACAAAGGCCAACGCGGGTTGCACCTGGCGCGCCAGGCGCGTGGCGGTGATGCAGTCCTCGGCCTCATAGAGCGAGGCGGAGGGGCAGACTTTGCCGATGCGCTTGCCGAGCTGAGTGCGATAGCGCGCGCTGTCATCCACCAGCAGCACGGCGAGCGAGGGCGCCCGCTCCACGGCGCTCTGCGCCGCGCTCTTGGCCCGCGCCATCTCGCGCCCCGGCGTGGCCAGCACCTCCGGGTGGCGCAGCGCGTAGTTGTTGGCCTCCAGGCGGCTGCTCACGTCGATGGCGCGATAGAGGGCGGTCAGGTGGTTCTCGATGGTCTTGATGCTGAGATCCAACGTCTGCGCCATCTTGCGATTGCTGTAGCCTAACGTGAGGAAGTGCAACAGCTCGCGCTGACGCTGGGTGAGCACGGGGCCGGTCGCGGGCGGCGGCGC
>CAYXVS010000123.1:0-8786 GCA_964468735.1 uncultured Anaerolineales bacterium | reverse complement strand
TAATGAAATTGTCACTCCCTTCCCTCATATCAATCCTGGCCGCAATCCTCGTAGCAGAAGCGAAGGTCACGAACCCACAAAGAACTTGTAATTTCTAACTTTAAACTAATTTTCAGGAGGAGACTGCAATGCACATTGTCACAGATAGCGGTATGGATCTTCCCCCAGAGCAGATCGCGGCGCTGAATATCCACATCGTCCCGCACAAAATCACTATTGCGGGCAAGACGTATCTCAGCAACATCGAACTTAGCCCCAACGACCTCTTCCGACTGCTGGAGGAGACCAGCGAGATGCCCGTCACCTCCGCGCCGTCCGCCGGCGATTTCGCGGAGCTTTACCGCCGGCTCGCTCAGGACGATCCCAACATCCTCTCGATTCACATGTCCTCCGGGTTGAGCGCGCCGGCCAACGTCGCCACCGCCGCCAAGCAGATGGCGCCGGAGGCCAACGTCACGGTGGTGGATACCAAGACCCTCTCGGCGGTGCTGGGCTGGCAGGTGATGGCCGCCGTCCACGCCGCGCGCGCCGGCTGGGATACCTCGCGGATCATCACGATGATCCAGCAGATCAACTCCGTAAGCGAAAGCATCTACACCATAGACGACCTCACCTACCTCATTCACGGCGGGCGCATCGGCCACATGAAGGGCCTCATCGCCTCGGTGCTGCACCTCCGGCCCTTGATCCGCGTGGAGAAGGAAGGCGGCACCTACCAGCAGGCCGGGATGTCGCGGACGGTCAAGGGCGCGCTCACCGGCTTGATCAAATACGTGCAGGAGCACCATCCCCCCGGCAGCCGATTGCGCACGCAATTGGGCCACGGCTACACCCCCAAAGCTATCGCCCTCCTGCGCGAGCGGATGGATGCGCTCTACGACTGCGTGTGGATGCCCACGACGCAATTGACCACGATGATGAGCGCACACACCGGCCCTACGATGGTTGGCATCGCGTTCGCGGCGGAGGACGATTTGCCGCCCTTCTTCAAGGAGTTGCCCATCGAAGCTAAGGGCGGAGGACGCTGAGAGAAAATAGGAATCTCTACTGCCCACCGCTAATCTAGGATACCAGCGCGCCCAATTGTAGTTCACCCGGCTTCTTTGGCTATTGTACCGTCCATAGCAAATCGGTGTTGTATCCCTGGTTGGATGGGCAAACAAAACAGATCCAAGGTGTCCGAGAGGCACGAGGTTGCGCGCTAAGGATTTTATCGCCCACATCAACCCCAACTTCGTTTGCCTTGAACACGCTTAAGCAGGTTCTGAGACAGCGAGAGAGATTTTTACCGTCGTTCTGCTTCGAAATCCCGATCTCCTTTTCCCCACGATATCCGAAAGCTGCAAAATCGCGTCCTCGACGTCGAACTCCAGGTTGATCCTCCGATGGAACTTTCATGCTCATCTTGTCGTCTAATAAATGCCGGAAAAATCCAAAAGACCCACCATCTGATTTCAATTTACACTGTTTAGGAGGATAACCAATGAAAACTCAATCTGGTCACAAAATGCGTTTTGTTTGGCTCGCGTTAGCGTTGATGCTGATAATAGGCGGCTGCCAGCGTCCATCACCAACACCATCCCCTTCCCTCACCGAAGAGACACCGCCCACCGCTACCGATGAGACGTCGCCCACCGCCGAAATAACGCCCGAAACGCCAACGACGCCACCCCCTGACGTTCCGTCGGTGGAGCCGCGCGCCAAGTCGGTCTTCGCGCCGTACAACCCACAGCTGGTGAACGTCACCCCCGCGCTCGACCAACCCGCCATCGCCCCCGACCTGAGCAACGTCCACGTGGCCATGCCGCTCTCGGCGGATCAACTCGCCCGCCTGGCTCGCGATGGCGTCGCTGCCAGCCCCGGCTTGCATGAGAAGGAATTCTTCACCGTCTACGAGAAGGCGCGCTACGCCAACGTCCCCATCTTCATCACCAGCGATTCGCTGCTGCACGTCTATCACCTGATGTTCGACAAGACGCTGCGCACCGCCGAGGTCGAATACTTCTATCCGCTACTGCAATCCCTCAACCGCGCGCTGATCACTACAGCCGACGCCCAGTACCAGCAGTTGCGCGGCACGCCGTGGGAGGACGCGGCCCTGCGCACCGTCGCCTTCATCGCCGTGAGCGGCAGAATCGCGGACGTCGATTTCCCCATCCCCGACTACGCCGCCGAACTGGCGGAAGCCGAAATCGCCAACATCGAGGCGGCGGATGACCTCCGCCCCTCCCCCATCTTCCCCGGATTGGAGTACGGCGAGGATTACACGCAGTACATCCCACGCGGGCACTACACGCGCAGCGAGGCGCTCAAAGCCTACTTCAAGAGTATGATGTGGTACGGACGGATGACGTTCCGTTTGAAAACCAAGCGCCCTGACGTGGGCCGGGCCGAGACCCGTTCCGCCCTGCTGCTGGTGCAGGCGCTGCGCAACACCCAGGTGGGGGATCGTCCCGCCTTGGATGTGTGGGCCGATCTCTACGATCCCACCGCCTTCCTCGTTGGGCGCAGCGATGACCTCACCACGCTCGATTACATCCCCGTGATCGATGCCGTCTACGGCGAAAATCCCTCGCTGATGACGCTGGCGGATGACGCCAAACTGGATACCTTCATCGCCGCCGCCGAAGAGCTGCCCGCGCCGCGCATCCTCGGCATAGTCATCTATGATAGGGACGATGTAACCGAGCAGACCAAGGGCCTGCGCTTCATGGGCCAGCGCTTCGTGCCGGATGCCTACATCTTCCGCCAGCTCATCTACCGCAATGTGGGCACCCGCGCGGATCGACGGGGGCTGCCCAAGGGATTGGATCTCTTCGCCGCGATGGGCTCGGAGCGCGCGTACGAACTGCTGGACGAGATGGGAGAGACCCACTACCTGAGCTACACCCTGCAAATGGACAAGATGCGCGCCTGGACCGGCAGCCTCACGGAGGAGGATTGGACGGAGACGGTCTATAACGCCTGGCTCTACGCCTTCTACCCGCTCTTAGAAGCGCGCAGCGAGGAGGGCTACCCCACCTTTATGCAATCCACCGCCTGGCGCGACAAGCAACTGCACACGGCGCTGGGCAGTTGGGCGGAGCTGAAGCACGACACCATCCTCTATGCCAAGCAGACCTACGCCGAGATGGGCGCCGGCTGGATGCCAACCCCGCCGGATCCGGTGCCGGCGCGGGGCTACGTGGAGCCGGTCCCCGAGTTCTACGCCCGGATCGCGGCGCTGGCGAAGATGACGCGCGAGGGGCTGGCCTCCCGCAGTTTGCTCGGAGAAGAGGAGGCCGAGAGTCTCACGCGCATCGAGGATCTGGCACTGGAACTCAAAGCGATGGCGGAAAAGCAACTTCAGGGAATCCCGCTTACCGAGGAGGAACACAGGCGCATCCGCTATTACGGCGGTGAACTGGAGCATCTGGTGATGGCCTCCGCTGACACACCCTCCAGTGAACCCGGCGCGGAGCCCTACATGGAGGAGGATCCACAAGCCGCGGTCATCGCCGACGTCGCCACCGATCCTGACCCCGACAGCGACGGCGTCCCCGACCCCATTGTGCTGGAAGTGGGCGTCGGGCGCGTCAACGAAATCCACGTCGTCGTCCCCCTGGTCGAGGAGGATGGCAGCCTGCGCTTGCAGGTCGCCAAGGGCGGCATCTTCTCATACTACGAGTTCCCTTGGCCCGCTGACGACCGTCTGACCGACGAGACATGGCAGGGGATGTTGGACGATGGCACGGCGCCGCCACCGCCCGCCTGGATCGAGAGCTTCTACACATCGGAAGGGGAGTATCACAACCTGCAACAGGCGCTTTATAATTTCCAGCGCGCCTGGGTCAGAGCCGTCTTCTACCTGGACACAGTTCACGTGGCATCTGAGCATCACCAACAGGCGAGCGGTGAGGCGTTGGACTTCATCGCCGCCGAGATAGAGGCGCTGCGGGCAGACAAGCACTTCGAGGGCCGGCAATGGATCGGCACCGATTACCGCTCCTTCGACCTGCAATCCGAAAACTTGGCGGTGGTGACGGTGCGAGAGAACTGGCGGGACACGCTCTACGCTTACAGCCGCGACGAGCATCCCGCCGAAACCGGCGACGAGAACGATATGCAGGAGATCGGCGCGCGCGGGCCTTACACCCTCGATGTGACCTACACGCTGGAGCGCACCGACGAGAACTGGGTCGTCACACGCATCGTCGTCGCCAACGACCGCCCCACGTGGTGAGGGCGCGTGCGTCAGCGACTCGCTATTGTGCTTCTGTCCCTGGCGGCGCTAGGGACGGCGATGTTGGCCCACCTGCCGCATTCATCGCAGCAGATGGGCTTCGCCTGCAACCGGCAGACGTGTTGGGCCGTTGATCCGCCTGACAACCCTGTAACACCACCATTTACCGAGGGCGCCATCGACATGACCGGCGACGGCATCCCGGAGACCATTTTGCGTGCGGGAGACGCCCTGCGCATCGGGCAGGAAGACGTCGAAATCTGGCGCAGCGACCCGACATGGCGCGTGGTGGACGCGGCCCTGGGCGATCCCAACGACGACGGGCGTTACGAGATCCTGGCGGCGCTCTGGAAGCCCGATGATCAGGGCGTGCTCACCAGCCATCCTTTCATCATCGGGCATCGCGGCGGGGCCGTCAAGGTGATCTGGGGCGGTTCCGCCGTGACCCACGGCATCCACGAGGTCGCGCTGGCGGACGTGGACGGCGACGGCGTGGAGGAGCTGATCGTGCTGGACTCGGCGCAGCCTGGCGACAGGCCGGATACCGCGCAGCGTACCCTTTCGGTGTGGGATTGGCATGGCTGGGGCTTCAACCTGCGCTGGCGGAGCGCGACCGGGCGCTATCGCGACCTCGGCCTGACGAAGGACGGCATCATCGTTGCCACTGTGGAGAGGTAAGCCCCCGTGTGACGGTTGACCTTCAAAAGCTATAGGCTCTTGTTGGTTTTTAGGTGAAATTGGGTGCGAATGATGCTCAGGTTCTAGTTACACAGAGTTTCACGGAGTTTTTCACAGAGATACACAGAGAGAATCATTTCTCCGTGCTTCTCTGTGCCTTCTCGGTGGTGCTCTGTGTCCAAATTAAACCGCTGGATGAACGGGGGATGATTTCACCCAGGGGATCAAGGCCTAACACCGACATCGCGCCCGCGTGCGGCGCGAGCACCCCGTTGAGCAAGCGCACCGTCGTCGTCTTGCCCGCGCCGTTATGGCCCAAAAAGCCAAAGACCTCGCCCGCGCGCACCTCTAAAGAGAGGTCGTTCACGGCCACGATCTCGCCAAAGCGGCGTGTCACGTTCTCGGTTCTGATGATGACATCGTTTGAGGACATAAGTCGCTCCCATAGCTATCTAAAATTTCTTAGGTGCAACGCACTTGAACTGAAAGGAAAGCGCCGTCTCATACAGTATATGCCTGGCAACAAGCCCAAAAGTGCGTTGCACCTCAGTATTGCGTAAAATATGGAGGGCAAGCCAGGTCCACTTAGGCCCAGCTTGCCCTCCTCAGTTAGGGGGAAAATCCTTAACGGATTCCTAATCAGTCGCGACGGTGGCAGGTTGGGCCTTCAACGTCGGGCTAGGGCCGGATTCCTGGGCCTTTCTGGCTGCCTCGGAGTCCTTATCCGGCAACTTGAACTTGATCCACATCACCGGCAATACCAGGATCGTCGCTACAACCGGCGCGTAGAAGGGCACCCGGGGGCCGAAGCGCTGCCACAGCAGGCCGCCGATGTACGGCGCCGGCAGCGAGATGAAGCTCAGGCTGGTGGAGAAAAGGCCGAAGGCCGTTCCGCGCAGCTTCTGAGGCACCACCTTGGAGATGAGGGAGTTGTAGGCCGGGCCAATCAATGCCGACCCGAGGCCGAACAAGATCCAGGCCACGGCGCAGCCGAAGAAGCCGCTGCTGTTCAAGAAGACGACCAATCCCGCCGCGACGATGGCGAAGCCGCCCACGATCCCCACCCGCTCGCCGCGTCGATCCGAAAGCCGCCCGGCGGAACTCATCAGCAGCGCCATGACGATGCTCGACATCGACATCAGCCAGCCAATTTGTGTTTTGTTCAGGCCGATGAAGTTCTGGAGATAGAGCGACTGCATCTCGAAGGCCATCCGGTAGGTGACGTCGCGCACGCCATCGGAGATCAAAATCCAGGTCAGGACGCCGCCGCCCAGCACCATCCCCACCATCAGCCCCAGATCGGTCCGCAGCGCGCGGAACGAGGGCGCCGGGCGTTTTTCGCTGGATTCGGATCGGCGCGCGTTGCGGGCCATCCACAATCGAACGCCAGTCGCGCAAATGTAGAGTGATGCGGCCACAATGAACATCGTCCGAAAGCCAAAGTTATCGGCCAAGAAGCCGCCCAACGGCGGGCCAACGATCCCGACGATCATAAAGATGCTCTCGGCGAGGCCGTAGATCTCGCCCAAATTCTCCTCGTTAGATTGCTCAGCGATGAAGGCCTGGAAGCTCGGCGCCACGAAGGCCCCGGCGACAGCGCCCATAAAGCTGGAGATGAGCATCCAGTGCCACGAGGGCGCCACGATGTAGACGACCATCCCGACCACGCCGGCGACACTGCCGATGGCCACCGCTTGCAGGCGGCCAATCGAATCCGACAGCCAGCCGCCCAGAATCTGAAAGGCCAGCGGCGCGATGGAGCTAAGCGTGAAGAACAACCCCACCTGCCCCACATCCGCGCCCATGCTCTCCAAATAGAGCGCCAACAGCGGCCCGTACATCCGCGAGGCGATGTTGGCCAAGACCATCGCACCCATAAAGGTCAACAGCGGTCGCGTCAACAAATGTCGTTTCCTAAACATATCGGCTCCTTATCATTTCAAGATAAAATGACCATTTAGTCTTGTGAGGTGCAACGCACTTTCGGGCTTGTTACCAAGCATATACTGCATGAGGTGTTGCCTTTCCTTCAGTTTAAGTGCGTTGCACCTTGATCTGCTTATAAAACTAAACGGACACAAAAAATACCTGTCCATCTCGACTACTTACGGGTGATCCCGCAACTATGATAAGTATAACCGACCATCCCCCACCTGCCGCCGGACAGATGGGGGATTTTTTGATGGGCAACGGGCTAGGTTCAATCCTGGTCACCTGACCAGGCTACATAGATTTAGATAGAGTTCGTAAAAATATAACCCCTGTGCCAACCTTCCCGGAAGCTGGTTTCGACACGCAGAAGGTCTTGGAAAACACCTTTTTAATGCCATTGTTAGCTTCCGGGAAGGTTACGGCGAGAACTTATTCTTTGACAGTCCCTAGAAAATGCTGCGCAGCATCAACATAAAGCCGAAGAGCATCAGCGGGATGCCGACGACGGCGCCGATAATGGTCACGGTTAGAATCGCGCCGACGACCATAAAGACCAAGCCCAACACCCCGGCCACGAGTCGCCCCGTCAGCTCTAAAATGAAGCTGACCAACCAAAACATCGCGTAAAAGGGCCACAGTAACCACGGCACCGGACGCCTATCCTTCTTTCGACTGGACATCGTTTGTCACCTCCTCCAAAAATAAGTTAAAAGTTGCAGGTTACAAGTTAAAAGTTGGTAATCGTTTAGTCTTGTGAGGTGCAACGCACTTTTGAACTTAACACCAGGCATATACTGCATCAGGCGTAACAGTTACCTAAGTCCAAGTGCGTTGCACCTTGATCTGTTGATCTCTTCATAGAACCAAACTGATACAAAAGTTGTAATTGAGCGAATTTGCGTAATCCATTTGCTGTTTTGTCGCTTTGTTGTTTTGCCGCTTTGTTATTTTTGACCCGGCAGATACTCAGCCGCGCCCTCGACTTGAACGCGGGCCTCATATCCATTCTGTTCTTCGATCTCTTCGATTTTTACGATGCTCAGGCTAGCGGGCTTGAGGTAGGGCGACGCCCAAATCTGCGCCAAGGGCCGCCCCTGGAAGTGGGCCAGCACGATTTTCAACGTGACGGTGTGGCTGACAACTAAGACGGCCCCGTCCGGGTGCGCGACGACGATCTCGGTCAGCGCCGGGCGCACGCGCTCCGCCAGCGCGTGGAAGCTCTCGCCGCCCGCGATCGGCTCGTAGCGATGCGGCGCTTTCCAGAATTTCGCGAGGGCCTCGGGATGCGTCTCCTCCACCTCCTCGATGCGGCGGCCCTCCCAAATGCCCAGCTTGATCTCGCGCAGGGCGTCGCAGGCCACCATCGAAATATCGCGGTCGCCGCGCGCGATCTGGGCCGTCTGCCACGCCCGGCCTGTGGGGCTGGCGTAAATCACGTCCAAATCGACGTCGCGCAGGCGTTCGCGCAGCGCCTCGGCCTGGCGCACGCCCCGCTCACTCAACGGCGAATCCTGCCAGCCCTGCATGCGATGCTCGCTGTTCCACACGGTCTCCCCGTGCCGAGCGAGATAGAGCAGCGTCATAGCGCGGCCTCCAACTCCCGCGCCAGCGAGAAGCTATACGCCTTGTATCGCTCGGCGTCTTGCGGATCGCGCGAGCGCCAGATGCGAATGGGCATATACTTCTGGACTTCGTAGAGCAGGTAGAAGCGGCGGCGGATCTGCGCGGGCGGCGACGTATCGCGGCGGAGGCCATAGCCCCGCCAGAAGGCCGGCTCGCTGATGCCGCAGTAATCCAACACGGCGAACTCGATCTCGACGTCGCCCCACAACGCGCGGTCGAAATCGACCAGGCCGGTGACATTGCCTTTCTCGTCGATCAGGATGTTCTGCGCCCAGACGTCCATGTGGAGCAGGCGCGGCGTCACCGGGCGCTCGAAGTGCGCTTGATGGGC
>CAYXVS010000122.1:7143-8834 GCA_964468735.1 uncultured Anaerolineales bacterium | reverse complement strand
TCGAGGTCATGGAGGCCTCCCTCAACGAGAAAGAGGGATAGACCCTCTCTTACGTAACTAAACTTCCACGTTCGACCTTCATGGGACTTAAACAAAACGATTCTCTGGAAAACTTTCGTCACCTCCTTACTTGGTTGGATTAATTTTACAACTTCGGGAAGCGCTTCCAAAATAGCTTAAAAAAACTCGCTCTTCGGAAATTCGCCGGGTGCAATCGCCAAGCGCTATTGCGCCCTCCACCAGCAACTTAGTAACAACGCAGAAAAGGTCTGTGGCCTACAAACACGCAAATCTTCGCTGCGTTTAGGGTGACTGAGCGGGTTTATCGGGTTTTCGAAGCAGATCGACCGGAGAAACCGCTCCCGGTGTCTAAGAGCGTCCTTAGCCAAGTTCAAGGCAAACGAAGCTGGAGTTGATATGGGCGATAAATCGCTTAGCGCGCAGTCTAGTGTATCTCGGACACCTTAGACCTGCTTCGTTTGCCCTTTATCTGGCAAAATCCCAAAGACCCAAAAACTCGCTTCTGAGTCATTACTGAGAATTCACCGACGAACCACATGACTCACGAACGATCAGTTTCGTGTCAAACACGATCTGGCGCGGCGGCTCTTTGCCATTTTCGATGACGTCCAGCAGGATTTCCACGGCTTTAACGCCGAAGCGATGGATTGGTTGGCGGATTGTAGTCAGGGGAGGTGAGGCCATTCGAGCCGGCGGTAGATCGTCATAGCCCACGATGGCGATATCCTCCGGGACCGACAAGCCAGCTTGCTTGATCGCCCGCATCGCGCCCATTGCCATCGTATCTGAGCCGGCGAAAACCGCATCTGGCTTGTGGGAAAGCAGCCGTTGCATCCCATAATAGCCTGAAATCTCGGTGAAATCGCCGTGCATGATCAAATCCGGCTCGATGGGGATGCCGCGCTTCATCAGCGCGCGCCGATAGCCTTTCTCGCGATCCAATCCGGCGGTGGTGCCCATATCCCCCGTGATCGTTGCGACACGCTTGCGACCCAATTGGAGGAGGTGCATCACGGCATTGTAGGCCCCCGCGACATTGTCCACATCGACATAATTGGCCTCTGGATGATGTTGGGGACGCCCGGCTACCACGGAGGGGATCGTTCCTTGGAGCAGCGCATTGATAAATTGATCGCCGATGGCGCCGACCTGGACAATGACGCCGTCCAACAAGCCCTGAGAGATGCGCGGGTAGAGCTTTCGCTCGTCCTCTTGGGTCTGAATGAGGAAGAGGGAGATAATGTAGTCGTGTTCGTTGCAGGTGTAGGCGATGCCCTGAGTGAGGTGCGGAAAGTACGGGTCGGTAAAGAACCCTTCGGTTGTGCGGGGGATGACCAACCCGATGATGCCGGTTCTCTGTGAGGCCAGGGAACGAGCGACAGGATGCGGTTGATACCCTGTCTCTTGGATGACTTGCCACACCCGCGCTCGCACTTCGTCGCGAACGTGAGGCCGATCATTGAGGACGCGGGAGGCGGTGGCGCGGGAGACGCCTGCTTGGGCGGCAATATCATCTAAGGTTAGAGTCTTTTTCATTGATGTTGCTCACGCACTTAATTAGGGGAACTCTGGATTTCACACTCGATTTGGAAGCGCTTCCAAGCTATTTACAAGTATACGGGAAAAATTTTCGCTTGTCAAGGGGGAATTTGACGAATTCGGGCAATTCG
>CAYXVS010000122.1:0-7043 GCA_964468735.1 uncultured Anaerolineales bacterium | reverse complement strand
GTCAAGGGGGAATTTGACGAATTCGGGCAATTCGATGGAAATTTATAGAGGGCCGGTTTTTCTGGCTTTCAAATCGTTGGTAACGGAGATTTATGCTGCTATAATAAAGGTGGGATCATTTCAGATGTCTCATCCTTGAACTTGAGGGGGACGCGCTGGAATGTCCGTGAGATGGGGTGAAAATCAACTAAAACACAAGGAGTGGAGAGCATGGCAATTGAATTAACACCACCAGAGCCTTTAGAAGCACCAAAGCCGGTCGAGCCTGTGGAGAAGGATCAAGCAGAGGAGATGGTCAAGCTGGAGGCGGAGGTCGCGCAGCGCCTTGACTCCAAGGTCGAGGAGTTCGTGGACGTGGTGCTCAGCGCCGAGGTCAACACTGAGCCGTTCAATGAGCGTATGACCGCGATCCACAATATGGGGAACGCCGAGATCCGCAAGGCGGCGAGCGTCTCCAATCGCATCTTGGATCAGCCGGTGCGCGGGATGTCGGAGGATTCGGGCGTCTCGCAGGCGTTGGTCTCGCTGCGTAGCACCGTCGAGGAGTTGGACCCCTCGCAGCAGGCCGCCACGAAGCGCAAGTTGCTGGGCATCATCCCGATGGGCGATAAATTGACGAACTATTTCCAGAAGTATCAATCGGCCCAAGATCATATCGACGCGGTTCTCAATGCTCTCTATCACGGCCAGGATGAGTTGCGCAAGGACAATGCGACCATCGAGCAGGAGAAGCGCAATATGTGGGAGGTGATGCAGCGCCTCCAGCAATATGTCTACATCAGCCGGAAGCTGGACGCGGCGCTGGAGTCCCGCATCGCGGAGATCGAGGCGCAGAATCCCGAAAAGGCCCGTCTGGTCAAAGAGGATATGTTGTTCTACCTGCGTCAGAAGGAGCAGGATCTGCTCACGCAGTTGGCCGTCAGCATCCAGGGCTACTTGGCGCTTGACATGGTGCGCAAGAATAACTTGGAATTGATCAAGGGCGTGGATCGCGCGACGACGACGACCATCTCCGCGCTGCGCACCGCTGTGATCGTGGCGCAGGCGCTCAACAACCAGCGGTTGGTGTTGGATCAGATCACGGCGCTCAACACGACCACGGGCAATATCATCGCCTCGACCTCCGAGATGTTGAAGGGCCAATCGGCGGAGATTCAGACGCAGGCGGCCAGCGCCACGGTGGATATGGAAAAGCTCCAGACGGCGTTCAACAATGTCTACGAGGCGATGGACATGATCTCGGAGTTCAAAGTCCAGGCGTTAGATAGTATGGCGCAGACGGTCAACACGCTCTCGGCCGAGGTGGACAAAGCCTCGACCTACGTGGATCGCGTGCGCAGTGAGCAGACGTTGGATGTGACGGAGGATATGGCGCTGCCGGGCGAGCAGGGCGGAGATGAGGATGAGGGCGAAGACGTAGTCTCCCTTTAGAAGTAGGAACTAAGAGTTTGGAGGCGCCTATGAATGAATCGATACCGCCCTTTGAGCAGCAAGCCCTGACGGCGCTCTACGATAGCACATCGGGGGAGAGTTGGCAGCAAAATGATGGCTGGCTGAGCGATGCGCCGCCCGGCGCGTGGCACGGCGTTACTGTGCGCAATGGCCACGTCGTCGGGCTGGATTTGGCCAACAACAATCTGAGCGGCCCGATCCCCACCGAGTTGGGGCGTTTGACGGTCTTGCGCACGTTGGATCTCTCGCGCAACGCCTTGCGGGGCACGATCCCGGAGAAGCTGGGCCATCTCAAGGATCTGCGGGAGTTGAATCTGGCCCATAATCAACTGCGCGGGCCGATTCCGGGCCGGCTGCGATTGTTGCTGCATCTCACCCGCTTGGATCTGCACGATAACCAACTGAGCGGCGAGATCCCATCGGGCCTGGGCGATCTGGCCCGACTGACGCACCTCAACTTGGCGGAGAATCGCCTGCAGGGGCCGGTACCCGCGACGTTGGGACAGCTTTCTCAGTTGCTTGCGCTCTCGCTGGAGAAAAATCAGCTTGAGGGGCGCTTACCGGAGGCGCTGATGCGGCTTGCGACGCTGGAGACCTTCACCTTCCAGGAGACGGAGTTGATCGAACCGGGGGAGGAGGATTTTCAAGCGTGGCTGCGCAATCTGCTGCACGTTGAAAGCACCGGCGTCGTCGATATTCCCGCAACCTCGGCGGCGCCGACAGGGGCGGTTGGGGCTTGGCTGCCGGTGCTGATCAAAGTGGGGCTGGTGGGGCTGGTGGGCGGCATCATCTTGGTGGTGACGCTGCCGCTGCTCGGCCCGCTGCCCGGCGTGATCCTGGCCTTGGCCGGGGCGGCCGGCGCCGGCTACGCGATGACGAAGCTCCCTGCGCTGCCGGGGGAGCGAGCGCCCGCGCCGCAAGCGTTGACGACCCGTGCGGATGCGGCATCGAGCGTCAGCGCGCAGCGATTGGAGAAGGATCTCCGCTATCTGGTCAATCTGAGCCGCGAGGAGTTGCCCGACGATGCCACGGAGAAGGTGATCCAGATCGCCTCGACCATCATCGCGATCCTGCCGCGCTTCCCCAATCTTGCCAGCGGCGAGCACAAAGTCTACACCGTCCGGCAAACCGTGCTGGACTATCTGCCGGAGGCGATCAACAACTACCGCGCGCTGCCCCGCGAATACGCCGAGACGGAGCCGCTGGAGGAGGGCAAGACGGCGCATCAATTGCTCGTGGAGCAGTTGACGGTGCTCGCCAAGCAGATCCATGCCATCGCGGCGGAGTTTCCGCAATCGGATGCCCAGCGCTTGATGATTCACGGGCGCTTTCTCGAGGATAAGTTCGCCGAGGAGGATGAGAGTTCCTGGATTTGACGGCGCGTGTTCCTGCTCGTAGTGTAAAATCAAAACGCCACAAGCATGCTGCTCGCTTGTGGCGTTTTTTTGTGTGGTGTTCTTGGGAGCGAATGTTTAGGTTTCCCCTTCGGGCGCGGGGACGGACAACATCACTCGCAACCCTATATCCGATCCACTTTCAAAGCGGATCTTACCGCCCAACATCTCGATGCGATCTCGAAGGGTGGGAAGGTTGAGGTGCTGAGCATCGGAGGAATTTAGCTCCTCATCGATTTCAAATCCCTTGCCGTCGTCCTCGAAGGTGACGCACAGTTCGGTGTCCGTCAATTCAGTGGAGAGTTTTATGGTGTTGGCGTGACTCTGCACGCGCCCAATATGTATCAGCGCCTGGATCACGCGGAAGATGGTTACCTCTTTGTAGGGGGCCAATCGCCGCTCCTGCCCGCTGATGTTGAGCTTGAGGCCGGTGAAGCCGCTCTCGGTGATTCCTTCCGAGTAGCGCTTGAGCGTCGGGTTGAGGCCTAGGTCATCCAACATCATCGGCCGGAGATCGAAGATAAAGCCCTTGACCTGCTGGAAGGCGTTGACCACGCTGTCCTTCAGCTCGCCCAACTCAACGCGGGCGCGGTTGGGATCGCGGTCGAAGAGACGTTCGCAGATCTCGGCCTGGAGGACGAGGTTGGTCAGCGACTGGGCCGGCCCATCGTGCATCTGACGCGAAAGCCGGAGCCGCTCCTGCTCCTGCGATTCGATGACGCTGATCACGAGGGACTTGGGCGTGATTTCCATTTCATCCCCCTCGCTGATCGCCTCGATGTCTTCCTGCGCGGCGAACTCCAGGATTTTATCATAGAGTTGGTTCAGGCGCTCCAGGTGCTTCTTGTCGCTCTCCAACTTCTCTAATTGCCCGCGCATCGTGAAAAGCCGCCGCTGATTTTCCACCAGCGAGGTGTAGGTGCGCTTGATGTCGTCGCGCGGCACAGTGTCAAATGTCTTTTCGATTTGGCGGGCGCGGGAAACAGACCGCGCGTTCGCCTGCGTGAACCGCTCGACCTCCGAGGCGGTCTGTTTGATAAGCATCTCCACCTCTTTGAGATCCGACGCGACCTTTTTCTGCGCTTGTCGACAATTATCGATGAACTGCTGCCAGCTCATTTCGGCCATAATGCCCCCTTATGTAAGTGTGTGCCTTTGATATGTCCTCAGTTATCCTCGGTGCTTTGCATATATTTGCAGATAGATCATGAAGTCAGATGCGAACAGCAACCATCTGTATCGAGATGGCCTTAGCTCTCTCGGCGTTCCGGTGTGAACTGCACCCAGCCGTGCCGGAGTGCGTAAATTGCGGCCTGGGTGCGATCTGATAAGTTCATCTTCGATAAAATCGATGTGATATGATTTTTGACCGTCTGGTGACTGATCCCCAGACGATAAGCGATCTCTTTGTTGCTTAGCCCTTCGATGATCTGTTCCAGCACCTCCATCTCCCGATTGGTCAAGGGAGAGAAGGTCGCATCCTCCGGCTTGATCCCATAGCGGCGGTAAAGCTCCAGCAGCCATTGCTCGGCCTGCGCCGGCGTCATCCGTCGGCCCTCGATCACGTAGTAGCCCTCGGCCACCGCGCGCACAGTATCCAACAACTGACCCGGCGTGACATCCTTCGCAAAATAAGCCGAGGCGCCGATGCGAATCGCTCGGTAGACCTGTTCCTCGTCATCGTAGGCGGTGAGAATGATGACGTTGACGTCGGGACACTGCTCCTTAAGCTGTTTTGTCACCTGAAGTCCGTTCAGGTTAGGTAAATTGACATCCATCAACACAACGTCGGGTTGGATGTCACCGAGCAGCTCCAGCGCTTCGGCGCCGTCGTCGCTTTCGGCGATCACCTCAATGTCTGTTTCGACATTTAAGACATCCAGAATCCCTTGTCGAAAAAATGGATGGTCATCGACGATGGCCACCCTTATGCCTTCGGGTGTGCATGTATCTTGTGAACTCATACGATTCTCCTGCCCCTGTCATAACTTGCCCGGCTCTTTGGGAATTCGCCGGGTGAAATTACATTATCCCCATCCTCAACTCAATAACGACGCCAAAAAGGTCTGTGATCCCCACAAACGCGCAAATCTTCGCTGCTTTTAGGGCTATCTAGTTGTCCGGCGAAATCCAAAAGACCCGTTCTCGTCTCGGGGGCGTGAATGTAAAGTGGCCCCCACCTCCTTAGTCTCGCTTCGACAGCCGATCAAAGGCGAGTAGCCCCGGATCGGCGTCGTGGATCATCAAGGCCACCAGGCGCTGCGCGGCGACGAAGGCCCAACTCAAGCCCCATGGGCCAAGACCACTTACCGCATAGACGCCGGGAAGATCGGGCAGTTCTCCGATGACGGGGAGGCCATCCGCGCTTTGCGCCACCCATGCGGATTGTCGCCCCAGGACGGGCGAATTGGGACAGAGTTGCTGGGCAATCTCCGTCAGATGCTTGAGCGGCGCTTGCTCGATGGGATCCCAGCCGACCAATCGCCACCGTCCTTCCTTGGCTTGGATGATGCCGCTGCCGTGCTCCAGCACCAGCGGCGTGAAGAGGGTCTCTGTGTTACGCAGGTCGACGCTTGTGATGCGCAGGGGATGCACGATGCTGCCTAAGAATCGGCTCAAGTGCACGGCGTGCGCGCCGCCGGCCAACACGATGCCCTTCGCCCAGATGTAGCGCTTCCGCGCCCAGACGGTCAGCGGCGGCGTCTCGGATTTGGGCAGATGGATCTCCTGAACTTCTGTCTCGGTCTCCACGGTGATGTTGGGATGGATCAACAGCGCTTCGATCATCCGCTGTGGATCAAAGGCGATGTCGTCTTTGGTGACTAAGGCGACCAGATAGCCCAACTCGGTGGCATCGTCGATATCGACCTCGTAGCCTTCTGCTTCTAACGCATCGGCGGATTGTTGCAGGTTACTCACCTCCGCGCTGCTGCTGATGGGCCGGAAGCTACCGACGCGCCGGCCATCTTGTTCGAGCTGCTGGAGGGTTTCGCTTAGAAGATTCAGGTTCTCTTGGGTGAGATGCCAGATCTCCTCCGCCTCCTCGGCGCCAACCTTCTCTTGCAAGGTGGCGTAGGGGGTGGGCGTGCCCAGCAGCGCCAGCCCCACACCGCGCGGCGCGATCCCGCCGGGGGATTCGCTTGACTCCAGAACGGCCACGTTCAGGGCCTCCTGCGCCAATCGCCGGGCGATCAATGCGCCGGTGAGACCCGCCCCGATGACGACGACATCGTAGATTTCTTTGGTAGGTGACATGAGCACTCCTTATTTATCTCTCTGGTGGCTGCTCTAAGGTCGTTCGACGGTCAATTTGGCCTGATCAAAGAACGCCGCGTTGTTGACGTGGGGTAAATTCGACTCGGCGTAAAAGCAGACGGTCACTTTCCCGTATTGGATCTGCGGGACGGGGGTGGGTGTGCTTTCCGTCTCCTCGCCTTCCTCTCCCTCTTCACCTTCTTCTGGTTCCTCACCGTGGGGGAGTGGCGTTGGCGTGGCTGTCGCCGTCGCGTCCTCTTCCGCCACTTCCTGCACGATGAGCGAGGGTGAGACTAAGGTGACCGTCCCACTATCTTGGTTGATGCGCTTCTCCTGGCCCCACTGCGCCTGAGAGCAATTATCCGCCCCGGTGACGTCGATCCCGGCTTTGACGATCAGGGTGTCAATTGAGGAGTAGGCATTGGCCTTGATCTCAAATGTGACCTCGCTGCCCACCGGCGCCGTGATGGTCTGATGCACCCAGGTGCGGAACTTAAGCCAGCGCTGCGTCTCGATCTTGAGGGTCGTGCCGTTGATCTCCCGGACTGGATCGTCGGCGGCGGTGAAGAGCGGTTCCGCGTAGGAATTCTGCGGGTCGAAGTCAGCGTCGCCAGACTTGTAATTGACGTACGCATACCAGTCCCAGCCGGGGATGCGATTGGGCATAATGAAATCGAAATCTGCGCCTTCGAGCGTTATCGGCTTGAGAGGAACAGGCGTCGGTGTGGGGGTGGGCGTCTCGGTGGGACGCGGCGTCGAGGTGGGCGTTGGCGTCCGGGTGGGACGCGGCGGCAACGTGGGACGCGGTGTCGGCGTGATGGTCGGCGTCCACGTCGGCGCTTCATCGGGCGCCTCGGTGGGGGCGGGCGTCGGCGTGGGCGGCAGCGCGACCGGGCGTCGCAGTTCGTTGACGACGAGGCCCGCGAGGCCACAGATGACCGC
>CAYXVS010000121.1:0-8841 GCA_964468735.1 uncultured Anaerolineales bacterium | reverse complement strand
CTTTTCATAAAGCTAAACAGTTACCAATGGAGGCCCCGATGCCAACGTATGTCGATGACGATCTACTGACCCAGCGCTTTGAAGAGGCTTTGATCTATGCCCTGCGATTGCACGCCGACCAGACGCGGAAAGGGAGCGCGACGCCCTATTTCGCGCATCTGATGAGCGTGGCGGCGCTGGTGCTCGAGGACGGCGGCGACGAGGACGAGGCCATCGCCGCGCTGCTGCACGACGCCATCGAAGACCAGGGTGGGGCGGATACCCGCGCCGAGATCCGGCGGCGCTTTGGCGAGCGCGTCGCCGCGATTGTGGACGGCTGCTCCGATGCGGAGACCATCCCTAAGCCGCCGTGGCGCGCGCGCAAGGAGCGCTACTTGGCCTCGCTGGCCGCCGCTTCCCCCGCCGTGATCCGCGTGGAGGCGGCGGACAAGCTCCACAACGCCCGCAGCATCCTGCGCGACTATCGCCGCCTGGGCGAATCCCTCTGGTCGCGCTTCAGCGGCGGTCGCGAAGGCACACTCTGGTACTATCGCGAGATGACGCGCATCCTCCAAGAGAGGACGGACAGCCCGCTGGTCGTGGCCTTGGGCGAAGTCGTGATGACGTTGGAGCAATTGGCACAGCGGAAAGAGCATCTATCCGCCTGATGCCTTTTTCAAAACTAAATTCAATCAGCAGATCGATCAGATGTAAGCAGATGAATTTTCTATTTAGAGGCTATTTGAAAATTCGCCTTAACCTTGCGAAGGTTGCGCAAGTGACCTCAAAAAGTTCATACTATGTACAACAGGCAGGTTAATCTGTTGACTAGATCTATGGTTAACCTTCGCAAGGGTTCCCGATTTGATTTTTAAATGCGTTCTTAGGTACAAAGTGTCATAAAGAAAGAACAGCGGCGCGAGGTTTCTCTGTGGATCTCTGAGAAAATTGATCTGTCTGATCACACATCTGCTCCATCTGCTTAATCTGCTGAGATAGACCCATAAAACTGTCGGGTAGGCGGTAATAGAGATAGGCTTTTGCTTTATTTCAGGAAATTATTAGAATAGAGACCATGTCATACCATCCCAGGCAACGTTCGGGGGACTTGAAAAGTGTGCCCGAACGTCCAATCCATACAGTCGGCGGCGAGAGCCGGACGCGAGAGGCTATCGAGCCGCAAGATGTTCACATCCTGGTCATCGACGACAGCGAGGAGATCCGCGAGTTCACGCGGAAATCCGTGCTGGAACCGGCAGGCTATCAAGTCTCGACCGCTTCAGATGGCGCGATGGGCCTCAAGATGGCCTTAGAAGTCTATCCCGATCTGATCCTCTTGGATTATGAGATGCCCCTCATGAATGGTATGGAGGTGCTGCGAGCACTCAAAGATCGCAACGTCTTCATCCCCGTGATTGTGATCACTTCCTATGGCTCGGAGTCGGTGGCGGTGGATGCCTTCCGCCTGGGCGTGCGGGATTATGTGGCGAAGCCCTTCGGCGTCGAGGAGATGCTGGACGCCGTCGAGCACGTGCTCCAGCTCACGCGCTTGGAGCAGGAACGCGAGGCGCTCTTCATCCAATTGAAGAAGACCTCCGCGCGCTTGAAAAAGACCAACGCGGAATTGACTCAGAGCCTCAAGGAGCTGGACACCCTCTACCACATCAGCAAGGCCGTGACGTCGTTGAAGGAGCGGGGAAAGCTGCTCGACCGGATCGTCGAGGCGGCGCTCTACCTCACCGGCGCGGCGAGCGGGCAGTTGATCCTGCGCGATCCCCAGACCGGGCGTCCGGAGATCACCGTGCGGCGCCAGCGCCAGGGCAACGCCTACGCCGAGATGGACGAATCGCAGGCGATGTACACGCAGACCGGGCGCTTGATGGTGCAGACGCAGCTCAACGTCGGAGAGGACAACATCGGCTTCTTGGTGGTCAGCAACAAAGACAACCGCAATCCCTTCACTGACCGCGACCGCAAGCTGTTGCACATGTTGGGCGATTATGCCGCCATTGCCATCGAGAACTCGCGGCTGATCGAGGAGTTGGATGAGCGCCGACAGCGGGAGAAGCAGCAACTGCGCAATCTCTTCGAGCACTACGTCGCGCCGCCGGTCGTGGAGCGCATCCTGGCGCACCCGGAGAGCGTCGAGCCTGGCGGGCAGCGCCAGATGATCTCGGTGCTCTTCGCCGATCTGCGGGGCTTCACGAGCTTCAGCGCCAACACTCAGCCGGAGGTTTTGATGGCAGTGGTCAATCGCTATTTGGCCATCGCCGCCGACGCGATCCTCAAGGAAGAGGGCACGTTGGATAAATTCATGGGCGATGAAGCGATGGCCTTCTTCAACGCGCCGCTCGCTCAGGAGGATCACGCGCTGCGCGCGATCCGCACGGCCTATCGCATCCTTCGCAGCACGCATCAGATCCATCAGCAACTCCCGCCGGAGCAGCGCCTCGCCTTTGGCATCGGCATCGCGACGGGGGAGGCGGTTGTCGGCAATTTGGGCACGCAGCACGTGGTGAATTACACCGCGATGGGGCACACGGTCAACAAGGGCCATCTCCTCCAGGAGATCGCGTCCCCCAACACCATCTTGATCTGCCAAGCGACCTATGACCACGTCCGGGATCGGTTGGAGGTCAAGCCGCGACCAGAGGTGAAAATCAAGGGGCAGGCAGAACCGGAGACCATCTACGAAGTCGTGGGGCTGAAGCGCTCCTGAATATAGTTACCGTTGCGCGCCGAGATAACAATTATTATTGTCTTATCGCCTCCAAAACGTTGAATTTTCATCCTCAACGTGGTATAATTCGCATTGCACGGTGGATTTTAGTCACCTTCCGGGAAGCTATGGGAGACTGCCGCAAACAGACGCCGGTGCTGATGGCCTATCAAGGTTAGACTTTAGGTATCAGTTTAGTTACGTAAGAGTGGATGTTCCCAGAACTTCAAAAAAGCTCTCAGTCCCCGTCTCGGGGACGTTCAAAAAGTATCTGGCTCATGTTGGTTTTTAGGTGAAATAGTTTCGTATGGGGTTGTGACAGTCTTGGGTCGATGAATGAATTCGTCGCCTGATACCCAAAACCTGTTGGAAACAGGTTATATGGGTGTTCACAGCGCGTTTCTAACGCGCTTTCCGTATCAGCCAGCGGTTTCAACCGTTGGCGACAAGGCGATAGGATTACTATGAACCAAAGTTACAGCAATGTTTCACCTAACTACCCATAAGAGCCAAAGTATCTTTGAACTGCTCAGACGCCCTCGGGGACGAGGGCTTGGAGCTTTGCTCATAAGACTAAGGTAGTTCCAGAAATTAAAACCTCCCAAACCTGATGCTTTTTTCTCGGAAAACTGCTCGTTTTTGGGAGGCTTATTTTCTTGGAACGGCCTAAACTATCACGTATTTAGAGAAGCGCTTGTGGAGCTTCCAGGAAGGTTGCGGAGTCAAGGCTTTCGACGTTTGACGTTTGACTATCAGAGGAGATATTGTTTGATTACGGTAGATGTTAGTGTTAATGTTGCATGGTTAGCGAGTTGGGTGGTTACTTGAAAGCGCGGGGTAGTGGATGGGATCTGGAGATTTGAACGAGAAAGCTGCATCTAAATCATCGTCATCATCGCCTCCCTCTGATACCACCGACTACATCATCGCCGAGGCTGAGCGACGGGTCAAATCCCAGCGGGAGACTCCAGCCACCGCAGTATCCCCCTCATTAGAGCGCGATTGGGCCATGCGCTTGAATCGGGGGGCGTATTGGGTGGCGCGTCACTGGCTCGCGATTATCAATACGTTGGCCGGATTATATGTCCTCGGTGCGTTTTTGGCCCCACTCGCGATGCATTGGGGGATGCCCCAGTTGGGCCGGGCACTCTATCACTTTTATGCCCCATTCTGCCATCAATATCCCTTCCGCTCGTGGTTCCTCTTCGGCTCGCACGCCACCTATCCCTACGCCATCCCGGAGTCCATCGCGGAGATGAATCAACTGCGGGCGTTCGTGGGTAACGCCGAGATCGGTTATAAGATCGCCATCTGTCAGCGCTGCGTCGCCATCTATGGCATGATCTTCGTCGCCGGGCTGGTCTACGCCCGGCTGCGGCGACGGCACAACGTCCCCGCGCTGCCGATGTGGATCTACGTGCTCATAGGCATTGTCCCCATGGGCGTGGATGGCGGCGTTCAGTTGCTCACTAAGATCATCTGGTCCATCTTCCCCGATCTTTTAGCTCAGCCTTACGAGGCGCCCCCCCTCTCGCGCTTGATTACGGGCGCCTTCTTTGGACTGGGTGTCGTGGGATTTGCCTACGTGAATATCGATGAATACCTGGCAGACGTCCAGGCAACAATCGAAGAAAAATTTTCAGAAAGCGAAACTAGCGCGGAAAGTACAGAAAGTACAGGTAATAATAAAGTTGCTGGAGGTATGACACAATGACGCCACCTGTTGATCCGATCCTCATTCAAATTGGCTCCCTCATCGTCTACTGGTATGGTCTCTTGGTCGTGACGGGCATCTTTTTGGGCGCGATGGTCGCCGCTCACCTGGCCGACCGCGCCGGCGTCGATCCAGAGCAGGTGTGGGATATGTTGCTCTTCGCCGTGATTGGCGGCATCATCGGCGCGCGCATCGAGTACGTGGTCACACCGCCCCACTGGGCCTATTATCGAGAGCATTTGACTCAAGCTCTGATGATCTGGGAGGGCGGCCTGCGCATCTACGGCGCGATCATCGGCGGCGCCTTAGGCGTGTTGCTCTATTCGGCGCTTTATAGGCTTCCCACGCTGACGTTGTTGGACTTCTCCGCGCCGGGCATGGCGCTGGGCCACGCGATCGGCCGCTGGGGGAATTTCATCAACCACGAACTGTACGGCCCGCCCACCACATTGCCCTGGGGACTGGATATTCCGCCCACGTATCGCATCCCACCGTATAACAACATGCAGCAATATCCGCCGAGCACACGCTTTCACCCCGCCTTCCTCTATGAGTCGCTGGCGAATTTGACGCTCTGTTTGTTGCTGATGTGGTTAGCCAAGCGTTACCACAAGCGCTTGAAGGATGGCACGCTGATGGTGCTCTATTTGATGGCCTACTCGGCTATTCGATTCTTTATGGATTACCTGCGCACCGATGGGACGACGGCGCAGCCCCTGGCGCTGGCCTTTGTGGCCTTGGGGGCACTCTTCTTGGTGATCCAGTATCAGCCCTGGAAAAAAGTGGGCTTGGCTGGCTGAGATGATGCGCGCGAGGGAGAATCAACCGAATATCTTGCTTATCGTCTTGGACACATTGCGCGCCGACCGGCTCTCGTGTTATGGCCATCCAGCAACGACGACGCCGCATTTAGATGCGTTCGCTGAGCAGAGTGTGCTCTTCGAACGCGCGATCTCCCCGGCGCAGTGGACAATTCCGGCGCACGGCTCGCTCTTCACCGGGGAATTTCCCTCCACGCACGGCACGACTCAGATCTACGATCGCCACGCTGTGGAGCATCCAACCCTGGCGGAGCGGCTGACCGAGGCGGGCTACGCGACGGTTGGCTTTTGCAATAATCCGCTGCTCGGCGTTGTGGAGAACGACTTGGATCGCGGATTTGAGGCCTTCTACAACTACGGCGGCATTTTGCCCGCGCGTCCCAAGCTTCTGCGCCGCCACGAGCGCGTCAACGATTGGCTGGAGACTGCTATCGCGTGGCTGAGGGAGCAAGTGAGAAGCTTGAACGGCCCGATTCAGGCGACCTTTACCCGGAACGACTTCCTGCTGGGTTTGGCGATGCATCCCTGGTTGGCCCCTTTATGGGAGCGTAACATCAACTTCAAGGGGAATACGACGCGCTCAATTGCGGACTTTGTGGGATATTTGCGCGCCTATCACGAGCAGGAGGACGCGCCGCCGCTCTTTGCCTATCTCAATTTGATGGAGACCCATCTGCCGTATAATCCGCCGGCTCAATTCAGCCGGGAATTCGCGCCGAGCTATCATCAGGAGCGCGGGGCGCGCGATTTTATGCGCGCCTTCAATTATCAGACCTACGATTGGCTTACGCCCGTCACAGAGCCATTCTCCGACCTGCAACATCACGTGCTGAACGAGATGTACAATGCGGAAGTCGCCTATGAGGATCACCTCCTGCGCTCGCTCTTCGCGTGGCTGGATGAGCCGGACGTGCGGGATCAGACGCTGGTCATCATCACCAGCGATCACGGAGAGGGCTTGGATCACCACGGATATGTGGGCCATTCTCTGGTCACCTACGAGGATCTGGTCCGCGTGCCGTTGCTCCTGCGCTATCCCCCGCACTACGAGGGTGGGGTGCGCGTTGCCGCGCCAACCTCGACGCGGCGGATCTTCCACACCATCATGCAAGTAGCTACAGAGTCAGCGGGTGGCGTGATCCAGGACGACGAGAAAGAAGAGGTCGCTGCGTTGAGCCTCCGACGAGTTTTGCAGAACGACCCATCAGTGGAATCAGCGGAAGATCTAGTTTGGTCGGAGGCCTTCCCGCCCATCACTTTGCTCAAGTTGATGGAGGGCCGGGATGTCGAGGCCATCGATGCTTTTCAGTGCCGCGCTGTGCGTCGTGCGATCTATGATGTTGACGCGCCCTATAAGCTCGTCACCGTGAATGATACGCCGACGGAGTTATTTGACGTCACGGCGGATCCGGCGGAACTGGATAACCGCATCGCGGCGCATCCCGACGTGACATCCCGGCTCGACCGGGCGCTCAAAGGCGTCGTGGTGGAGGCCGAATCGCGACGCTTGCAGCGCGCCTCAGGCGCCGGCGTCGATCTGGAAAGCAATCGGCGGGGGCGCGAGCGATTGCGTCGCTTGGGTTATCTTGAATAAGAGGGAGTGACTATATGACGCCACCGTTTGATTCCACACTTGTGGAAATCGGGCCGTTTGCGGTCCACTGGTATGGATTTCTGATCGTTACCGGCATCTTGCTGGGCGCGCAGGTGGCCGGCTACTTAGCGAAGAAAGCGGGCGAAGACCCGGATCGTATTTGGGATATGCTCTTATTCGCCGTTGTCTTGGGCGTCATCGGCGCTCGGATTTACCACGTTGTCTCGCAGCCTAGCGGCGGCCTTTTAGGCTGGGAGTACTACAAGGAAAATCCCATCGAGATGCTCTACATCTGGCAGGGCGGTCTGGGCATCTTCGGGGCCGTGATCGGCGGCGCGCTGGGCGTCGCGATCTATTGTCGGTTGGAGCATCTTCGTGTGCTAAAGTGGCTGGATTTCGCCGCGCCGGGCATGGCCATCGGGCAGGCCATCGGGCGCTGGGGTAACTATATGAACCGCGAGCTATATGGGCCGCCCACGACCTTACCCTGGGGGCTGGAGATTCCGCCGCAACATCGCATCCCGCCCTATCACGATATGACCCAATATCCGCCGGAGACGCTCTTTCACCCTACGTTTCTCTATGAATCCCTGGCCGCTTTGCTCCTGTGCTTGGGCTTGTTATGGATCGCCACGCACTATCGCGAAAAACTCAAAGAGGGCGATCTCTTGCTCGGCTATTTGATGGGCTATGCTGTCATTCGGTTTTTTACAGAGTTTTTACGCCCAGATGCCTGGATGGTCACGGGAACTTCCTTCGCGGCGGCACAACTTGTCGCGGCGACCTTCTTCATCTTGGCCGGGATCGCGCTGGTGTTCCGGCACCGGCCGAGAAACGTCGCATCAGACGCGGCGTGATATGGACACGGGACCTGCGGGTCCCGTGTTTTGCTATCGGTCACAGTCCAGAAGCTTCGTTTCCTAGAGGCGAATCAAAAGCAAATCATCAGAGTAAACCAATGGAGGGACACTACTATGGCTTGGCCTCAAGACCTCGTTCGGCTCCAAGACATCGATCAGGAACTGGAGGACATTGAAGAGCGATTGAGCGACATCAATCTGCGCCTTCAAGATGATTCGAAGGTGCTGCAAGCGCAGGCGATGTTGAAGCGTAGCGCTGCGGCGATGAAGCAAGCTCAGAAGACGCAGAAGGATATCGAGTTCAAGTTGCAACAGATCGAAACTAAATTAGAGCGTAATGGGCAGCGTCTCTACGGCGGAAAGGTTAGGGATCCACGAGAATTGGCGGATCTACAAGCAGCGATTAAATCCCTGCGCGAGCGGAAAACCATTGTTGAGGATACGCTATTAGAGGCGATGATCGCGCGCGAGGAGGCGGAGACAGCCCACGCGGCGGCTCAGGAGACGCTGAAGACCACGCAAGCTGAGTGGGAGGCGGTGCAGCAGGCCCTCAAGGAGGAACGCGATCGGTTGCAGGCCCATCGTCGCGATTTGAAGGAGGAGCGTGAGGCGCTGCGCTCTGGGATCCCCAAGAGTGCCCTGGAATCCTATGAATATCTCTGGCCACGAACTGGCGGCATGCCGGTCGCACATCTCCAGGGCGATATGTGTAGCGTCTGCGGGGTCAAAATGCTTCGTGCGACACGCATCAAAATCGAGAAAGAGGAAGAAGCTTACTGTGACGGATGTCGGCGCCTTTTAGTTGGATGAGAGAGCCTGGAGATGGAAGGGTAGAATTTTCTCGTTATTCTAACCTTTCCCCAAACAAAAACACGCCCCCGGAGGGGCGCGTTTTTGCGAAAGGAGGGTAACCAATGGCTAATTTGATAGGAGGGCGGGTCTCCTTACCAAACGCCAACCTTATTATAGCGTTCTAACTAAAATCAATCAATAGGAAAAAAGTACTATTTACCCCCCAAAAACTGAATTTAGTTAATGGATGATGGGGATGGTTCAAAAATAGGTTGACACTTTTTTCTCGGAGTCCCAGGCCTGGCGGTTCCCACGGTCATTGGGCCTTGGGGCCAAGGTATTCGCCGGGCATTTATTTTCTC
>CAYXVS010000120.1:0-8842 GCA_964468735.1 uncultured Anaerolineales bacterium | reverse complement strand
CCAGCAACCATATCTCACCATCCACAAACAAGCGTTAGCAAAATCACAAAATCGGTGGTATAATTTTTCGTATGGAAAAGGATTCATTAATTCGGCGCATTATCGAAGGACAGCAAGGGCCAATGATCATCGGCGCCGATGTCTCCGTCGCGGAGATCTTGACCCGCGCGGCGGAAGGCCTGACGCCGGGGGAGATCGTCGCGGCGTTCCCCAGCCTGACGACGGAGGACATTCGCGCGGCGATGGTCTACGCCGCTCAACAGATGCGCGAGACGCCTCCAGCTCCGCCGGAGAGGCCAGCCGTCCCAGGATCAGTCCCCACATCAAATCTCGCCTTGGAGACCAACAAGATCCTGCTGGTGGACGATCTGACGTCCAACCTGCGCCTGATGGAACTGATGTTCAAGGATACCGAGTTCAAGATCGTGACCGCCTCTGGGAAAGATGCGATGGCCACAGCGCGGGAAGAACGCCCGCTCCTTGTGATCACGGATGTGCAGATGCCCGAAGTCGACGGATTCGAGCTGGCGCGACGCCTTAAATCCGATGATCAACTGCAAACCACCGGCCTGATCTTTCTCACAGCGCATCATTGTAGCCCCGATTACGTCACCAAAGGATTGGATTTGGGAGGCGATGACTATCTCTACCGACCCTTCCAACGCGAGGAGTTGTTGGCGCGCGTGCGGGCCGTGGCCCGCCTCAAGCAAGCGGAGACGAACGCGCGACGCCAGGCGCGCCTGGTCGAGGCGCGCAACGCGGAACTGGAAATGCTCAACAACCTGGCCCTGATTGCCAGCGCCTCGCATGATGCACAGCCAGGGGCTTTATTTCATTCCTCGCTCCACAAACTGACCACGCTCTTAGACGCGGAGGCGATCTTGCTGCTCAGATTGGATATCCCCCCCGGCCACATGGACGCCCTCCTCGCTCTCGCCGATGGTGATCTCGTCGTCACCTCGATACCTTTTCAGCCGGCAGCGGAGATCGACAACGACGAGGCGTTGGGGCTGGCGATCCAAGAGCATGCGGCCCATATCCTCACGCAGGTCGTAAAGAAGACAAACGCGACGCTCGCTACATCCCAGGCGACGGTGAAGACCATTCCGATGGCGAGTCGTAACCAACTGGTGGGCGCCTTGGTCGTGGTCAACAAGCGGAGCGGACATTTTTCATCGTCCGATTGGTCCCTGCTGACCTCCGCGTCTGGCCTGATAACGATCGCGATGGAGAACGCCTCGCTGTGGCAGAGCGTCCAGCAGCAGGTCAAAGACCTGAAGTTGCTGAATCAAATCGGGCAGACGTTGACCTCAACCTTAGACATGGAGGAGATTCTCACCGAGACAACGGAGACAATTCGCTCGGCGCTGAACACCGAGGCCGCTTCCATCTGGCTGTTGGATGAGGAACGTCAAGTACTGCGCCTGACGTTCTCCTCCGCGCCGGACGCACAGCAGGTCAAAGGCTTGGAATTGTCGCTGGATCAGGGGATCGCGGGGTATGTGGCGCGCACGGGGGAACCCTACTGCTCCCCGAATGCCTTGCAAGATGACCGCCATTCTGATCTCATAGCAGATGTGAGCGACTACCAACCCGGCTCGATCCTCTGTGTGCCGCTGCGCAGCAAACGGGGCGTCATCGGCGTGATCCAGGCCCTCCACTCAGCCCCCCATCGGTTCCATCCCCACGATCTCCAACTCCTCCAATTGATGACCAACTCCGTGGGCATCGCCGTGGAGAACGCCAAGCTCTTCGCCGAGGTGCAGGCCTTCAATCAACAACTGGAGCGCATGGTTGCGGAACGCACGGCGGAGTTGGTCAAGGAGAAGGAGAAGACGGTAGCCATCTTAGCGGGCATGGCGGATGGGCTGATCGTCTTCGATGCGGAGGAGCGCATCCTCACCGTCAACGCGGTAGCCGAGTCGATGCTGGACCTCAACCTCGCCGAGCGAATCGGACAGAAGGTCAATGCGGAAGGTCAAACCTCGCCATTGTGGCGTCGCATCTGCGATGTGGCCGCCGGCCAGGAGTTCGATCCCGGCGCCTCCATCGATCTCCCCGACCCGACGCAGGACGGCGGCGTGCTCTCGATCCAGACGCGCGCCGCCCAGATCCGCGAGCCGAACGGACGACTCATCGGCACGGCGATTGTGCTGCGCGACGTCACCGCCCTCAAGGCCATCGAGCGGATGAAGGCGCGTTTTATGGCCGGCGTCACCCACGAATTGAAGACGCCGTTAGCGGTGATCAAGATGCACGTCAAAAATTTGGCCCACTACTACCAGCGCCTCTCCGCCAATCGACGCGAGAAACTTCTAAGCTCCGCGCAGAAGCAGGTCGATCTACTGGAAGAGTTGATCGAGAACATCCTAGAGCTTTCGCGCTTGGATTCCGGCGAAGCGCAGCTGGAGATCTCCAAACTGGATCTTGTCCCGCTGGTCGAGCAGATCGTCACAGAGATGCATACCCTGGCGAACTCGAAGGGTGTGACATTACAATGGCAAAAGCCTCCAGCCTCGAAAAGCACACTCGTGCGGGCGGATGACAAACAACTGGCGTGCGTGGTTCGCAATTTGGTGGACAACGCCATCAAATACACGCCGGGGGGCGGCGATATCGAGGTGACGATCATCTCAGAGCATGAGGAAACCAAGCCGTGGGTTGGCGTGCGCATTCGAGACACCGGGATCGGCATCCCGCCGGAGGCCCAAGCGCGCATCTTTGAGCGCTTCTACCGCGTCGATCCCTCGCACACGGTGCCGGGCACAGGGTTAGGGCTTTCCATCGTCAAGGAAATCGTCACAACACACGGCGGGACCATCACCTTAGAAAGTGAGCCGGGCAAAGGGAGCACCTTCGAGATTCGCCTGCCCGGCTTGCCGGCCTGATCAAAACACGTCCCGCCGCGACTGTATCAACCTTTATTATTCAGCAGGAGGCGCAACCGATGGGAGAAACTATTTTAGTCGTCGATGACAATCAAGAAATGGTCGAGGGCCTAAAGCTCACCTTAGAAATGGAAGGATTTCAGGTCCTCACCGCCGGTTCGGGGAGCGAAGCGCTGGAGGTTTTAGAGCGCGGCACCACGCCGGATTTGATCCTGGCCGATATTATGATGCCGAATTTGGACGGTTACGAGCTTTACGTGCGCATCCACCATAACCCAAAGTGGGTCCAAATCCCCTTTGTCTTTCTCACGGCCAAGACCAGCAAGGAGGACATTCGCAAAGGTTCGGAGATCGGCGCGGATGCGTACATCACCAAGCCCTTTGATCCACAAGATGTGGTAGCGACCATTCGAGGGAGACTCAAGCGGGTCGCTGAACTCTCCGAGCACTCCGCGTCGCTCACGTCCATGGACGCGATAGACCATCTCATCCAGGCTTGGCAGGGGGACATCGGCCCCCTCCCCGTCCCTGTGATCGTGCTGCTTCTCGTCGCGCTTCTGATATTGCTGCTGCTTCTCCTCTGAAAATAGGCGTAGGGCGAATTGCCATTCCGCCCTACATCCCTCGCTGTTTTCATTATTGTTGGTGAAATCGTGGAGACAGACTCCTATAGAATGTAAGGGGGCAATGCAATCGGGGCGCGAGATACTAATTCGCGCCCCGGTTTTTCTTTCTAAAATTGCTCGTTTTTGGAAGACTTATTTCTTGGAACGGCCTAACTCCCCCGCCAACGCAGCTACAGGCGATTCGACTAGCCCTTGCCCCGCCTATAAATCATCAAGTGTGCGCTCCAGATAGGGCAACAGGGCGTGCGCCTTCCCGGCCCCGACGGCCACACAGGCCATCGGCGCATCCGCGACATAGACCGGCACGCCCGTCTCCTCCGTCAGCAATTGATCGAAGTTGCGCAACAACGCGCCGCCGCCCAACATCGTCATCCCCCGGTCAATGATATCCGAGGCCAACTCCGGCGGCGTGCGCTCCAACACGGACTTGACCATGTTGATGATAACAGCAATCGGCTCTTCCAACGCCTCGATGATGTCATCCGTGGTGATCTCAATACTCCGCGGCAAGCCCGTCACCTGATCGCGCCCTTGAATCTCCAAGCGCAGCGGCTCCTCCAGCGGCATCGCAGCCCCCACGCGGATCTTCGCCTCCTCCGCACTGGGCTGCCCCAGCATCAGGTTGTACTTGCGCCGGACGTAGGCCGAGATCGCGTCATCCATTCGCACCCCGCCAACGCGGACGGCCGCCGAGGTGACCACGCCGTAGACCGAGAGCACCGCCGCCTCGCTGGCCCCGCCGCCCAGATCGACGACCATGTGGCCGCCGGGTGTGTGGATGGGCAGCCCGGCGCCAATCGCGCCGGCCAGCGGCTCCGGGATGAGCTTCGCATCCCGGGCGCCCGCCTCCAGCGCCGCCTGATGCACGGCTCGACGCTCCACCTGCGTCACGCCAAAGGGAACGGTGAGCACGACGCGCGGTTTGAAGAGGCGCACCTTGCCAATCGAGCGGTTGATGAAGTGAAACAACATCTCCCGCGTCACGCGATAATCGGCAATCACGCCATCGCGTAACGGACGGCGCACCTGGATCGTCTCCGGCGAGCGCCCCATCATCGCCTGGGCCTTCTCGCCGACCTCCAAGACCGTGCCCGTCTTGATCTCCTGCGCCACCACCGAGGGTTCCTGTAAGACAATCCCGCGCCCTCGAACGTATACCAGCACGTTCACCGTGCCCAGATCAATACCTAATTCTTCGACTAATGGCATAAATATATGCCCTCTCTTCTGTCATTTCGAGTGTATAGCTGCATCAAGGGTGGGATGCCCACTTCAAATGCGCGGTATCCCTCAACGATTACTCACGGTTACCCACTAGCCGATGATACACGAATTAGAGGTTTTGTCCAATTAGTAGTTCGGCGGATTCGGCGGCTCAAAGGTGTAGAAGAATATCCTGGTCTTGAACCAACGAATATCGAGCTTGGATTTCTAGCCGCCCGACACTTTTTCCAAAATCAGCGACTGAAGCGCCAAGCCAATGGTTGAAACCATCGGCTGATATCCAAAGCGCATTAAAACGCACTGGGTTTGCCCTCTTGAACGGTTTTGTGTATCAGCCTCGAATTCATTCGCAATTCGCAGGCGGGCCAAGCGGCGAAAACTTTAAGACACTATCGATTTCGCCAGACATCCTCCTAAACAACCTTAAAAGGCAAATTCCCGAAGAGTCAAGTTGTTACCCCGCTGTTTCTGAGTATAATCAGAGGCATTGTGCTCCCGCGGCGCTCGCCGGTAGGTCAGAGCGTACCGCACCTTGGAGCTGGTAAGGTATACGTGCGCTGCGCGCACGTATACCTCGTCAATCCCGGCGGAAGATCCGTGCCCTTGTGGCGACGACCGGGAGGCCCTGCGGACGGGAGGATACCGGCTTGGGCCGGTCGGCGCGTTGCGTCGCCCAGCGGCGTGACGACGTCGATCCGCCCGGGCCTCAATCCCGCCCCCGCCCACCGCTCGTCAAGGGTCAACTGCCGGGATCGGGACTTATTTTCTCTCAACCTTCCGGGAAGCTGGGCATGGCCCTAAGACCTCAGCTTCCCAGAAGGTAATCATCTGGCAATGATTGTTTTAGGAGGAAATCCTATGGATTGGTTCGGATTGACGGACGTGGTCGAAGTGTGGGAATACGAGCAGGGGCTGCTGTACGAGCGCGGTCGTTTCATCAAGCTCCTGCCGCCGGGGCGATACCGACTGTGGCGCTGGCAACATCGCCAGATCGAGAAGGTCAGCCTGCGCCAGGTCAGCCAGACGATCAGCGGGCAGGAGGTGCTGACGACGGACAAGGTCCCCGTGCGCGTCACACTGATCGCGCAGTACAGCGTGGCCGATCCCCAATTGGCGCTGCACAGCGTGGAAAGCTACGTGGAGCGGCTCTACCAGGATCTGCAACTGACGCTGCGAGAGATCATCAGCACGCGCGATGTGGAAGCGTTGCTCTCCGACCGCGACGCACTAAGCACGGAGCTGTTCGACTCGGTCGTCGAAGCGGCGGGGGGCTACGGCGTGACGGTGCACCGCGTGGGCGTCAAGGACGTGATCCTGCCGGGCAGCGTGCAGCGCACCTTCCTCAAGGAGGTCGAGGCCGACCGCGCCGGACGCGCCAACTTGGTCGCGGCGCGCCACGAGACCGCTGCCGCCCGCGCGCGGGCCAACACCGCCCGGATGATGCGGGAGAATCCGGCAATTATGCGGCTCCAGGAGTTGGAGACGTTAGTGGCGATGGCCTCCCAGCACGGGAATGTGGTCATCGTGCCGGGACTAGAGAGCCTCTTTTCCCGCAACGCTCAAGATACATCACCAGATAAAAGCTAGAGCTATCGCATGGCCGCGATCTGGACGCTGCGGACGATAGCCCGTCGCCTGATCGGGAACACCTTCGCCCCTCCGAGCCGCCCCATCTCCAACGATCTGACGCAACTCAGTTGGGTACTGAATCTTCCGCCGGAAGAGTTGCTCCAATTCCGCTCCGGGCGGCGCGATCCTCGCTATCACTATCGCCCGCGCCAATGCGAGAAGCGAGACGGCTCCCCGCGCCAGCTTTATGCCCCCTCCCCCGATCTCAAGGCCGTGCAGCGTGCTCTGTTGCACGGCTACCTGGATGGGCTGCGCGTGCATCCTGCCGCGCTGGGCTTTCGACGCGGCTTCAACGTCGCCGATAACGCGCGTCGCCACCTGGGGCAAGCCGTCGTCGTCACCGCCGACATCGCCGACTTCTTCGATCACACCTCGGCGCAGCGTGTGCGAAACTTCTTCCGCGCTCAGGACTGGGACGAGATCACTTGCTCGGTGCTGACGGGGCTGTGCACCTTTCGCGGCGCGCTGCCGCAGGGCGCACCCACCAGCCCCATCTTGAGCAACCTCGTCAATTACGAGTTAGATGAGGCGCTGATCGCGCTCGCGGGCCGCTCCGGAGGACGCTACACCCGCTACGGCGACGACCTCACCTTCTCGTGGGCATCGCGCCGGCGACCGCCGAGCGGCGCCCAGCGCGCGGTGCGGCGAATACTGCTGCCCTACGGCTATCGCCTCAATCGAGGAGAGAAGGGCTGGCGCATCCATCGATGCCACAAGGGTGAGGAGCCGCGTGTGACGGGCATACGCCTGGGCCAGGATGGACGGTTACATCCCAGCCGGGAGATTGAGCAGACGATGCGCCGCCTGCGATGGCAGCGCGACGCGGAAAGCCAGGCGCGCCTGCGAGGCTACGAGGGCTTCGTAGAGATGCTACGAGGCAATTGGTAAATCATACATCTGGCCGCCGCCGCCGCCAAAATTGAACCGACGTAAGTAGAGCTATTCCCATCAGCAACAGCCCCCACGGGCTGCGCGCCGCCTCGGCGCGCAATAGGCCCACGCCCGCAGGGATCTCGCCCTCGCCGGCGATGATCCACGTGGAGAAGGTCGTCACCTCCCGGCAGGCGACGGTGTGCGCGGCGGGATTTCGCGCGCGCTGCCCCTCTGGACACGGTCCCCATGCGCCGCTATCCCAACGAGCAAGGAGAAGCGTGTCGCTCGCTACATCGACGGCGGCCAGTTCGGCGGGATCATAAGCCAAGGTGAGATCCGCCGTGAAGGCAGCGGTAGCCGGGTCTGCCGTGATGCGATAGGTGCGCGGCAGCGCGCGGTCGGACGGGCGCGCGGTGGGATAGGCGCCGGGCAGGACGCTCACGGTGATGGCCTCGAGGCTGCCGGCGGTGAGCGTGATGATCGCGCCGACGCCGGGGAAGGCATAGGGGCCGGGTTCGGTGATCGCGCGCCGCTGGCCGATAGGACAGCCCGTGCGGCGCACCTGCTGGCCCGTCTCGTAGTTCGACGTCCACGCATAGAGGTAGCCGTTGAAGGGGATCAGCTCGCTGTAGCTGTTGTCCACGTCGCCAAGGCCGCTGGCGCCGACCTGCGTCCAATCCACCAGCCCCCCACTCTGCGTCACGCCCGTCGTGCGCCAGACCTCCACGCCGGTCTCTAAGTTCGTCACCGCGACGTAGAGCGCGCCGTTATAGATCGCCGCGCCATCGACCACGGCGCCGAGGTTGCTGGCCTCACCATCCATCCCCGTGGCGTTGACCTGCGACCACGTCCCCGCGTCGCCGGCGGCGCTGCGGTAGATGTGGATGCCCGCGCCCTCCCCATCGGTGGCGATGTAAAGGTAGCCGGCCAGATCGCCTAAGATGTCCACGCGCCGCGAACCTACAGCGCCGGTAAAGAGGCGCGTCCACGTCGGCTGCGTCGGCGCCAGATCGGCGGTGCGATAAAGCGTGCCGCGATCTCCGCCGCCGCCATCATCTTCCGTCTGCGCGCCGAAGTAGAGCGCGTCCGAGTAGACGTAGCCCGACCAGATCTCGAAGGTGCGGGTGTCGTTGGCCGTCGCGCCAAAGCCGCCGTGATTTTTCTGCCGCCACGTCGCGCCATCCTGCGTGCACCACACCTGCGCGCCGGTCTGTCCGTTCTGCGTCCCGCCGCAGAGCCGGCCCTGGAAGACCTGCAGATCCTTGAAGTTGGTGTTGTGCACGTCGCCGAAGCCGGCGGAGATGACCTGCGTCCACGAGTTGGGCGCGCCGGTGGCGCTGCTGTAGACGAGCGTGCCGTGGGTAGAAGTGCCGCCGTTGGCGGTGCTGGCGTAGAGCGCGCCCGCGAAGACGGCCAGGCTGTCGATGTGATCGTTCTGGACGACGGGCGTGTTGCCGAAGGGCAACCCCTCGCCGTCGGCGGCGACCTCCTCCCAATCGGCCTGGGCGTCGGCGACGCGGACGCCGCTTTTCGTGCGCCAGATGCGCGCGCCGTAGGTGTTATCGGCCTCCATGCCGACGTAGAGTTGTCCATCGAAGACGA
>CAYXVS010000119.1:4602-8842 GCA_964468735.1 uncultured Anaerolineales bacterium | reverse complement strand
CGTGGGAAGGCCCCATGGCCGTGGGAGGAAAAAGCATCTGGTTTGGAAGGTTTTACTTTCTGGAACTACCTAAGCCACTGCTGTAACGGGATAGAATGACAGCCGAAGATGTTAATAGAAGAGGGAAAGGCCCAGCGATTGAAGACGCGGCACGAAAAACCAGAGATTCCTGTACCTGCGGGTATGATCCTGTATCGCGGCAATGTGCGACGATGTGGGACGATGTGGGACGACGTAATTGGGGGGAGCCAAAAGGCTCCCCCCAATTACGATTACCCGAATATTTTGCTACGTCGTCAGATGCCCAGGGCCTCGCGGGCGTCCGGCTCCATCATCTCTGGATTCCACATCTCGCGGCCCAGATTGACCTCCACGGGCTTATCGACGACCTCCGACGCGCGCTCCTGCACCTGCCGCGTCAGCATTGAGGCCATCGGGCACATCGGGGAGGTGAGGATCATCTCGATTTTCACCTCATCGTCGCCCACCTCGATCTTACGGATGAAGCCGAGCGAAACCACGTCCAAGCCCAACTCGAAATCGATCACATCGCGGAGAGCTTCCTTGATCTTCTTCACGTCACTCTGCATTGTTTTACCTCCTGGTCTGGTAACATCTTGGCTCATTATAGCACAGATGAGGCGTTTTCGCAATAAGAAAAACGTTTATCTTTGAAAAGACTTTTTAAGATGCCCCCACATCGCCCAGGAAGGTCACGTAGCGCAGAGCCGCCAACTGGCGCACCAGACGCTCATCTGCCGTGATGAAAATTCCACCGGCGCTTTCGGCCAGCGCAGCGAAAATCGCATCATAGACGCTGGTGTCGTACTCGCGGGCGATAACGGCCGCACGGCGAATCATCGGGGCGGAGGGCGCGGCCCAATCCAGCGCCAGATTGAAGAGGCTCTGTAGCGCCATCTCGATCTGCTCGGTGGTCAAATCGTTTTTGTAGCGTAGGACATTGGCGACCTCATAGCTGAGCAGCGACGGCGCGACAATCCGACGCTGGCCGTTGAGATAAGCATCCAAGAGCCCCAAGGCGTGATTCGCCAGAATTTCCTCCCGGCGAAACCACTTGAGCACAACGGAGGTATCCAGCACCAGCGGGGCTGCGTTCATCTCCATTCCCATCTTCATCGGCGCGCCTCGCGCCAGCGGCGAACGTCCTCCGTGCTGTCCTCACCCGTGCCGGGCGCGATCTGCGATAGCGCATTGATCGACGCGACAGCAGCGCGAACCTGGGGGAGATCACCGGGGCGGATTTGGCCTTCGCGCGTTTCCATATATCGACGCAGTGCCTCGCGGATCAATCCGCTGCGGCTGCGATGTTCCGCCTGCGCGACCATATCGACCTGGGATAAAAACTCTTCGGGGAAAGAAACCATCACTTTGCGCGTCATCCTGCACCTCCTAGAGTATCATTATATCCTTATTATACATCGAGGAAATAAAAAGACTATAAGAATCCAGGAGAACACCTTCCCGGAAGCTAACGTGCACGCTTACAGCTTCCGGGAAGGTCGTAGATCTTATCAGGCGTGGAAGCTCTCTAAGATACCCTCGAAGGTCATCTGCGGGGTGGTTTTGCGCATCTCGTTGAAGCGCTGGCTGTAGGAGGGGCGCATCTTTTGCTGGCGGAAGATGCCAATGTATTGTGTCGTCTCGTCCATCGCCAACTGCATCGCCGCCGAGAGATCCTCTGGGTTGTGGGTTTCCGGCACCGGTTGGGTGATCTCGCGGTAGTGGTCGTAGGTGTTGTAGAAGGTGATGCAGGGCGAAAGCACCTGCACAAACGAGAAGCCGGGATGGACAATCGCGGCCTTGAAGATGGCGGCCATCTCGCGGAGTTTGCCGGAGAAGGCCCGCGCGACGAAGCTGGTCTCGTAGGCGAGCGCCATCATCATCGGGTTGAGCGGGCGCTCCTGAGCGCCGTAGGGCGAGGCTTTGCGCTTCATATCCTGGGGGCTGGTGGGCGAGGGTTGGCCCTTGGTCATACCGTAGATGTTGTTGTCCATCACGATGTAGGTGATGTCGACGTTGCGACGCGCCGCGTGGGGGATGTGCCCCGCGCCGATGCTGAAACCGTCGCCATCGCCGCCGACGGCCACCACGGTCAGGGCCGGATTCCCCAGCTTGGCGCCGGTGGCCAGCGGCAGGGGCCGCCCGTGGACGCCGTGGATGCCGTAGGTCTTGATGAAGGCGGGGAAGCGACTGGAGCAGCCAATCCCGGAGGCGACGACGATGTCCTCGTTCGGCAGCGATAGCTCCGCGAACGCGCGCATCAAGGCGTTGAGCACGGCATAATCGCCGCAGCCCGGACACCAGATGGGCTTGACGCCGCTCCTATATTCGTTGGCTTTGCGTGAACTCATCACTTCCTCCTTTGTCCTCAATAGCCTCACGAACCGATTCGAAGACCTTGACCATATCGCCTTGTTCTTCTTCCCAAAGCGCCAACTCCTGTTCCATCATACTCAAGACCGCTTCATAGATCTCGAGAATTTTGAATGGCAAGCCCACTTCCTTGGTCAGCCGGTAAACGTGGATGTCCAACTCATCCAGTTGTTGATAGTAACGATGCTCGATCATCCGCCCGAACTGCCCGGAGAAGTTTAACTCCGGCACTAAGATCGCTTTCTTGGTGCTGAGGAAGTCGTGGATGGCGGGATCGGGCATGGGGAGGAGGGTGTGCGGGTAGAGGGCTTCGACGGGGACGCCTTGCTCCTGAAGCTGCGACATCGCCTCGCGGACTGCGCCGCGCGTGCTCCCCCATCCCAGGATGCCGAACTCCGCGCCCACGTCGCCCCAGCGGCGCGAGGTCATCTTCCATTCGTCCAACATATCGCGCGCCGCTTCGACCTTGTTGGCGCGCTTCTGCATCATCTCCTGGTGATTGTCCGGCGTCTGATCGGGGTAGCCGTACTCGTTGTGCTCCAAGCTTTCCGCCAGATACATGCCGTCTGGCGTGCCGGGGATCGCCATCGGCGAGATGCCGGTCTCGGTCTTGCGATAGCGGCGATAGTCGCCCGCCAGCTCCTCGTGCGTCGGAACCAAGCGTTCGAGCAAGGGTTGCCATAACTCGGCGGGCGGCGGCGCCGTCTCGACCCGCGAGGCCATCGCCTGATCGCACAGCACGATGACGGGCATCTGGAAATGCTCGGCCAGGCTGAAGGCGTTGATCATCTGGTAGTAGCAGTCCTTGACGGAATCGGGCGCCAGCACGAAGCGCGGTGCGTCGCCGTGGCCGCCGTAGAGCGAGAGGAAGAGATCGCCCTGCGAGGTCTTGGTGGGCAGGCCGGTGGACGGCCCCGCGCGCTGGACGTTGACCAGCACGATGGGCATTTCGGTCATGCTCGCCAGCCCCAGCGCTTCGGTCATCAAGGAGAGGCCGGGGCCGGAGGTGGCCGTCATCGCGCGCTGCCCGGCCATCGAAGCGCCGATGATCATGTTGATCGCGGCGATTTCGTCCTCGGCCTGGACTAACGTACCCTCGAAGACGGGCAGGTACTTGGCCAGCGACTCCATCACCGGCGTGGCCGGCGTGATGGGGTAGCCGGCGTAGAATTTGCAGCCGGCGGCCAGCGCGCCCAATGCCATCGCATCGGCGCCGGAGAGGATCAACCGCTCCTCGGTCTTCTCCGGGATCGAGAGGGCGTAGGGGAATGGCTCCGGGTAGTGTTCTTGCGCGTACTCGTAGCCGTGCTGGAACGCGGCCAAGTTCTTATCCATCGATTCGGGGTGACGCTGCATGCGCTGGCGCACCATCGCTTTGGACGTCTCTAACGGCAGGCGGAAGAACCAGATCAACGCGCCCAAGAGGACGAAGTTCTTGCCGCGCGGCCAATCCAGCGCATCGGCGATCTCCTCGGCGGGGATGGGATAATCCTCCCCGTAGTGCGATTGCACCTCTAGCGAGGCCTCGTAGATGAGCGCGCTGCGGGCGCAGAGATCATTACGGCACTCATTCCAGGCCATCTCGTTCATCGCGACGAGGACGTTGGCCTCATCGCCCTCCGACATCACCCGCTCGCGGCCCAAGCGCGTCTGATAGAGCACTTGGCCGCCCTTGATCTCCGCCGGGTAGGTGCGGAAGCTGTACACTTCTAACCCCGCGCGCGCAGCGATGCGAGCGAACGTATCGCCCAGCGTGATGGTGCCTTCACCACCTTCGCCGCCCACACGGACTACGACGGTCTCGTCTTGTGTCATACGACCTCCATTTTGTAGTGCGTAGTGCGTA
>CAYXVS010000119.1:0-4502 GCA_964468735.1 uncultured Anaerolineales bacterium | reverse complement strand
TTCCTCTTCCGTCTGCAAATTGACGACGGCGGTGACGGAGCCGACGCCCCAGGTATCGACTTGGCTGCGCGGGCCGAGGGCCAGCGCGGCGCCGTCGGGGATGCCCAAGCCCAAGAGGTTGGGGCCGAATTCGGGCAGGGTCTCGCGGAGGTGAGTGTCCTCCGTGCGGGTGAAGTGCGGGACGATGAGAGCGTTCATCAAAAAGCCGAGGCCGCGAACTTGGGGCGCGACCCACGCGCCTAACGCGGCTGCGCCGCCGCCCGCGCCGACGATGACCAAGCCTTGGAGCGTGGTGTAGCCGGCCACGATGTACTGGAAGGCCTTGGTCTGGTAGAGATTGCGCACCAGGGGCAGCGGATTATCGCCGCCGAGATAGAGAATGCCCGCTTCGGCCAACAGATCTAGCAGGTCGGGCGCTTGCAACTGGCTGCGGCTCATATCGCGCAGGGTGAAGGCCGCGCCGCTGGGGCCGCCTAACAGGGTGTAGTGCTCCAGCACGCCCTCTGCCTCCTGGCGGGTACCGTCGGAGAGGAGCACGACCATCGGGCGATCTAAGTTGGCGATGCTGAGCACCTGCGCATCGACGATGTCCGTCTCACCGCGCCGCCAATCCCCGCCGCCTAGCGCGACGAGCCAGCCTTCGCCATCCAACCAGCGCAGGGGACCTTGTGTACCCATAAGGTGAACCGACTAGCCCTCGTCCGCGGGCATCAGGCGACAGAGCGCCTCGACGACGACGGCGACGCCGTTGACGAGCGCCTGCTCCTCGATATCGAAGTGAGGGTTGTGATGCGGCGGCCCCTCGCCGCCCTCCGGCCCGGAGCCGATGAAGATGTAGCAGCCGGGAATCTCTTTCATAAAGAAGGCCGCGTCCTCGCTGCCCATCGTGCGCTCCTCGGTGTTCAGCGCGTCCACGCCCCAGAGATCGGTGACGACCTCCTGGACGAGCCGCGTGACCTCGGCGTCGTTATCGACGGCGGGCGTGAGCGCATCGAGTTGAAAATCCACGTCGCAGTCCATCGCCTGGCCGACGCCGGTGACGATCTCGCGCACGCGGGTCACGACGGTCTCGCGGACCTCTGGATCGTAAGTGCGAATGGTCCCGCGCAGTTCGGCGGTGTTGGGGATCACATTGAAGGTGTCGCCGCTGCGAAGCATGCCCACGGTGACGACGGCGGTCTCCTGCGCGCCGACGTTGCGGCTCACCACGGTCTGAAGCGCGGTCACGACGTGCGCGGCCGCGACCAGCGGATCGATGGTGTCCTCTGGATGCGCGGCGTGGCCGCCCTTGCCGTGCAACTCCGCCTGCCACCGCTCGGCGGCGGCCATCACCGGGCCGGCCACCGCGCCGATGACGCCAACGGGCATCATATTCCAGACGTGAATGGCCAGCGCCTTATCCGGGCGGGGGTTCTCCAACACACCCTCGTTGACCATGATCTCCGCGCCGTTCATCCCCTCCTCGCCGGGCTGGAAGATCAACTTGAGCGTGCCGCGCCACGCCTCGCGATGCTCGACCATCAGCTTGGCAATCCCCAATCCGATGGCGACGTGCGCATCGTGACCGCAGGCGTGCATCATGCCGGGCGCCTCGGAGGCGTAGGGGACATCGTTCTCCTCCTGGATGGGCAGCGCGTCCATATCGACGCGGTTCATGATCACAGGGCCGTCGCCGTTCTCCAGCAGGCCCACCACGCCGGTCTGGGCGATGCCGGTCTCCACGCTGTAGCCCAGGTCGCGGAGCGTCTCGGCGACGAATTTAGCCGTGCGGTGCTCCTCCAGTCCAATCTCAGGATGCTGGTGAAGATCGCGCCGCCAGGCGACTAACTCGTCGTATAGTTTTTGTGCTTCCTCTAATACGGGTAATTCGTGCATTGTACCTCCTGGGTAGTTGGGCAATTAATCTACCCTTGCGAAGGTTGCGCAAGTGACTTCAAACAGTCCGTACTATGTGCAGCGAGCAGGTTAATCTGTTTACTAAAGCGCCTGTGACCCTTCGCAAGGGTTCACGATTTGGTTTCGTATCCAGTGTAACCAAAGCCACGATGTGAGGTAAGTATAAATGTACCCCATGGATAAGCAAATCCTCCCAAGCCGGGGTGGCCTTGGGAGGATTGGGGTGTTTTTTGTGCGGCGGGACGCTACAAATCGTAGATTTGCGTGTATTTCTCCTGCATATAGGTCAAGAGCGCGTCCGCGCTGATCTCTTGATCAAGCTCGCGCTGGAGTAGTTCGGGCGCGGTGAATTTTCTCCCGTGCTTGTGGACCCTGTCGCGCAGCCAGTTCAGCAGCGGCGCGAACTCGCCGTGAGCGAAGCCATCTTCGATGTCCGGGATGTCCTGCTTGATCTGGTCATAGAGCTGCGCCGAGATCAAATTGCCCAGCGCGTAGGTGGGGAAGTAGCCGACCATCGACTGCGCCCAGTGGATGTCCTGCAAGCATCCCAGCGTGTCATTAGGCGGCGTGATGCCCAAGTATTCCTCGTAGCGCGCGTTCCAGGCGTCCGGCACATCCTCGATGGCCAATTTTTCGGTGACCAGATCCTTCTCCAGCTCGAAGCGGATGAAGATGTGGAAGTTGTAGGTGACCTCGTCGGCCTCCACGCGGATGAACGACGGCTCGACTTTGTTGATCGCCCGATAGAGAGCGTCGAAGCTGACCTCCCCCAGTTGTTCGGGGAAGAAGGCGCGGAGGATGGGGAAGTAGTGCGTCCAGAAGGGGATGCCGCGCCCGACCTGATTTTCCCACAGGCGGGATTGCGACTCGTGCAGCGCCAAGGTCGCGCCGCCGCTCAAGGCCGTCCGCATAAATTTGAGCGGGATGCCCTGCTCATAGAGCGCGTGTCCGCCCTCGTGGACACTGCTGAAGATCGCCGATTGCGGGCGGTTCTCTAATAATCGAGTCGTCACGCGCACATCCGTCGGCGCGAAGTTGATGGTGAAGGGGTGCGTCGCCTTGTCCTGGCGGCCGCGATTGAAGTTGTAGCCAATATCGCGCAGGAGAAGCATCGTGAACTCCCACTGGCGATCCTGGGGGTAGACCTGCTCGGAGAAGAGGCTGTCATCGGCCTCCGGCCGCTCCGCGATCTTCTGAACCAAGGGAATCAGGCCCGTTTTAAGATCCTCGAAGAGCGCAGCGACCTGGGCCGTGGTCATCCCCGGCTCGTAGCTTTGCAGCAGGGGATCGTAGGGATGCTCCTCGTAGCCCAGATGCTCGGCCTTCTCGCGGGCGATGTCGACGACCTCCGCCAGATGCGGCTCGAAGCTCGCGAAATCGTCGTTCTCGCGGGCCTTGCGCCAGGCCATCAGGGATTTGGAACTGGCGCGCGCCTCGCGGATCACCAGGGCGGTGGGAATCTTGGCGGATTTGTCGAAGTTGCGCCGCGTGACCCGCACCAGACTGGCCTCGTCGCTGTCGTAATCCAGTTCCGCGACCTCCTCCTCGGCGGCTTCGAGCAGGCGCGCGGTCTCGTCGGAGATGAACATCTTATGCGCCAGAGAACTCAGCGTGGAAAGCTGTTCCGCGCGGGCGTTGACGCCCTCCTCCGGCATATTGACCTCTTGATCCCAATGCAGCAGCCCAATCGCGTGCTGCAAATCGATGGGTTGTGATAGATGTGCTTTGAGTTGTTCTACTTTCTCTCCCATTCTGACGCTCCTTATTCATGACTGAGTTTATGTTTAGTTGATGATAATCTGATCTTATAGCTAGAACATCGCTGGCAAGCAGTTTTTACGTCCACAGAAACCACTTGAATTAGTTAGCTTCCCTTATTATATCGCGAAATGGCCCACGCCCAACTGATAATTGACACATTTTGATGGTCTTTCTTCAGACGAATAGGTTGCTATACCACTTGCTCTTTTGTCAGATCAGTATACCCTAATATGTACAAACCCCATAGAGGTATCCCGGAGGTGACCCAATGACCTTGAGTGACAAACAACACCCCGCAGATTTCACCCTAGATGATCGGGTTGTCGCAGCGATTCAACAGCGGCTCACAAAGGATGAACCGCAAGGAAAGCTCCCCTGTGCGCAGGCCTTCATCATCGCCCGCGAATTGGAGGTCGCGCCGTTGGTCGTCGGGCAGCACGCGGACGCGCTGGAGATTCACCTCACGCGCTGCCAACTCGGCCTCTTCGGCTATCCCGGCGAGAAGAAGGGCTGGGAGATGACCGACCTCGCCGCCCGCCCCGCGCCCGATGGCCTCGAAGCTGCGCTCCGCGCCGCCGTGGACGACGACGGGCACCTCGCTTGCGCGCGGCTGTGGGAGATCGCGGCGCAGTTTGAGGCGCCCAAGATGCAGGTGGGCTACGTGGCGGATCGAATGGAGATCAAGATCACGCCGTGTCAGCTCGGAGCGTTTTGAGACAATCTTCCACCTACGGCAGGCTAAAATCTCAACGCAAAGACGCAGGGATGCAAAGACGCCAAGGTTTGGATCTTGGCTCTTATGGGTATTTAGGTGAAATTGGATGCGAATGATGCTCAAGCTCTAG
>CAYXVS010000118.1:6191-8937 GCA_964468735.1 uncultured Anaerolineales bacterium | reverse complement strand
AATAAACTTGACGAACATCTAATTAAAGTTTATGATAGACATTCAGATGCGCCCATCCACTCATCAAATTTCTTGAGACAAATTTATAACCTACATTTATCGGAGGTATAGCTATGCAAACCACACAAAAAGAACACCGCATTCCCGTCGTGCAGAAGATCCTCAGCGCCAACGATCAGGCAGCCTCGCAGAACCGCGAGCATCTGCAAGCGCGCGACATCACGACGATCAACATCATGGCCTCGCCCGGCGCGGGGAAGACGACGCTGATTATGGCGACCATCGCGCGCTTGGAGGGCGATCTGCGCGTGGGCGTCGTCGAGGGCGACGTCGCCTCGCAGGTCGATGCGGAGCGCATCGCGAGCACCGGCGCGCCCGTCGTCCAGATCAATACCGGCGGCGCCTGCCACTTGGATGCGCCGACGGTCCACAGCGCGCTGCCCGCCCTGCCGCTCGACGCGCTCGATCTGATCTTTATCGAAAACGTCGGCAATCTTATCTGCCCCGTCTCCTTCGACCTGGGCCAGACCCACAGCATCGCCCTGATCAGCGTGCCGGAGGGCCACGACAAGCCCTACAAATACCCGGCCATCTTCGAGGCGGTTGATCTCGTCGTGGTGACCAAATCCGATCTGATGCCCTATTTGGACTTCGACCTGGACGCCTTCCGCGAATTAGTCCACGGCCTCAATCCCCAGGCCCAGGTGCTAGTCGTTTCGGCCAAGACCGGCGACGGCATAGACGCCTGGATCGACTGGCTGAAGGAACATCGCAGCTAGTGTCCCTCTATGACGACCACGTGCCTAAGGTCGCCTATCACATCAGCATCACGGGCGTCGTGCAGGGCGTCGGCTTCCGCCCCTTCGTCTATAATTTGGCGGATCGCATGGATCTGTGCGGCTGGGTGCTCAACCATTCCGGCGGGGTCGATATTGAGGTCGAAGGGCCGCCGGGGACGTTAGAGGCGTTCGTCGCGGCCTTAGAGGAGGAAGCGCCGCCGCTGGCGCGCATCGAGTCGCTGCGTGCGCGCGAGATTCCCCTTACAAACCCAGGCTACGAGAGCTTCGAGATCCGCCACTCCGAGGCGCAGGCCGGGCGCTACCAGCTCATCTCGCCCGATGTGGCGACCTGCGAGGATTGCCGCCGCGAGCTGTTCGATCCCGCCGACCGCCGCTATCGCTACCCCTTCATCAACTGCACCAACTGCGGCCCGCGCTTCACCATCATCCAGGACATCCCCTACGACCGCCCCAAGACCACGATGCGCGTCTTCCCGCTCTGCGACGCCTGCCGCGCCGAGTACGAAGATCCCACCGACCGGCGATTCCACGCCCAACCGAACGCCTGTCCCGTCTGCGGCCCGCATCTCTGGCTGGAATCGGCGGAGGGGGATATGATCGCCGAGACGAGCCAGGAGGCGCTCAAGGAAGCGAAGGAACGCCTGTTGGCGGGCGAGATTTTGGCGGTCAAGGGGCTGGGCGGATTCCAGTTGGCGTGCGACGCGACGAACGCCGACGCGGTGGCCCGGCTGCGCGAGCGCAAACGTCGGCCCCACAAGCCCTTCGCGGTGATGATGGCCACATTAGATGAAGTGCGCGCCCACTGCGAGATTTCATCTTCTGAATCCGAGGTGCTCACCTCGCCGCAAGCGCCCATCGTCCTGCTTGCGCGCCGATCCGCGCCCGACGATGACGCGCGCCCCATCGTGGACGGCGTCGCGCCGCGCCAACAGCGCCTGGGCGTGATGTTGCCCTACACCCCCATGCATCACCTGCTCCTGCACGACGTGGGCCGTCCGCTGGTGATGACCAGCGGCAACCTCACCGAGGAACCCATCGCCAAGGAGAACGACGAGGCGCGCCGCCGGCTCTCCCCGCTGGCCGACGCGCTTCTGCTGCACAATCGCGACATCTACGCGCGCTACGATGACTCGGTGGTGCGAGTGTTGGATGAGCGAATCAGCGAATCAGCGAATCAACGAAACAGCGGCTTGCAGATTTTGCGGCGGGCGCGGGGCTACGCGCCATTCCCCATCCGGTTGCCGTTCAAGGCCAAGCGCATCTTCGCGGCGGGGCCGCAGCTCAAGAACACCTTCACCCTCACCCGCGACGAATACGCCTTCGTCAGCCAGCACATCGGCGATATGGAGAACATCGAGACGCTGGAGCACTACGGGGCGACGCTGGCGACCTACCAGCATCTCTTCCGGCTGGAGCCGGAGATCGTGGCCTGCGATCTGCATCCCGATTACGCCACGACGCGCCTGGCCGAGGCCTTCGCCGCCGAGCACAACCTGCCGCTGCACCGCATCCAGCATCACAAGACGCACATCGCGGCTGCGCTGGCGGAGCACGGCTGGGCGCCGGATCAGGGCCGCGTGATCGGCGTCTCGCTCGACGGCACCGGCTATGGCGAGGACGGCGCGATCTGGGGCGGCGAGTGGTTCGTGGGCGCTTACGGCGGATTCGAGCGCGCGGCGCATTTGGAATATCTGCCGCTGCCCGGCGGCGACGCCGCGATCCAGCACCCGTGGCGGACGGCGGTCGCCTACCTCCACGCGCTGCTGCCATCAGAAAGCTTCCCTGCCGGGCTGTTCTGCCCCTCCGAGGCCATGATGATCCGTCAGCAAGTCACGCGCGGGATCAACACGCCGCGCACCTCCTCGATGGGTCGGCTCTTCGACGCGGTGAGCGCACTGTTGGGCGTGCGCCACGAGATCACCTACGAGGCCCAGGCCGCCATCGAG
>CAYXVS010000118.1:0-6091 GCA_964468735.1 uncultured Anaerolineales bacterium | reverse complement strand
GGCCGCCCGGACGCCGAAAGCGCCCTGCGCTTCCATCACACCGTCGCGGAGATAATCCACCAGGTCTGCGCACGGATTCGCGCCCAGACGGCGCTCGAAACGGTCGTCCTCAGCGGCGGCGTCTTACAAAATCGCCTCTTAATCGAGCTGACCGCCCCGCGCCTGCGCGCCTCCGGCTTCACCGTCCTGCTCAACCATCACGTCCCCTGCAACGACGGCGGCGTCTCGCTCGGCCAAGCGGTGTTGACGCATTTCGCCAGTGGATAACCTTCCCAGAAGCTGGTTCTGATACGCGGTAGGCTTTGGGAATCTCCTTCAATGAGCAAGGATTTGGTGGATAGGTTTCCTTTTAGAGATGGTTCGTTCACGTTAGGAGGTAACAGTAGAAGATGTGTTTAGCAATTCCAACGCAAATTACGGAAATCGATAAGGAGCGCATGGCGCTTGTCAACTTGGGCGGCGTCGAGCGCGAGATCAGCCTGGCGATGACGCCGGAGGCCGAGGTCGGGGATTACGTGCTGGTGCATACCGGCTACGCCATCACCGTGATGGACCCAGAGGAAGCGGAGGCCTCACTCGAGGCGTTCGCTGAGTTGGCCGAGATCCAGGCGGAGATGGAACAGGCGCGAGAAGAGGCGAATGGATGAGACCAGCGGAGAGGCCGCAGCGATGAAGTACATTTTTCAAAACGCTCTCAGTCCCCGTCCCCGGGGACCTTTCAAAAGCATCGGTGAGCTGCTAAGACGCCCTCGGGGACGAGGGCTTAAAGCTTTAATCGTAAGACAGACCTCCTTCTCGGCAGGGAGGCCGCAGCGATGAAGTACATCGATGAATTTCGCGATCCCGCGCTGGCCCGCACCTTAGTCGCGCAAATTCAGCGCGAGGCGGCGCAGAGAGAATCGAAACATCCCATCCGCCTGATGGAGTTCTGCGGCGGGCACACCCACGCGATCTTTCGCTTTGGATTGCGCGATCTGCTGGCCGGGGCCGTCGATCTGCGCTCCGGGCCGGGCTGTCCCGTCTGCGTCACCGCCGCCGTCGACTTGGATCGCGCCATCGCCATGGCCGAGATCCCCGACGTCATCCTGACCACCTTCGGCGATATGGTGCGCGTGCCGGGTCGCCAGGGGACGTTGCAGGACGCCCGCGCGCGCGGCGCCGACGTGCGCATCGTCTACTCCCCATTGGACGCGGTGAAAATCGCGCGGCAAACCCCGCAGCGCGAGGTGATTTTCTTGGGCGTGGGCTTTGAGACGACCGCGCCGGGCATCGCGGCGGCGCTTGTCCAGGCCCAAGAGGCGGGCCTGACGAATTTTTGCGTGCTCAGCTTGCACAAACTCACGCCGCCGGCGATGCGCGCGATTCTAGACGCGGGCGAGGTGGCGTTAGACGGCATCATCGGGCCAGGACACGTGAGCGCCGTCATCGGCAGCGAGGCGTGGAACTTCTTGCCCCAGACCTACGGTATGCCCTGCGCCGTCGCCGGCTTCGAGCCGCTGGACTTGCTGAGCGCCATCGCGGCGCTGGTGCATGCCGCCGTCACCCAAACGCCGACGGTCGTCAACAGCTACGGGCGCAGCGTGCGGCCCGGCGGCAACCCCGTCGCCCAGGAGATGATGACGCGCGTCTTCGAGATCGGCCCGGCGATGTGGCGCGGCTTCGGGGAGATCCCCGCCAGCGGTTTAACCCTGCGCGAGACCTTCGCGCCCTGCGACGCGGCCCGCCGCTTCCCCATCGAAATCGAGCCGGCGGAGAAACAGACGGCCTGTCGCTGCGGCGAAGTACTGCGCGGCCTCATTCCCCCTACCGAGTGCCCCCTCTTCCGTCGGGTCTGCACGCCGCGCAATCCCGTGGGGCCGTGTATGGTCAGCGCGGAGGGCGCGTGCGCGGCCTACTTCAAATATGAGGGTACGAGTCTATAGGGCAGCAGTCCGTCACGCTGGCGCCGCTGCCCCTACGTTTGGATGCCAGAATGTAGTTTGCATCGGATGCACTGACGCCGGGGACGACCTTCAACCAGGCCATCAACTCGCCATGCTCCTGCTCAAACAAAGCGTTCATAACCTAGCGCCCTCCTAGGATCGATCAACAGATGGTGAGATTGGTTCGATTTTCAGCGTCTCCGTCAGTCAAGCGCATTGTTGCACGTTTTCGACTTTACCCGTACCATGAAAGCAAGTGAAGCAGATAGACGAGCCAGCATCTTCTATCAGGCGAAGGAGTCAAAATGACCATTGAAATCACGCTACAAGTGCCGGATACTCTGGGTGAAAAAATGCAGCGGTTTCAAGATCGGTTACCGGAAATTTTAGAGCGAGGTCTGTGTCAGATTATGGCCGAAATCTCTCCAGAGTCATCCAACGAGTTCCAAGATGAAGCAGCGATCATCGCGCTGTTGACAAGTCAGCCCACACCACAAGAGGTTTTAGACCTTCATCCTTCCCCTAAGCTCCAGTCGCGCGTGAGTGAACTTTTAGCCAGGCGAAAAACCGGCCATCTCTCCGTGCCGGAAGAGCTTGAACTGGAGCGGCATTTGATGTTGGAACACTTGGTTCGATTGGCCAAGGCCCACGCCTATCAGCAACTATCCGACCAGAGATAATGTCAACCTACGTTTCATCCGCAATGCGACGAATAGTTCACAATCGGGCCAAGGGGAGATGTGAGTATTGTCTGTATCCAGAGGTAGCATCTTTTCTGTCGTTTGAGGTCGAACATATCATCGCTGAGAAACACGGCGGCGAGACAACCGTAGACAATTTGGCATTAGCTTGTCCCTATTGCAACCGATTCAAAGGCACAGATTTGGGATCTATTGACCCTGAAACCGGTCAACTTACGCCGTTCTTCAATCCACGAACACAACGTTGGTCAGAACACTTTCAACTCGAAGAAGCACACATCATTCCGCTCACATCAGAGGCCCGCGTGACCGTGGCAATTTTACAGCTTAATCATCCCGATAGAATTTCAGAACGTCGTCAATTAATTCTATCAGGAATGTATCCTCCAGAGTGATAGCCGTGCCTACCTGAGTTCTTCAGGAATTCGCCGGGTGCAATCATGCTATCCCCACCCACAACCTAGTAGCGACGTAAAAAAGGTCTGTGATCCCCACAACCGGACAAATCCGCGCTGCTTTTAGGGCTATCCGGGGAGTTATCCGGCGAAATCCAAAAGACCCACTACCTGAAGGTAGGAAAATTGTAATGATAGTCCAATCTAGCGACACCCATCCGCAAGCCGAGGAAGTCCAGATTATGCTCCTGCGCCAAGCATCGATGGCCAAAAGATTCGCGCTGATGGCTTCACTATCGAAGACGTCTATTCAGCTTTCTCGCCGCGCTATCCAGAGAGCCAATCCCACCTACGGTGAATTGGAAGTCAACTTAGCGTTTGTCGCGTATCATTATGGGGAAGATTTGGCTGAGCGAGTACGTCAGTAGCTGGAACAGACGAGTGATGCAACAACCTAATATTGCTGCGGGCTTTTGACGAGGCAGTAGGAGAGCAAAATTGAGAGTTGATGAATTGATGAGGATCAAAAGGAGGTCAAGATGACCTATGAGCGTCAGGCCACAATAGCAATCCCAGAGAGGCCAGCGACGGAAGAGAACAAGGCGCCGCCCTTGCGCGCTGGCGACCATCTTTCTCGCGCGGAGTTCGAGCGTCGTTACCAGGCCCATCCCGAAGTCAAAAAAGTGGAACTTATCGAAGGAGTCGTTTATATGCCATCACCCGTGCGTTTCGAGCAACACGGATTGCTGCATTTTAACATCATTGGTTGGTTGTCAGCCTATTGTGCGGCCACGCCTCACGTCCAGGGCGGGGACAACGTGACGGTTCTCATCGATTACGAAAACGAGGTGCAACCGGATGCTATCTTGCGCTTGCCGGCGCGATTGGGCGGCAGCTCACAGGTGACGGCGGACGATTATGTATCAGGGCCGCCGGAATTGGTGGTGGAGGTGGCTGCGAGCAGCGCGGCCTATGATCTACACAGCAAGCGCCACGTCTACGCGCGGCGCGGGGTGCAGGAATATCTGGCGATCCAGGTGTACGAGCAGCGCATTGATTGGTTCGCGCTGCGGGAAAGCGTCTATCATCCTATCCCTACCCACGAAGACGAAAAAGAAGCTGAAGCGGGCATCCTACGCAGCGCGGTCTTTCCGGGCTTGTGGCTCCAACCTGCGGCGTTGTGGGCCGGCGATCTGGCGAAGCTTCTGGAGATTGGCCAGCGGGGATTGTCATCCTCGGAGCACGCGGCGTTCAAAGAGAAGCTGACGCGCCAAGCCACTGAGTCCGCGAGTTGAGAGTCGCGGGGGAGATGCAACGTATGCCCGATAAATCCGACATGCCACAACGCATCCTGCTCGCGCACGGCAGCGGCGGGGGGATGACCCACGAGTTGATCCGCGACGTCTTCGTCCGCCGCTTCGATCATCCCGCGCTGGACGCGATGGGCGACGCGGCGGTGCTCCCCGCGCTGCCGGAGGGCCGCTTAGCGATGACGACCGACTCCTACGTCGTGCAGCCGCTCTTCTTCCCCGGCGGCGATATCGGCGAACTGGCCGTCTGCGGCACGGTGAACGATCTGGCCGTGGCCGGCGCCCGCCCGCTCTATCTGACCTCCGGCTTCATCCTAGAAGAAGGTCTGCCGTGGGAGACCTTGGAGCGCGTCGTGGCCTCGATGGCGGCGACGGCGCGCGCGGCCGGCGTACAGATCGTCGCGGGCGATACCAAGGTGGTCGAGCGCGGCGCCGCCGATGGCCTCTTCATCAACACCGCCGGCGTGGGCGTGATCCCGCCGGGCCTCGCGTTAGATCCGGCGCGCCTCCAGCCGGGGGATGCGCTGCTGGTCAACGGCACGATGGGCGATCACGGCCTGGCGGTGATGATCCAGCGCGAGGAGTTGGCGTTCGGCTCGGCGCTGGAGAGCGACAGCGCGCCGCTCAACGGCCTGATCGCGGCGGTGATGGACGCGCTGGGGAGCGCGCCGGGAAGCGTGCGCTGTATGCGCGATGCGACGCGGGGTGGGTTAGCGACGGTGCTCAATGAGTGGATCGAGTCGGAAGAGGTAGGCATCGAGGTGGAAGAGAGCGCCATCCCCGTGCGCGAGGATGTGCGCGCGGCCTGCGAATTTCTGGGCCTCGACCCGCTCTACGCGGCCAACGAGGGCAAAGTCGTGATCGCGCTGGCGGCGGAGGCAGCGGAGACGGCCTTGGCGGCGCTGCGCGCCCATCCCCTGGGCCGCGACGCCGCGCTCATCGGGCGCGTCACGGCGGAGCATCCAGGGCGCGTGGCGTTGCGCACGCCCTACGGCGCGCGGCGCGTCCTCCCGATGTTGACCGGCGCGCAGTTGCCTCGGATTTGCTGAGAAGTCCTGTCGTGCTATACTTAAAGTAGATGAGTGAGCGTGAGAAACCAAATAAATCGCAGGGGGGGCTGACGATGACCATTACAGATATTTATGCACCCGTTAAGGCACAAACGCGCCCCTGGCCGCCGCGTCGAGGCGAGTGGACGTATGACGACTATGCGCGATTGCCCAACGATCAATGGCGTTATGAGATCATCCGAGGAGAGTTACACATGTCGCCTGCACCACGAACAAAGCATCAGGAAACCAGCCTTCACCTGGCTAGCGCGTTACATCAATTCGCGCACGCTAATCAATTAGGGAAGGTTTTCACAGCGCCCATCGATGTGATATTATCCGACCGCGCCACCGACGAAATCATCGCCTCGCCCGTGCAGCCCGACATTTTGTTCATCGCGCAGGAACGCCTGGAGATCGTACAGGAGAAGTACATCGTCGGCGCGCCCGACTTGATCATCGAAATTCTCTCGCCCAGCAACTGGCTGGATGACCGCCGCGATAAGTACACGGTCTACGAAGCGGCCGGCGTGCGCGAGTACTGGATTGTGAACCCGGATAACAGCACGGTAGAGGTCTTCGTGCTGCGCGACGGCCAATATATGCAGGTTGGGCGGTACGAGCCGGGCGATGTGGTGCGCGCGGACGTGGTCGCCGGATTTGAGATCGCGGTTTCCGCATTTTGTTGAAAGTCGCGACTTTTTTGGGGAAAAG
>CAYXVS010000117.1:3027-9040 GCA_964468735.1 uncultured Anaerolineales bacterium | reverse complement strand
GTATCGAAGCTCATCGTGACCAGCAGCGGTACATCCTCGGATACCTCCCGCACGCCCGCGATGGCAGCCTGGGCCTCGTTGAGGTCGCTCATCGTCTCGATGAGCAGCGCATCGACGCCGCCGGCCATCAGCGCCTCCGCCTGCGCCGCGAAGGCCGCGACAGCGTCCTCGTAACTCAACGCGCCCAACGGCGCCAACATCTTCCCCGTGGGGCCGAGATCGCCCGCGATGAAGACCGTCCGCTCGGCGTCGTCCGCCGCCTCGCGCGCCAACGTCGCCGCCGCCACGTTGATCTCATGCAGGCGATCCGCCAGGCCCTCACGCGCCAGGCGATAGCGATTGCCGCCGAAGGTGTTGGTGAGAATCAAATCGGCGCCCGCCTCGACATACCCGCGATGCAGCTTACGGATCGTCTTGGGGCGCTTAAAATTCCAGCGCTCCGGCGCCGCACCGACGGACAATCCCGCCCACTGCAACGCCGTGCCCATCGCCCCGTCGGCGATTAAGACCTCGCGCTCGCGCAACGCTTGCCTAAAATCCGCCATCCTTTACGCTCCTTCCTTCTTCGTAACCGTTTAGTCTTGAGGTGCAACGCACTTTGGGTTTATCCCTAGCATATACTGCATGAGATGTTCCCTTTTCCTCTTTTTAAGTGCGTTGCACCTTAGCCTGCTCATAAACAGATGGATTGACGCAGAACGGCATCCGCTCGCCGCGCAGGCCGGCCAGCAGATTCTCCGCCGCGACCTCGGCCATCTCGGTGCGGGCGGTGACGCTGGCGCTGCCGATGTGCGGCGTGATGATGCAGTTGGGCTGCGCCACCAGGGGATGCCCCGCCGGGATCGGCTCAGGATCGGTGACATCCAACGCGGCGCCCGCGATCCAATCCTCTCGCAACGCTTGGAGCAGAGCCGCCGTCTGGACGACTTTGCCGCGCGCGGTGTTGATCAAGATCGCGTGCGACGGCATCCGCTGCAACGCCGCCGCGCCGATCAGGCCCTCGGTCTCCGGCGTGAGCGGGCAATGCAGGCTGACGTAATCCGATTGGGCCAGCAACTCATCCAGCGGCGCGTACCGCGCGTCCAACGCCGATTCGGCCTCCGGCTTGCGATGCGGCCCGGCGTAGAGCACGCGCATCCCGAAGCCGCGCCCGCGCCGCGCCATCGCCTGGCCGATGCGCCCCAGCCCGACGATGCCCAACGTCGCGCCCCAGACATCGCGGCCCAGCAGAATCTCCGGCCCCCACGTGACCCACTCGCCGGCGCGGACGTTGTCCACGCCCTCGACGACGCGCCGCGCGGCGGCCATCAACAGCGCGAAGGCCAGATCCGCCGTCGCCTCGGTGAGCACATCGGGCGTGTTGCCCACGGGGATGCCGCGCGCCGTCGCCGCCGCGACGTCGATATTATCGTAGCCCACGGCGTACTGGCTGATCGCCCGTAGATGCGGGGTCGCCGCCAACACCTCGGCGTCAATGCGGTCGGAGAGCAGCGTCAGCAAGCCCTCCGCCGTGGCGGCCTCCTCCAGAAGCGCCTCCCGGGGAACCGGCGTTGGCGCGTCCCACACCGCCACGTCGCAGCGCTCGCGCAGGCGCTCCAATCCGGCGGCGGGGATTTTGCGGGTCACAAAGACGCGCGGCTTGACGTCCTCACTCATTCGAGATCCACCCCGCTTTCTACCTCTCCCAGCTCACCCTTCAGGCCGCGCAGCACGCGCTCCACCGTGAAGGGGAATTTGTGATACCAGACGCCGGTGGCGTCGCGCAGAGCGTGGTGCACCGCCGCCGCCACCGGGATGAAGGGCATCTCGGCCATGCCGCGCGCGCCCCACGGCCCGTGCGGCTCCTCGTTTTCGATGATGATGGCCTCCACCTCGTCGGGGATGTCATCAATCGTGGGGATGAGATAGGTGCTCAGGCGGTCGGTCAGCGGTCGCCCCTCGCGCTCGATGAAGTTCTCGGTCGTCGCCCAGCCCAGGCCCTGCACGGCGCCCCCTTCGATCTGGCCCGTGAGCAGGCGCGGGTTGATCGCCTGGCCCACGTCGTTGGCGCAGACTAACTTGGGGAAGTGCAGTTGGCCCGTCTGGGTATCGACGGCTGCCTCCACCGCGATGGTGACGTAGCCGTAGGAGAAGTTGGGATCGCCGTAGCCAGTCTCCGGGTGGATTTGGGTCGTCTTCGGAGCCAGATAGGTATATTCTGATTTGGCCGGACGCTCCTCGTCGCGCCATTCCTCCAACGCGGCCTCCGCCGCGCCGCGCACCGCGTTCCCGATCATAAAGGTCATCCGCGAGGCGGAGCAGGAGCCGGCGTTTTTCGTAATCTTGCTGTCCATCGGCTCGAGCGTGACCCGGTCGAGCGCGACGCCCAGCGCCTCGGCCGCCATCTGCCGAATAACCGTGTGCGCCCCCTGACCGACGTCGGAACTGGCGGCGTAGACAATCGCCTCTTCGATTTCAGCGCCGCCGCGCAGCTCGATGCCGGCCCACGCATTCTCCTGATAGCCGAAGGAGAAACCCACGTTCTTCACGCCCAACGCGAGGCCCACGCCGCGCTTAATGTAGGGCGGATCATCGGGCCGGGCTGCGATCTCCGGCGCGCGCCACAGATCCTCGTGCTGTTCCCAGCCGATGGCCTGCGCCGCCGCGATCAGGGAATCCCCCAGGCCCTGTGCGCTATCGGGCAGCGGCTTGCCCCACGGCATCGGGTCGCCCTCGTGCACGATGTTGCGCAGCCGGAATTCGACGGGGTCCATCTCCAGCGCCTCGGCCAACTTGTTCATCTGCGATTCGGCGATGAAGTTGCCCTGCGGCGCGCCGAAGCCCCGGAACGCCCCGCCGGGGATGTTGTTGGTGTAGACGCCCAGCACCTCGGTCTTGACGTTGGGAATTCTGTAGGGGCCGTTGCAGGTGAGGACTAAGTTACCCATCACCTTGTTGGTGGTGTAGACGTAAGCGCCGGCATCGGCGACGACGCGCGTCTCCGCCGCGATCAGCTTCCCGTCTTTGCTGGCCGCCCAGCGCGCGTGGGCGAAGGCGCGATGGCGCTTGTGATGGCCCGCGATCGATTCCTCGCGGCTCCAGACGAGCTTCACCGGCCGCTGCAATTTCCACGCGGCCAAGCCCAACACAATCTGCACCGACATATCCTCTTTGCCGCCGAACGCGCCGCCAATCGCGCCGTAGATCACGCGCACCTGCTCCTCCGGCAGATCCAGGGCGTGCGCGATCTCGTGGAGATCCTCGTGCACCCACTGCCCGCCCGTGAGCACGGTCACGCGGCCCTCGTCATCGATGTAGCCCAGGCCGGCCTCCGGCTGGAGGAAGGCGTGCTCCTGACCGGGGATCTCGTACGCCGCCTCGACGACGACATCCGCGTCCATCCACGCCGCGTCCACGTCGCCCTGGTTGATACGATGGCGCGAGGCGATGTTGTGCTCGAAGACCAGCTCCGGGTGGATGTCGATGCCGGGATAGGGCGGGTGCAGCCGGAGCGATTCAGGCTTCAGGGCCTCGCGGGGATCGGTGATGACGGGCAGATCCTCGTAGGCGACCGCGATCAGATCGACGGCCTGGGCCGCGATCTCCTCGCTTTCGGCCACGACCGCCGCCACCTGATCGCCGACAAAGCGCACGACATCGGCGCCCTCTTTATCGCTGCCGGGGCCGCAGAGCACCGGCTGATCTGGATATTGCAGCCCGTACTCATTGACGGGCACATCCTGCGCCGTGAAGATGCGCACCACGCCGGGCAGCGCCTCGGCCTCGGCGGTGTCGATCTCGACGACGCGCGCGTGCGGTCGTCCGGCAAACAGGAGCTTCATATAGAGCTGCCCGTCCATCGTGAAATCGCCGGGATACATCGCCGAGCCATCCACCTTGCTCCGCGCATCGGTGCGGGGGACGATACGACCAACGTAGTTGCCTTTCATACCTTTAGCTCCTTGCATCCAGCTTTATTTCATCTCATCATTGCCATTCGTCATTCGTCGTCTTACTTTCCAACGTCGTAATGCGCCGGAGCACAGCCACCGTCGCGGCGTAGGTGGGATCCATCCCATAGTAGGAGAGGTTCTGCGCGCCTAGATTTTTCCCCTTGCTCATCGGCGTATCCGAGGCGTAGTGCAAGAAGCCGATTTCAAAGGGGACGGGGTAGAGGTTGACAATCTCATCCCATGGATAGCGCCGGGGGCGGATAAACTCATACAGGGCCGAAAGATACGGCCCGGATTCCATCTCCACATCGGTGTAGCCCATATCCAAAAAGCCCTGAACGTAGTCCATATTTTGCAAAAAGGTGCCGCGAACGGAGATAGCGCGCTGATTATCCAACACGTCCCCGTAGATCACATAGGGCGCGACGTCGGCGGCGGTGAAGACATTCCCGAACAGGTAGGTGTTGTGAGAATACTCGTCGTAGACAGCATTGGGGATCAACACGTCGCCGATGCGCCCATTCAGGGTGGCCGCTTTCCCCAGGACATAAGCGCCGCGCAGTTCGCCCACATTCACGGCGATGCGCGAGAGCAGGTGATAGGCCGCGAAGCCCAGGGGATAGTCGATGTTGAGGATGATCGCGTCGCTATCGCGCATCTTGGCCAGCGGCAGATCCTGGAGCCGCTGATCGACGGTCTCCGGGTCGATCTCCGCCAGGTCGATGATCTGCACCTCCAAATCGAAGGTGTGTTGGCTGGGCACGCGCGAGATACCGCGTTCGGCCTCGTAGATGCGGCGCGCCTCGCGGATCTCATCGCTGCCCGGCGTATCTAAGTATTTCTTCAGCACATAATAAAGGAAGTTAGACCAATTACTGGGCACCTCGCCCTCGCGGATGCGCTGGGCCTCGCTGCGTAGATCGGGATCGGCCTCATTCTCCAAGAAATCCAGCAGTTGATCCTCGTGCTGTTGGGCGAAGCCGGTGATCATATTGACCAAGCTGTGCGTGTTACTGGAGACGAAGTAGATCGGGCGCTCGGAGAGATCGAAGGTCACGTGGCGGTTGACGCGATTCCACCAGCGCTGCGTGGCGCGCTGATATTCGATGTGCGAGCCGGCCAACAGCCGCACCGCCATCCGCTTGCGATGGCGCGCGATGCAGGCTAATAACTCTGGAAGCTCCTCGCCCCAGATCCGCCGCAAGCGCAGCCAATCATCGGGCGAAAGATGCACCACCTGACGCATCTCCTCCATCAGTTCCGGATTGGGGACGCCAGAGGTCACCCACGCCTGCAATCGGTCATCCAATCCCGCCTGAAGCATAATGAAGTCGTGCAATTTGTTCCATTCGATCTGGAAGGCGGTCAGCGTGGGCAGCAGATCGTCAATATCGGAGATGCTGGCGATGTAGGCGGCCAGCGTCTCGTCGCCATCGTAGAGGATGCGACGACGGCGGGCCGGCGCGCTGACGACCTGCCATGATTCCACGTCGGGGTAGCCTAACCGCCGGAAGACCTCCTCACTCTGGCCCAGGACGACCAATCGCACATCCGTGATGCAGCGCGGCAGGCGCAGGCTCGTGTAGATGAAGGCCGACATATCCGGCTCCGACGCGCCAGCATCGAGGTGAAGCGTGGATCGCATACCGCTGTGCGTCTCTTCTAAGGTGCGGATCTGCACCTCGTCCGTCGTGCGGAGCAACGAATAATAGGTCCGCATGTAGAGCGTGATCTTATCGGCGCCGTCTTTGGGGATTCTTCTACGCATTATGCCACCTGATCAACCTTCCGGGAAGCTCCAAACGTGTTTTCTCAAGATAGAATTGTTCTCACAGCTTCCCGGAAGGTAGAAATGGAAATGAAGTCATCTCATCTTGGCAGCGGCTTTCTCCACCGCCTTGATGATCTTGTAGTAGCCGGTACAGCGACAGAGGTTGCCGCTGAGCGCGACTTTGATCTGCTCGCGCGTGGGCGCGGGGATCTCCTCCAGCAACTTCGCGGCGCTCATCACAAAGCCGGGGGTGCAATAGCCGCACTGCACCGCATCCTCTTCGATAAAGGCCGTCTGCACCGGATGGAGC
>CAYXVS010000117.1:0-2927 GCA_964468735.1 uncultured Anaerolineales bacterium | reverse complement strand
CCCTCAATCGTGACGATGCACGCGCCATGCGCGCGCGGCGCCGGCGTCAGGCACGCCAACGTCGCCAGACCGTCCAACCAAATGGTGCAAGCGCCGCACTCGCCCTCTTCACACCCCACCTTCGACCCCGTGAGGCCCAGATCGTCGCGCAGCATGTGCAGGAGCGTCTTTCCATTCGCGCCGGTGACGGTGACGCTCTCGCCGTTGACCACGCACTGGATCGGCTCATCGCCATCCGCGTGATGGACGATGGTCGAGCCGACCAGGCGGGAGCGGCGCTTGGTCTTGCCCCACAGGCGCACCACCTGATCGGACGGGGGCAGTTCCAGGCGCTCGCGACCATCGCGGATCGCCTCCAGGCCCCGGCGGGTGAGCGCGGCGACCTCCTCGTTGCGGAACCAGGCCGAGCCGCGCACATCGTCGATGGGGCGGGCGGCCTCCGAGGCCAAGCGCGCCGCCGCCGCGATGCGCTCGTCATCCAGCGGGCCGCCGACCAGCGCCGCCTCGGCCTCCGGCGCGCGGATAATCGTGGGCGCGACGCTGCCCAGCGCGATGCGCGCCGCCTGGACGTGCTGCTTCTTCCCCAACGTCGCCACCATCGCCACGTTCGTCACCGCGATGGTCAACGTGCGGCGCAACCCCAGCTTGAGGTAGACGCCGCGCTGATTTTCCTTCAGCGGCGCGAAGGCGATGTCGGTCAGCAGCTCGTTCGGGCGCATCACCGTGCGGCGCACGCCGGTGTAGAACTCCTCCAGGGGGATCGTCCGCTCGCCTTCCACGCTGGCCAACGTCACCTGCGCCTCCAGCGCGCGCAACGCCGTGATCGTGTCGTTGGCGGGCGAGGCGGTGATCAAATTCCCGGCGATGGTGCCGCGATTGCGCAGCGCCGGCGCGCCCACCCACCAACACGATTGCGGCAGCGGCAGCGCCTGCGCCTGCAAAAGTTCGGAGGCCGCGGCCTGCGTGTGGGTGACCATCGGCCCCAAATGGATGAGGCCCTCCTCGCCTAACGTGATCGCATCCAAGCCTCCGATGCGGGTGATATCGATCAACACGGACGGGCGCCGCACCTCATTGCGGATCTCCACCAGAAGATCGGTGCCGCCGGCCATCACCCTGGCGTCGTTTTGATGCTCATCCATCAGTTGAATTGCATCCTCCAAGCTCGTCGCCGTGTAATAAACGTCCCAAAGTGCCATCATCTGCTCCTTGTATAAATTAAGGAATTATGAATTAGGAATGGCGAATGGCGAACTAATCTCCAAATTCCTTACGTTTGATCTCGCGCACCAGATAGAGGGGCCGCGCGCGCACTTCATTATAGATGCGTCCCACGTATTCACCCAAAATACCGATGCTCCACAATTGCACGCCGCCCATAAAGAGCACCAGGCTCGCCGTCAGGCCTTGGCCGGCCAGCGGCGCCGCGCCGTTCAAGCGCAGGATCAACAACACCAGCGCCATCACGCCGCCCACGGCGACCGCCGCGCCCCCTGCCCACAACGAAAGTTTGAGCGGGAACATCGAAAAGCCCGTGATCGCGTCTAAGGCCAGGCGGAACATCTTGTAGAAGGGGTACTTCGTCTCCCCGGCCGCGCGGGCATGGCGTCGATAGGGCACGCCGATCTGCCGGAAGCCAAGCCAGGAGACCATCGCCCGCACGAACCGATGCTGCTCCCGCATGCGCTTGAGCGCATCCAAGGCCTTGCGATCCAACAGCCGGAAGTCGCCGGCCTCCATCGGGATTTTGACATCGGTGAGCGCCTGGATGATCCGGTAGAAGAGGCGCGCGGTGAACAACTTGAACCACGTCTCCCCCTCGCGCTCCGCCCGCACAGCGTAGACGACCTCGTAGCCCTCGCGCCACTTCGCGATCAGCGCGGGAATGACCTCCGGCGGGTCCTGCAAGTCGGAGTCGATGACGACGACCGCATCGCCGCGCGCGTGATCCATCCCGGCGGTGATCGCGATCTGGTGGCCGAAGTTGCGCGAAAAATGGAGCACGACCACGTGCTCCGGATCTTCTTCATAGAGCGCATCCAACAACGCCGGCGTCTGATCACGACTGCCATCGTTGACTAGGATCAACTCCCAGGACGCTCCCACCTCCTCCATCACATCATAAACGCGCTCATAGAACGTGTGGAGCAGGGCTTCCTCATTAAAAACGGGGGCGACAATCGAAAAACGTGGATTCATGCATTCACCTCATCTTATCTCGGACATCTATCGTTAGTATAGCCTCGCTCGTTGAAGATGCAACTGTCACGCAGGCCGGGGAAGGCGACCCATCGGCTCACCTGGGGAATAACAGTAGGTCGGGATGACCCCTGACCTACTGTGTCGCACTTGGTACATCTTACCGGGGCACATCGAACTGACTAATCCGGCGAGACCCCACAACCTGATATACCTCCTCGTAAACTTGCTCATCAACAATGGGTCTTTTTGATTTTGCCGGGCAACCCCCTTAGTCGCCCTAAAAGCAGCCAAGAATTGCGTGTTTGTGGGGATTACAGACCTTTTTCGCGTCGTCAATGGGTTGTGGGTGGGGGGCGCTAATAGCGCTTGGCGATTGCACCCGGCGAATTTCTGAAGAGCCTCAATGGTAATGGTCAGCTTCTTCTGCATATTCCACCTCCCGATCTCCCACACGTGGACTAGACGTATGGTAGCGGTGATCCCGATAAATTCAAGTTCCGGTCACCTCGTATCAGATCCGTCAGCAGGGTCATGCGCTGGTCGTCGACATTGCCGACCCATCCGATGGCTCCACTGAAAAAAGCTAAAGAGACTCGCAAAGCCGCCAAGGCGCTAAAGATCCTCGTAACAGTTTAGTCTTATGAGCAACGCTCCAAGCCCTCGTCCCCGAGACGGGGACTGAGAGCTTTTTTAAAATTCTGCGAGCAGCCACTCACGGAATTCTG
>CAYXVS010000116.1:6825-9065 GCA_964468735.1 uncultured Anaerolineales bacterium | reverse complement strand
GTAAGGGCGATGCACTTGACTAATGCTGGTCATTGACCAACCACCATCTTCTTGAAGGCGTTTCTGGAGTTGATGATCTATGGCCAAGTGCATCGCCCGGTTTGCGAAAGATACGTCCTTATTCGCCCAGGTAGACGGTGGCTTGGCCTGTTTGAAGGTTCATCGCGACTTGATAAGGTGCGAATGAGCTATCGACATCCATAAGCAGGCCGCGACTTGTCTCCTGGATAGTCAGCGTGACGGCATCCTCCGGATCACTTGGCCAACCCAGTGACGTCGAGTAGTTGTTGGCGCACCACACTTTGCCGAAGCCTCGCACAGGCATGATGTAGCCCTCGGGTGGTTCGATGGTCTCACACGCAGGCGCGACCTCCGGCTCCGATTCCTCCCACATATCCTGATGGACGTTGACCCATGCCTGGAAAGCCCCGGTATCCCAGCCATCGAGGGCGTAAATCTGCTCGGTGTCGGCGCGCCAGATCATAAAACTGCGATAGTGCAGGTGGGGGTTGGGATGGGTGACGTTGGACCAGTATTGTTGGGAGGCGCCTTCGACGGTGTAGGGATCGTCAACCGCGCAGGCGATCTCCATATCCAACTCCTCAGCTTGCTCCAACACAGGCTCAAAGATCTCGTCAGGCTCGATGCATTCAGGCGTTGGGGTGGAGGTGGGCGGCGTCGGCGTGGGGCCTGTCGTGCGGGTTGGCGGGATGGAGGTCGCCGTTGGCGCGACGACGATGATCTGGACGTAGATTGTGTCGCCAAAGCGGATGTCGTCAGGGGTTTGAAGCTGCCACTCGCTTCGATAGGCGCCGGGCGCCATCGGTGCGACGAAATCGACGCTGAGATTGACGGTATCACCGGCGGCGGCCGCGGGCGCGAGCAAGCTGGGTGGCGCGCTGAGGGCGTCGCCGTCGATGAAGACCAACAGCGTTCCCGGCTGCCAATCGCAGGTGCCGTTGTTCTTCATCTCCCAGGTCTTGTGGAAGGCTTCACCCGGCATCATAGGTGTATCATCGGGAATCGTTACATCGGAGAGGAAGTCGGCGTTGAGGCGGCAGCCTTCTTCAGTCTCGACGCCTTCCGGCGTCGATGTGGGGGAGGTGGTCGCCTCGGGCGTCGGGAGCGGGGGGAGATGGGTCGGCGTGGCCGTTTGCGTGGCGGTCATCGTTTTATCAAGGGTAGGCTCCGGTGTTGTTATCGCCGTCGGCGATGGTGTGAGATTGCACGCCATCAGAACCGCGCTGAAAAGCAGGGGGATTAGCCAGAAGTATCGACTTATTTTCACTTTCATCGTGTGCCTCCATTTGCATTGGGTTTTAAGCGTCGAATATCCCTGTGTATACTTCGCAAGGGTCGGACAAAGCAGGTGGACTTCCTCTCGATTGATGGATATGATTTTGAAAATGTGATACGAAATACGTTTTACGCAATACGATCTAGTCCATCTCATACTCCCGCATCACAATCCAATCGAAGAGACGCGGGGGCAGCAATGGCTTGAGATGCGCGGCTAATTTCTCGTCGAAGCCGCCGACGAGATAGCGCGCTTTGGGCGCGGGCTCTTGAATAATCTTGCCCACAATCTGCGCGACGCGGCTTGGGGCGGCGCCGTTCAACTCGTTCGCCTCGAAGGCCGCGCGCACGCGCTGATGGTACGCCGTGTAGGCTGATTCACCTTCTTGTTCTGTGGCGCGCGTCGTCTGGCGATGGGCGGGAAAGTCGGTGCGGATGTCGCCCGGGGTCACTAAGACGATGTCGATGTCCAGGCCGAGGGCTTTGATCTCCATTCGTAACGCTTCTGTCATACCGTGGAGCGCGAACTTCGTCGCGCAGTACAGCCCTTGATAGGGCAGACTGATGATCCCGCCGATGGAGCCGATGTTGATGAGCGTGCCGTGACCCTGCGCGCGCATCGTGGGGAGCGCGGTGCGGCAGACGCGGAGCACGCCGAAGACGTTGGTCTCGAACATCGCGCGCGCTTCTTCTACCGACGTATCCTCGACCGCGCCGCTGTAGCCGAATCCGGCGTTGTTGATCACGACGTCAAGATGACCTTCGCGGGAGAGAATCTCCTGCACGCCCGCTTCCACCTCGTCATCCTCGCGCACATCCATCTGGAGCATCGTGTAGAGCGCGTTGGGCGGGCGCTGCCGGCGACTCGTGCCGTAGACGCGATGTCCCTGATGGGCCAGGTGCGTCGCGCAGGCCTTGCCAATGCCGGACGAGGCCCCCGTAAT
>CAYXVS010000116.1:0-6725 GCA_964468735.1 uncultured Anaerolineales bacterium | reverse complement strand
GTTTATGGAGATGTGGCTGGAGATAGTGATGGAAGTGGCGTGGGGAACGGAGGAGTGAAGTCGCCGTGTTACAAAAAAATAGTCATAGACAGAATAACGACCGAATGAGCCATACCTCGGAGTGGGAAGCTATCTTTCATCCCACCTCGTGGGGGGAGCGGATCGCCTATTGGATTTCCCAAATCGGCAGTCCACCGGCGATGGGCTTGTTGACGTTGGTATTGATTGCGGTGGTTTGGGCACAGCCGCGGATCTGGATGTGGGGGGGCGTTTATCTCGCGTTGGGTGTCGTGTTGCCGCTGCTCTATATCGTAGCTCAAGTGCGGCTCGGCAACATCACAGATCTGGACGTCCATTTGAAGGAGCAGCGGAGCAAGCCCTTTATCGTCATGATGGTGGGCCTGACATTGACGTGGATTGCGATGCGTGTGGGGCAGGCGCCTCTGATCATGCTAATTTTGGTCAGTGCATCTCTGCTCCAGATGTTGCCCATTTTCTTGATCACCTATCGCTGGAAGATCAGCGTTCACGCGGCGACGGCGGCGGCCGTCTCTGTGATGTGGATGCACATCCTAGGCAAGGGCGCGTTTCCCCTGCTGCTGGTCACGCCGGCAGTGGCGTGGTCGCGCATCAAGCTGCGACGGCACACGCCGGCTCAAACGCTGGCCGGGATTCTATTGGGCAGCGGCGTGGTGCTCTTCACCCTGTGGTTGGTCGCCCAAGGATGAGATTTTTTGCAAAATTTCAGTAAATTACTCAATTGACGTGAATTACAAGTTCATGTAAAATAGTCAAAGATCATACATAGACGATTTGAGAGAGGGCCACACTATGCAACGTGACGAGGATAGGATCAAGGAGCTGGAAGCGGCGCTGAGGCGGGAACGCGAGGCGCGCGAGAAACTGGAGGCCGCCTTGGCGGCGGAGGAAGAGGCGCGGCAGGAGTTCGTCTCTTTGGTCACCCACGAGCTGCGGGTGCCGATGACTTCTATTAAAGGGTACACGGATCTGCTGCTCAAGGGCATCATGGGTCCGACCAATGATGCCCAGACCAACTTTCTAAACACCATTCGATCCAACGTGGAGCGGATGTCCAGGATGGTCGCGGCGCTCTCTGCGATCAACAAGATTGAAGGTGAGAAGCTCACGTTGGATTTGGAGGAGGTGCCGGTCGCCGAGGTTGTCGATGAAACGATCGCCGCTTTCCAGAAGCAGATTGACGAGAAGGGGCAGACCGTGACGCAGGAGATTGCTGAGGATGTCTCCGTGCTCGCGGACCGTTCGCGTCTGCGGTGGATTCTCGATGCTGTCGTGAACAACGCGCATATCTACACGCCGGAGGGCGGCGCCATCACATTGACCGCCAAACCCGTTGCCAATGATGAGACGATGGTGCGCATCATGGTGCAGGATGATGGGATCGGCATTCTTGAGGATGAACAGGATCGTATCTTTGAGAAATTCTTCCGGGCCTCGGATGAGGAAACCCGCGAGACGCCGGGCAATGGCTTAGATCTGCATCTGGCTAAGCTTCTGACAGAGCTACATGAGGGGCGCATCTGGTTTGAAAGTCAGCGGGATGTTGGTTCAAAGTTTTATGTTAAACTTCCCGCGTTGAGCTAGTCAAATGAGATGGTGTGTGTTGACCTCACTGGGGGATTGGCATACCTCCTATGTACGAAAAATAGGCATGGTTTAAGTTAGATTGACACTTTCGCCAAAGTCACCTGACGACGCTGGCTTATGGGAGCAAGTTGCTATCAAAATGACTTCGAGAGTGAACACTTTTTGGCGTCCTTGGCTGTTTTTGAGTCAAAATGGATGTCATTACGCTCGATTCACAAAATACTGTTTGAAAAAATTTCAGTGTTAGATAGAAAGTGTCAATCTAACTCTCCGGGTTCCTGAACCATGCCGAAAATGATCTCAAGAATTCACGGCCCAACGCTTAGCGTTGGGCCGTTGTGGCTTGACTTAACATGAATTTTACGGAACTGTCACTGTAAAAACACTTATATATGTTACCCTGTTTTAGGAGCAAAACTGCATGTCATTTTCCGGGTCGTGACATGGCATATCAGCAATTAAAACAACAAGGCAGGCGGTGATGCTGGGTTTACCTCACGGAATTGTTAAGCTCGTTCCGTACACCCCCAAATGGAAAGAATGCTACGAAATCGAAGCCGAGAATTTAAGAGCGGCGGTGGGGGAGTATGTCGTAGAAATTCGTCACATGGGCAGCACTGCTATCCCCGGCATTCGGGCTAAGCCCATCATTGATATGTTGATGGGCTTAGCGGACTTGGATGACGTTGCGTATTGCCGCGAGCCGCTGCTGGCCTTGGATTATCAGCCCTATGAAGGCGGCGTCGATCTCCCCGATTGGTATATGTTCACCAAGGTTCAATATGGTCGTAAGACGCACCACCTGCACGTCGTCGAGTGGAACAGCGACTTTTGGATTACCCGGATTCTCTTCCAGAAGTATCTTTGCCGTCATCCCGAGGTGGCCGCCGCCTACGAAGAGCTAAAGGTGCAACTCGCGATCAAATATGCCGATGATCGCGAGGCCTACACCCAGGGCAAATCCGATTTCATCCAAGCCGTGATGGAGATGGCCATTCGCGCCGAGCGCCAAGCCAAGGAAAATGGCGACTCCTCTTTACCGCTGAGAATCCCCTCGTGGCCGCCTTCGGTTTCCACGTAAGTCTCATATTTGTAAGCCTCGCATCAAGCACAGGCCGGTCAGTATTCACCCCGTAGGCAAATCGTTTTCTCCCTTGCTGCTCACCCCTTACTCCCTGCTTCCTACTCCCTACTCCTCACTGTTTTTTATTGACACCCCTCTCAAACTCAGTACAATAGAAGAGAAGTCAGACAACTGTTCAGACGTGAGGCTCTGTCCGTGATCCATTCTGTCTCGCAGAATTAGATGTTGATCTGGACAAGAGCCTACGCCTTACCTCACACACAGGACACACAAAAGATACACAAAGGAGCGATCCATGAAAGTAACCTATACCTTGAACGGTAACCCACAGACCTTCACCACCTCCCCCTCCGAGACCCTCTTTCGATTGCTGCGCCGCAACGGCATCTTGAGCATCAAATTCGGCAGCGAGGATGGCAGCGATGGGTATAGCACCGTGCTGCTGGATGGCAAGTTGTGCAACAGCGTCGTCACGCTGGCCGCGCAGGCGGACGGGCGCGAAATCCTCACCGTGGAGGGCTTGAGCGGGCATCATCGGCCCGGATGGCATGCAGGCGCGGCTTGGCATCCCATCCAGAAGGCCTTTATCGAAAGCGGCGCGATCCAGAGCGGCTATGACACCCCCGCGCTGATCTTGGCCGCCAAAGCTTTGCTCGACCAGAACCCAAACCCCACCGAGGCCGAGGTACGCGATGCCATCAGCGGTATCGTTTCGCGGGAGACCGGCTACGTCAAGCCCGTGATGGCCATCCTCCGCGCGGCGGCCTACCTGCGCGGCGAGGAGCCGGAGCCGCTGGAAGGCAGCCCCGGCGATGAGATGTTCCTCATGCCCGAGGGCCTGCTGGGGCCATCGGCGCCGCCGGAACCACTAGAAAGCGGCGGCGGGAGCGGCGGCGCACAGACGCGCGTCAAGACCCAGCCCAAGGTCTTCGTCACCGAGCAGGCCGAGCGCTTCGACGTGGTCGGCAAGCCGCTGCCCAAAGTCGATGCGCCCAAGTTGGCGCAGGGGAAGGCCGCGTTCGTCGCTGACTTCGAGCGACCCGGCATGCTGTATGGGAAGATCCTTCACAGCCCGCACGCCCACGCGCGCATCAAGGACATCGACACGCGCAAGGCGGAGGCGCTGCCCGGCGTCCACGCCGTGCTGACCTACAAGAACGTCCCGCGCGTGGTCTACTCCACCGCCGGGCAATCCTATCCCATCCCCGGCCCGCTGGATTACGTCAGCTTTGGCGATAAAGTGCGCTATGTGGGCGACCGCGTCGCGGCTGTCGCCGCCGAGACGCCGGAGATCGCTGAGCAGGCCTTGGAGTTGATCGAGGTCGACTACGAGGTGCTGGAGCCGGTGCTCACGCTCGATGAGGCGATGGCCGAGGGCGCGCCCGTCATCCACGACCAGGACGATTATGTCCCCTTCGGCGAGAGCGATCCCAGCCGGAACCTCGTCGCCAAGGTGCGCATCGATCTGGGCGATGTGGATGCGGCGTGCGAGCAGGCCGATCAGGTCTTCGAGACGCAAATCGAGACCCAGAAGATGAAGCATATCCCGCTGGAGCCGTGGGTGACGCTCACCTACTGGGATGAGGATGATCGCCTGGTGATGGTGACCTCCACCCAGGTGCCCTATCACGTCCGCCGCATCCTGGCGCCGGTGCTGGGCCTCTCCGAAGGGCAGATTCGCGTCATCAAGCCCCGGATCGGGGCCGCGTTTGGCAACAAGCAGGAGATCTACGAGGACATCCCCGCCCATCTGACCATCGCGACGGGCCGGCCCGTGCGCTTGGAACTGACGCGCGAGGAGCAATTCATCTACACGACGACGCGCCACCCGATGCGGGTCAAATTTCGCGTCGGCGTGAACGACGACGGCGCGATGGTTGCGCAGGATATGCACGCCTGGAGCGATACCGGCGCGTACGGCGGCCACGGTCTCACCGTGTTGGGCAACACCGGTCACAAGACCTTGCCGCTCTACAACACGCCCAACCTGCGCTTCTGGGGCGACACCTACTACACCACTCGCCCCCGCGCGGGCGCCTATCGCGGCTACGGCGTGACGCAGGGCGTCGTCGCCACCGAGACGCTCATCACCGAGGTGGCCGCCAAGATGGGGCAAGATCCGCTATCGTTCCGACTCCAGAACATCATCGAGCCGCACACGGAAAACTTGATGAGCAAGGTATGGAGCGAGGGCCGCGAGGCGCGTGGCGAGATGATCGAGACCAACGCGCTGCGCGAGGCGGCCACACAGGGCGCGGCGGCCATCGGTTGGGACGATAAGTTCGGCAATCCCGAATGGCACACCGTCCCCGATCAACCGCACCTGCGACGCGGCATCGGCGTCTGCTTCTTGATGCAGGGGTCCGGCATCCCCAACTTGGATATGGCGGCGGCCAGCATCAAGATGAACGACGATGGCACCTTCAACGTGATGATGGGCGCCACCGATCTGGGCACCGGCTCCGACACCGTGCTGGGTCAGATCGCGGCGGAGGTCATCGGCTGCGAGTTGGATGACCTGATCATCCGCTCCTCCGATACCGACGTCACGCCCTTCGATAAGGGCGCTTACGCTTCGAGCACCACCTACATCAGCGGCGGGGCGATGGCCAAGGCCGCCGAGAAGGTCGCGCAGCAGATCCGCGCGGTCGCGGCCGAGATGGTGGGCGTCGAGCCAGAGACGTTCACGCTCAAAAAGGGCCGCGCCTGGCTGGACGATGGCAGCAGCATCGACTATCGCAAGATCGCGATGTACGCGCTGCATCAGCAGAACCAGCACCAGATTATGGGGCAGGCCTCGTTCATCAGCCCGGTGAGTCCGCCGCCGTTCGCCGCCCAGTTTGCGGAGGTGACGGTCGATACGGAGACGGGCCAGGTCACCTGCGACCGCCTGCTCATCGCGCTGGACTCCGGGCAGATTATCAACCCCCTCACCGCCAGCGGCCAATCGGAGGGCGGGATGCTCCAGGCGTTGGGCTACGGCCTCACGGAGGAGTTGGTCTACGACGACGAGGGCCGCACAGTCAACCCGCGCTTCGACGATTACCGCGTCCTCCGCGCCGATGAGGCGCCGCCGATGGATACCATCTTCGTGGAGACCTTCGAACCCAGCCATCCCGTCGGCGCGAAATCTGTCTCGGAGATCGTGGTCAACGGCTCGGCGCCCGCCGTCCTCAACGCCATCTTCGACGCCACCGGCATCATGATGAAGGAAGTTCCCGTCACGCCAGAGCGGATGTGGCGGGCGCTCCGCGCGGCTGAGGCCGAAGTCGAAGCGTGATGTAAATTGCTGTAAGCGCTCGGCTTGGATCGTTAGATCCAAGCCTTTAATGAGATGCGCGGGGATTTGGCAATCCCCTTGGAGCGCTTGGTAAGTTATTTTGATTATCATCAACTACCAACAAGGAGGGAACGTATGATCGATAGGGCACGAGAGATTGTTAAGATGATGGGCTACAAGAGCATCGATGAGACACTGGAGGCCATCGGTGCGGGTGATTTGATCCTGCTCAAGATGCCCAGCGACGACCGCGAGGAGGTCGGGGACTGGTTGCGCGGGCAGGTTCCTCAGGTTCGAGATGAGGATGGGCGGCTGGCCGATCTGTTGCAGGATGTCGCGGAGGGGCTGGAGTTGGCCTCGGAGCTGGAGCGCTATCCCGCCGATTCTGACATCTGCGACCTGGACTTACCCCACGGTTGGCCCAGCTATTGCGAGCGGGCGTTACCTGAGTAGCTGAGCGAGAGAGGATACGTTTCAATCCCTGGGGTTTTGCATCAACCTCAGGGATTTTTTTGTCTCTCGCTCACACGCTCCAAGCAGTTCCTATAAGCCTGTGGCTCATCAACCACGGTGTGGTTTTCCCCCGCGATGCAACATGCCGACCGTGAGATAAGCGCCCGCGTAGCAGAGCGCGCCCAGCGCCAACACCCATCGGAAGCCCCAGGTGAGGGCGACCAGCGAGGCCAGCACTGAGGCCACGACGGAGGTCGCGCCGTTCACGCCCCACGCCCACGG
>CAYXVS010000115.1:0-9284 GCA_964468735.1 uncultured Anaerolineales bacterium | reverse complement strand
GAACTTGGTTAGGCCTGCTCCAGGGCAATGAGAGCGATTTTCCCTATCGTTCTGCTTCGAATTCCCGGATGTGGGGCGGGATGGTAAATCACCAACGAGGAGACAAAATATCTTACTACAGAGGCGCAGAGAACACAGTGGTTTTTATGCCCTCTAAACAGGTTGTTTATTTGTTGTTTTGACGTCTTGTTGCTTTGTAATCGTCACTCGTTTGTTGCGGGGATCACCGACAGCGTCTGCGGCGGGGCTTTGCCCATCACGTCGGGGTTGTGGGGGGCGTAGGCGTGGCTGGCCGGCGTCTGGGCGACGACGGGGAATTTGGCGCGCAGGCGGTAGGTGAAGGAGAGCGGATCTCGCGAGGTGAGGTTGGTCACGTAGAGGATGATCCGGCCCTCGGTCAACTCGAACCGTTCGATGCGCGCGGCGGCGGGATCGTCCGGCGCGGTTTCGAAGCGCGAAACGATTCGCTCCAGATCCTCGCGCCGGATCTCAAAGCCGGGCGGGACGCCCAACTCGATGATGACCGTGTCGGCCGACCAACTCGCCATATCCAGAGGCGTCAGCGCCGGGTTCAACAGCGCTGTCACCGCGACCTCCACGGTCTCGTCGATGGCCAACTCGGTGCGATCATAGGCGACGTCGAGCAGGATTGCCTCCGGCGTCGTCACATCGGCGGCGATTTCATCCCACGGGAGGTAATATCGACCCACGATCTGGTACATAAAATGAGCTGCGCCTGGCTCATCTATCTGAATATCCACCGTGTTCTCCGCGCCCAACAGCATCTCCTCGAAGGCGAGGGTGGGCTGGGCATCGGGGGACACCAGGGTGAGCGTCGCCGATTGGGTTTCGCTCTCATTCAGCGTCACACTGACCGTGACTGGGGTCTCTATCGTCGTGTCTCCCCCCCGCGCGCTCGCTACCAGCGCCTGGAGTGCCATCGCCGTGGCCGAGGTGGTGTGCCACGCGCCGAAGCTATCTTTGTTCTGGAGCAGCATCCTCACGGCGGCGTTGGCCACGTCCACGTGGCGCTCGGCCTGGAAGAGGGCCAGCGCTGCCAGCGCCGTTGTCTCTATATCGGCGCTCTCCCCCTTACTGCCCCGGTAGGTCGCGCGTTCGCTCTCCCAGTAAGCTGTGTCACCCTCGCGAATCGCCAAATCTGCCAGGCGGCGCAACACGCCCTGGGTCGCGGGGGTGATCTGGCCTTCGTCAGCCGTATCAACTGCAACTAATGCGTTGGCGACTAACGCGAGCGTATAGCCGGGCGTTGCGTCCTCGTCCTCCGATATGGCCGCCCGCAGGAATGCCGCCGCCTGCTGCGCGCGGGCGTCCGTCGCATATCCCGCATCCGCCAATCCCCAGAGAACGAAGGCCGTCGCCAGCAGGCGCTCTTTCTCGCTGATGCCGGTCGCGTTTGCCCACGAGCCATCCTCGCGCTGATGCTTGAAGAGCCACGCGGCCATTCGCTCCCCCAGCGCCGGATCGACGGGACGAACGCGCTGCATCTGGCTGAAGACCTGCAAGCCATAGGCGGTGAGCAGCGGGTCGGCGGGCGCCTGGCCGTAGCGGCTGAAGCCGCCCGGATCGCCCGGCGCCTCGAAGGTGGTGAGCCGTTGATAGCTCCTATCGACGTGCGCCTCCGCCTGGGCGCGCAACTCCGGCGCGGTCTGGCCCGTCTCCCGGAGATGGTTCAGCAGCAGCACGGCAGGGTAGGCGGCCGAAACGGTCGGCTCGAGGCCCCCGGTGGGCCTGCGCTGGAGCGCGTCCCAGCCTGCGATGAGGTGGCTGACGACGCCGGGGGTGAGATGGAACGTCAGCGCCTGTGTGCCGGGGATGGCGGTGTCGGGCAGCGTCAGCGTCTCGCTGAGCGATGTGGCCGTGGTCATCACCAGGTTGGCGCGCGTCAAGCGCCGCTCATCCCCGTTGGGGGCCACGCGCACCTCTTCTCTGACCGCGTCGGACATCGCACTGCCCCACGCTGTCACTTGGAAGGGCTGGCGGCCAAAATCCAGCACGCGGATGGAAAAATAGGCCGTGGTCACATCGTTCGGGGCGATTTCGATCTCGCGACCGGAGGCGCTCAACAGCTCGAACCAGCGCGCTTGTTCCACCTCCAAGCGCAACCTTTGCGGTTCCGGCAAGTAATTGTAGATGGCGACCGGCACGGAGATTTGATCGCCCACGGTGAGCGCGGGCGGTAGATCCACGTGGATGAAGAAGTCCTGGTAGACGCGCAGATCCGAGGTCGCGCTGCCCAGGCGGCCATCCTGCGCGGAGGCCAGCGCCGACACGCGCCAGGTGGTGATGCTATCGGCGACGGGGAATTCCACCTGCAAGGCGCCGTTCTCATCCGTGACGGCGTTCGGCAGCCAGAGCATCGTATCGACCACAGAGGTCAGGCTCGGCGGCTCCTCGTCCGTCTCTGCAGGAGATTGGCTCAGGCTCGGCAGCGCTTTGCTCTCCGCAGCGTCAGCCGTAGGGGATGTTGCCTCGGATTGAGCCGCGCTCCCGGCCTTCTCGCCGCCGCGCTGCCACACATCGCTGCCGTGGTGGAGGAGGGCCGGTGCGCCGATCAGGAGGAAGAGCGTCACGGCGATGAGGGCGGCGGCGGGCCGCGGCTTGTGGGCGAAGATAAAGTCCACGGCGCGCATTAGGAGGCTCGTTGATAGTAACGCGAGTGCCGTCAGGGTGATCCAGGTGATCGCGGCCTTATCGCTGATGCGCGACGATACGAATAGCAAATCTCCCATGATAAAGCCACAGCAGAGGATCAAGCCCAGGGTGAGAGCGAGCGCGCGATCTTGCTCCCGCACGGCGAGGATCAGAGCGGCGATGAAGCCGACCACGCCGCCGAGCGTGAGGATCGGGAGCCAGCCATCTTGTCCCGCTAACTCCTCGAAGAGCTGGATGAGGCGTTCGAATGTCCCGGCGTCATCGGATTGGGCCGTCGGCAGCGCGGAAAGAAGCAGGGTGAACGCCAGCACCGATCCTACCGCAAGGCCTACGCGCCGCCAGAACTGCGGGGCCGAGGTGACCGTTCTCCACATCGCGACGCCGTTCACGGCCAGGATGATCAACGGAATCAGTAAGAAGAGCGCGGTGAGCGCCAGGGATAGTTTGGCTAAGACCTCGGATTGGCGCATGCTCGCGCGCTCCATTGTTTTGGCCTGCGAGTCGATGCGCAAGGTGAAGGGGGAGGCTGCGGGCGTGACGGCGGACAGCGAGGCCTCGGCGGTGCTGAGTTGAGCCTCGCGCAGAGCCGGTTCGGGCGGCGGCTCCGTCCCGATCATATCGGGCAGCCCCATGCCACGCAGTTCGTACTTGGGCGTGAGCGCCCCCTCTTTCAGCAGAAAGATGAGCGTGGCAATGTCGGGATCGTGTTCGGTGGGGGTGAACGTCGATTCATCCACGATGGCGAGGCCTAACTCGGCCGGCACTCCCATACCCTCCGCGTCGGTGACCTGTACATTAACCGTCGCCGTGTCGCCGGGGCGATAGATACTGGCGCGCGGCGTGAGCGTCACGTTGAGATCACGGACCGGCTCGACCACGACCAGGCGGGTATCGCCCACCGTTTCGCCGGAGCGGAGGATTTTGTAGGCGTGAAGGTGCAGCGTCCCAAAGAGATCGGGCGTGAGGTCGATGACCGTCTCGGCCTGGCCGTCAACGATGGGCACCGCGCGGCCGGTCAGCGACGGGGTCGCCGTTTGTCCCTCGCGAGCGATGTCGAGGTAGACGGCGCCCGCCGGCTCGGAGGTGAGGATTGTCAGACGCATCGTGTCGCCCACGCGATAGAGCGGCGCGTCGGGACGGAGCAGCACGCTCTCTTCCGCTGCCGCGCCGGCGAAATTGAACGCGCGTTGGGCCATTGTGCCGTCGGATGCGCGGGCCTCGAGGTCCAGGCGGAGCGATGGCGCCTGCGGCGTGAAGTGCACCTCGGCCAGGCCGTAGGGGCCGGTCTGCGCTGTGAACATCTCCTCGGTGGCGGCGATGCGCACCGTCAGGTCGCTCTTGACGGGCGTGCCGTCGGGACGACGGGTCATCACGTAGAGAATGTTCTCGACGCCGGGATAGAGTTGGCCGCTTTCCGGCATGGCCTCGATGATCAGCCCCTGCTCCGAGATTGGCAGGGAGAGCCGTTGGGTCTCCGCGTGCTGAGAGGCATCCACGATCTGAGCCTCGATGTAGAATCGTTGTTGGTTGGCCTCTGGTTCTTCCATATTCGCGTAAGCGGGCAGATCGAAGGCGAAATCAAAATTGCCGCTGGCGTCGGTCTGGCCCGTGAGGTGAACGGTGGCGGAGATTATGGAGCTTGCTGACCCTAAAATCGTCACATCGCCGTTGACGACGGGCTTGCCGAAAGCGTAGTCGGCGTGCAGGGCGCCCGCGACGCGCTCGCCGGGCCGATAAAAATCGCGCTCGGTGGTCATAGTGATGTCGAAGGTCGACAAGGCGGGGGGCGCCAGCGTGTCGGCTCTTGAGACGATGATGGTCTTTTGGGCGACTATCTCGTCTATCGTGGCGGACAAGTGGTAGAGGCCGTTATTCACCTCGTCCGCGAGTCGGAAATCGGCGGCGGCGACGCCGTATTGGGAGGTGGTGCGCGTCCTGCGGTAGACGATATTACCCCGCGCATCGGCTACGGTGATGCGAATCCGCTGCTCCGCCGCCGGGCGGCGGTCGAAGGCGCTGAGCGCCAGTGCGCGGATGTGAATGACATCCCCGGCTTGGTAGAGCGGCTTGTCGGTGGTGAGGTGGATGCGATAGTCGCGCCGCACCCTCGCCGGGTGCTCCAGGCTGTCGGAGCCGAGGTCGGAGCGCGTTTCGATGATGAGCATCTGCTCCGGGGCGGCGTTCTCCGGCACGGTGAACGTCACATCGATGTTGCCGTCCCCGTCCGTTCGGCCCTCAAATAGCGGAATCGCCCGGTTGCCGTCCTGGGGTCGCATCAGCACGTTGACCTTAGCGTTGGGGAGCGGCGCAGCGTCGCGACTGTCGCGCACGACCACGCGCAGCGCGGCTTGGGCGCCGGGGATCAGCCGCTGTTGACCCAGCACAATCGTCTCGTGCTGCGAGAGATGGTCGGGTAAATTGACGTAGTAGAGGGTCAACCCCAGGAGGCTGCCCATCACAACGAGGCACAATAAGGCGATGGGGCCGTTCCAAGAGAATGAATCTCCCCAATGCGAGCGGTCTTCGGACGAAACAGACTCAGTTTTGGGAGATTCGGAGTTCTTGAACTCTCTCAGCCAACTTCTATGAGTCATCTACTACCTGCCTTGTGGACATGGTCTCATTTATAACGCGATGCCGGGGATGGGCGATTTACGCCCCGCGCAGCTTTACTGTTGGGATCCAGCGCCGGGCGCGCTCGGCCATCGCTTCCAACTCGGCGGTGGCATAGGGCGTGATCTCCGCCAGGGCGGGATCTAAGGTTCCCTGCGCGCGAAATTGTTGCAAGATGTAGGTCTCCGCGCCGTCGATCCAGCGCGCCACAGCCTCGATATCCGATGCGGTCAGCAGGTCGGGGACGACCGTGGTGCGGAACTCGTAAGGCCCCCCGCTCTGGCGAATCAGGCTGATGCTGCGCTCGATGCGCGTGATGTCAAAATCGCAGCGGAGGCGCTCGCCCCCGGCGAGTGGAGCGTATTTCTCCGGCGGGGCTTTCACGTCCATCGCGATGTAATCCAGCGCCCCCTCATCTAACAGCGCGGCGAGCACAGCGGGGCGATAGCCGTTGGTATCCAATTTGATCGCTAGCTTGTTGTTGTGGCGCTTGAGCTGCGCGATAAAATCCGCCAGATCCGGTTGGAGGGTCGGTTCGCCGCCGGTGATCACCACGCCCGTGATCATCCCCGCGCGCTGCTCCAGATGCGCCATCACCTCCGCCGCCGGGATCGAAGGGAGGGTCTCGGGGCGCAGCACCAGGTCGGCGTTGTGGCACATTGGGCAGCGGAAGTTACATCCGCCGGTGAAGAGCACCGTCGCGATGTGCCCCGGAAAATCGATCAGGGATGTGCGTTGCCAGCCCTTGAGGTGCATCATTCTCCTCCTTGGTTTTTCTCCAGTCGTGTCACTCACAGTTTAGCAGAGGTTGCCAAAATCCCCAAGCCGCAATTTTCGAGAAGCTGAGAGAAGCGGCGTTTGTGTTAAATCAAGGTAAAGCAACTGGGAGCAGCAATGATGCTGCTCCCAGTCGTGCTATCTCTTGTGGATGTTTGAGGCTCAAGCCGTTACGGAGTCTCTTTCGGCACTACATAGATCTGCACCGGCCCGGCCTCGGCCTGATTGCCCGCCGCATCGTAGGCGATGACGCGGAAGGAGTAGGCGCCGGGCGGCCCTAATGTCCAGTTGATGTTGTAGGGCGCCACGGTGCGCACGTCGAACGGCTCTTCTTCTTCGCCCTTGTAGAACTCCACGCGGTCGGTGGCGTAGGCATCTTGCACCTCGGCGTGGATGTTGACCCACTCATCGAAGCCGTACTCGTACTCGGAGCCTTCCGGCGGATAGGTCAGATCAACCTTGGGCGGATCATTGTCCACCGTCACCTGGATCGTCGCCTGGCGGACTTGCTGATCGTGCCCGACGACCTGAAGTTGCAGCGTGTACAGCCCGCTTTCCAGGGCGTTAGTGTCGAAGTTCTCCAGGAGATTGTTCTCCACCTGATTGCCGTGATCCGGCCCGATCTGCGTCCACTCGGTGGGATTCAGCCCGCGCCCGAAGACGAGGCGGTAGAAGGCGAAGTCCCCGCCGCGCGCGTTGCCCTCGATGGGCACGACATCGTTAATGTAAGAATAGGCCACCGGCGAGGTGATCGACACCTCGGCCTGAGATTGGTTGGGGCCGTAGATCGTGTCATACTCCGTGGGCGGGATCTGCGGGCGCTGATCCTCCGGCAGGCTCTGGATCCAATCCTCCGTCTCCGGCGGGAGCACCATGTAGACCTTCTCCTCCACCAGATCCGGCGGTGTGTAGATCGTGGCCAGCTTCCCCGTCTCGCGATTGACTAAGAAGACCTGGTGGATGGTATCCTTTTCTGTCGGCTCCGTGTCGGGAATCATCAACTCCGTGCGGACAGGACAATTGCCGTTGGGCAACTTGCCGGATTTGGTACAGACCGCCACCTCCTGCAGTCCCTCCGGTCGCTCAAAGTTGACGAGGGGATCACCTAAGTGCGCGTATTCCATCACCGCGTGCCAAATATAGGAAGCGCCCCGCGCTCCCGGCGTGTTGATCATATAATCGTCGGGGTCCTTGTTGCCCATCCACACCGATGTGACGTACTGCGGCGTGAATCCCACCGTCCAGTTGTCGGAGAAGTTGTTCGTCGTGCCGGTCTTCGCAGCGGCCGGACGCTCGTTTGCCAGCTCCAGCGCGTTGGGCCTGCCGAAGGCCGGGAGCCGCGCCTGGCGGTCGGAGAGGATGTTGGTGATGAGATAGGCGAGGCGCTCGTCCAAAATGCGCCGCGATGCGGGCTGATTGTATTGGTAGAGGACGTTGCCGTTGCGATCCTCGACGCGCAGAATCGCAACCGGATCAAGTTCGCGGAATCCGGGCCGCTGCGCGTCCTCGGAAATCGGCTTCCCTAGCATCACGCCGTTGTTGGCGAAGACGCTGAAGGCGTAGGCCATATCGATGGGATGCACCTCGCCGCTGCCCAGCGCCAAGCTCAAGCCGTACTCGTGTAGCCCGCGATCAATCGTGTTGATGCCCATGCTGTGCGCGGTGCGGATCACGTCATCGATGCCGGCCATCGACATCGCTTCCACCGCCGGGATGTTGAGCGACCGCGCCAGCGCGCTACGCAGGGTGACCGGGCCGTGATATTTGCGGGTATAGTTCTCCGGCACGTAGGGCGCCATTCCCGGCCCTTGCTCGAAGGCCTGGCGCACGTCCAAGAACATCTGCGCGGCGTTGTAGCCCTGCGAGAGCAGCGTCACGTAGGTGAAGGGTTTGAACGACGAGCCAGGCTGACGCAGGCCATCCACCGCGTAGTTGAACTTCCCGTCGATCTCCTCGTTCCAGTAGTCCGCGCTGCCGACCATGGCCAAGATCTCGCCGGTCGAGGGGCGAAGGACCGTCACCGCTGCATTTTTGACGTTATAGTCGTTGCCGATGCGATTGCTGGGCACATCGGGGATGTACTGCGCGGCCTCGCAGCCGTTGGCAACTTCCTCCGGGATCACTGCCGCTGGATTTTCGCCGGAGAGGATGTGGAGGTAGGTTTGGGCGGCGCACTCCGCCTGACGATTCAACTCCAGATCTAACGTGGTGTAGACGCGCAGCCCGCCGCCCGCGACCATCTGCGGGCCGAACATCTCCTCCAATTCGTTGCGCACGTACATCGAGAAGTGCGGCGCTTGAATGTCGAAGCGCTCCGAGGACTTAGCCAGATTCCAGGGGTCACTTTCGGCCTCCTCGGCCTGTGCGCTGGTGATGCAGCCCTCCTCGACCATCCGGCGGAGCGCGATCTCCTTGCGGTCGCGCGCATCCTCCGGCGCATCGAACGGATTGAGGCGCGGATATTGTGGAATCGCGATCAGCGTCGCGGCCTCGGAGAGCGTCAGATCCTCCACCGATTTATCGAAGTAGACGCGCGCCGCCGCATCGATGCCGTAGGCGAGGTTGCCGTAGAGATTGGTGTTGATGTACCATTCCAGGATCTCTTCCTTCTCGTAGAGGCGCGTCAACTCGACGGAGATGAGCACCTCCTTGATCTTCCGCGCGTAGCTCTTCTCGAAGCGCTCCTCCAAGGGGATCACCGAGTTCTTGACGACCTGCTGGGTGATCGACGAGCCACCCTGGATGCTTTCGCCCCGTAAGTTGCTGATGAACGCGCGCGAGATACCCATGATATCGAAGCCCGGATTTTCCCAGAAGCGCTTATCCTCCATCGCGACGGTGCCGCAGACGACGTACTCCGGCATCGAAGAGAGCGCAACCCAACTCCGGTCGCCCGCGTTGGGATCAATCATCTCGTAAATCAGCTCGGACTCCCGTTGGCCGTCGCCATTGGTATCCTCGCCCCAGGCAAAAATCTTGGTCGTCTCGAAGGTCTCCACGCTCTTCGTCGCCACATCCTCTGGGGTGGGGAGGTTCTCCGTGATGAGCGAATAGGCGCCGGCCGCCGTGCCCACCCCCACGCCGACGAGGATGGTCACCACGATAAACATCACCAGTGTGACGAGGCCCACGATCCGCAGGATCAAGTTGACACCGGTGCGGCTCTTCTGTCGGCGCCGCTCCCGATCTTTGACGATCATAGTGCGAATCAAGCGCACGGG
>CAYXVS010000114.1:0-9291 GCA_964468735.1 uncultured Anaerolineales bacterium | reverse complement strand
CCTTCGCCGGTTAGAACTCAGTCGCCGAAGGGCGACTTCGTAATGGTGGCCGTGGGAACCGCCGGGCCTGGGACAACAAGAAAAAAGTGTCAATCTATTTCTGAACCATCCCCTGTTTTTGGTCTAAAAAATATCCGGCGGATAGACGCCAGGGTGAGATTATGAATCGTCGATGGGTGTTGAGCATCATTGTGCTGATCAGCCTGGGGATCTCAATAACCGGCACGAGCCACACATTTAAGCATACGCAGAAAAACGCGCAGTTGGAGGCCACGCAAGCGGCAGCAGCGGCCCACGCGGCCCTCCAAGCGACGTTGCACCGGCAGATCGACGCCGCGACCGCGATCCAGGCATTCGAGGCCACGCTGCCGCCGGAGCGTGCGTTTCAGCGCTTCGCTCACAACTACCTGGACGCCCGCCCTGATATTGATGCGCTAGGCTATATCGACGCGCGGGATGGCCGCCGCTACCTCGTCCCGGCGGCGATGGAGGCGCTGACCATCGCGCAGACACCCACGCATCCGCTGACGACCACCACCATCACCGTCGATCCGACGATGCGCGTGGCCGTGGTCAGCATGCCCATCCACCACATGGGCATCATCGGCGTGGCGCAAAGTATCTTCGATTTAGATGAGGTGATGACGAATCTCCAGGCGCAGATCGGCGCTGATCTCGCGCTCCAAATCGAGGGGGCGAATGGAGAGACGCTCTGGACGGCAGAGGACAATCCCGAGCTGTCGCTCCCCATCGCCGAACAGACCCTCGAAGTGGGAAACACCAAGTGGACGATCAAGGTCGGATGGCGCCATTCACCACCCGGCCCCCCGATGCTGCTGCTCATCGCCAGTTGGATGGCCTTTTTACTGATTCTGGGGGGCGTCATCTATATCTATCGCAAGATCTATCGCCAGGCGCGACAGTTCCAGCAGGAGATCGAGCAGCGCACGGCCGATCTCGCCGCCTCCGAGACCCGCTATCGAACTCTGACGGAATCCCTACCCCTGGGATTGTTTATCTACACCGATCATCAAATCCAATTCATCAATCAAGCCATGGCCCAGTTGCTGCATCTGCGGACGAAGAAAAACCCTACCCAAATCTCCTTGGCGGATTTTATGCAGGAAGCGGATTACCAGAAGCTGATCGCCAGGCTCTCGCGCGGCGATCCCGCCCAACTCGCCCCCTGGCAAGCCGAGATTACCCGGGCGGATGGAAGTACCTTCTTAGGCGAAATCACGGCGATCCCCTTGCGCTACCGAGGTCAGCCGGCCCTCACGGGGATGTTGCGAGACATCACCGAACAGGTCAACGCGCGCACTCGCCTTCAGAATCTTAACCAAGTCCACCGGGCCATTAGGCGCATCAGCCACGCCTTCATCCACCCGTGGTACAGTCAACACCATCTACTCCAACAAGCTTGCCAAATTATCGCGGATGAACGGGGATATGACACCGTCTGGATCGGCAAGGTGCAATCCAACAGGAGGATAGATGCCAACCATGTCTACGTGACGCCGTCTCAGCGCCAGGCGCAGCTCGAAGCGTGGGTCGCTCAGGCCGACCGCCCCACAGGCGATGAGGCCTTGGTGGCTGAGCAAGTGCTCAAGCAAGGCGAGAACATCATCGCTTCGGAGTCGGAGGAACTTTTTGGTCGCCCACTCTCCACCGCCGCATTTCCCATCTGGGTCCACGACGAACTCTTCGCCGTCTTCAACGCCAGCGCGTCCCCTCCACAAGCGTTCGCTTATGAGGAAGAGCTTGGACTGCTGCACGAGTTAGCCACGGATATCGGTCTAGCTATCGAGCACATCCAAAGCGAGAAACAACGGCGCAAGATAGAAGAAGCCCTGCACACCTCCGAGGAGCGCTTCCGACGTCTCGCGGAATATGCCGCTGTAGGCGTCGTGCTCGTTCAGGATCAACGGTTCCGGTATGCAAATCCCGCCTTCGCTGAAATGTTTGGCTACGGCACCAAAGAAATTCGCGAGCAACTCAGGGTGGAGGACTGTATAGCGCTCGCTGCCCGCCAACGCACGCTCTCCAGCCTAGAAGATGCCCTCTCCGGCAACCGCCGCGCGCTGCACTTCAAGTTCGAAGGGCTGCGCAAGGATAGCACACGCATCAAGGTCGAGGTCCACGGCGCCCGCGCCATCCATGCCCGCCGCCCGGCCCTCCTCGCTACCATCGTGGATATCACCGAACAGGAGCGCTTGCAGCGCCAACTCAAGAGGCTCTCACAAGCCGGGCTGAAGCTCTCACAGGCGCGCACCTTCAACGAAGCGATGGAGATCGCCATCCAACAAGCCCTCAACATCGTCTCGGCCGAAGCGGCCAACATCTTTGCGCTGCAAGGAGAGGAAATTTCGCTGATGAAAAGCGTAGGGGATGAATCTCTCGCGTTCGATCCAGATGTCTTGGCCTTAGCAGGCGTCGACATCCTCAACCTCCCGACTTACCAAGAGATGCTCTCCACACACCAACCGCTTATCATCAACGACACCACAGAATCCAACCTCTGGCAGGAGGCATGGGCATCGCCCCGCGTCCACGCCTATCTGGGCGTGCCTTTGATCGTGCGCGGCAAGATCATCGGGTTTCTCAACGTCGACAGCACCCAGCCCCACAGATTCAAGAGCGAAGACGCCCAACGTCTGCACCTCTTCGCTGATTACGTCGCCGCCACCATCGAAAATCTCCGCCTAATCACCTCGCTGGAGGCCGAACGCAATCGGTTGGCCATCCTCAACGAATTGTCGCAGACCTTAGCAGCCACCATCTCCCTTTCGATCCCAGAGGTCGGCGCGCAGACCCTGGAGAAAATCGCCCGCCCCCTCCATTCCGAGAAGAACGTGATCTTTTTATGGGATGATGAAGCCAACCGCCTCCGCACACTGTGCAGTCGCGGCATCCCTCAAAAAGGCTTGAAGAAGTTAGATGGACAACTAGCCAAGCCCGATCTCAGCCTCACGGAATGGGTTGCGAAGCATCGCGCCTCCGCGCTGGCCCCCGATGTGACGCAAAATCCCCACTGGACCTATGTCCCCAACACGGATGAGTGGGTCAAATCCGCGCTCATCGTCCCGTTGGAAGCCCATGGGGAGTTAGTCGGCGTCCTCTCGCTGTTGAGCAAACAACTGGCCGCCTTCGATGAGAAGGATCTGCAATTAGTCGAAGCGTTGAGCGTGCCCATCGCTCTGGCATTGCAGAACGCCCAATTCTACGCGGACGCCGCCCATCAAGCCGAGGTAATGGCAGAGGCGCTGGCCCAGCAAGAAGAACTGGATCAGATGAAAGACGAGCTAATCCAGAACATCTCTCACGAGCTGCGCACGCCCCTCTCCCTGGTCTTTGGCTACGCGATGATGCTCCAGCAGGGGGAATTGGGCGAACTGCCCGCGATGCAGGCCGACGCGGTAGCGATCATCGCGCGGCGGAGCCAGATGTTGCGCGAGTTGGTGGAGAATATGACGCTCCTCTGGAAGATCGACAGCACCGCCGCGAAGGGGGAAGCGCCGGAAAAGGTGGCGATCGATCTCAACGACTTGGCAGCCATTGCCGTCGAGGAGTTCCAGACCTCGGCGAAGAAAAATCAGGTCACCGTCGCGTTGGAACATGAACATGATTTCGCCGCAGAACCGCTCATCATCGCGGGCGTACCGTTGCAGATTCAACGGATGTTGGATAATCTCCTGGGCAACGCGCTGAAGTTCACGCCGGACGGCGGGCGCATCACGGTGAAGTTAGCTTCGGAGGATGGACGGCGCGTCAGGCTGGCCGTCTGCGACACCGGCATCGGCATCCCGCCCAAAAAGCAGGAGAGGATTTTCGACCGCTTCTACCAGGTGGATGGCAGTGCCAAGCGGCAGTACGGCGGCGTGGGGTTGGGCCTGGCGCTGGTGGAGTCCATCGTCCAGACCCACGGGGGACGCCTGCGGGTGCAAAGCCCCGTCACCGACGATCCAGAACATCCGGGCACCTGCATGATCGTCTCGCTGCCGTTGCGGGAGACGGACACATTACCACAAGATCATCGTCATCCTCCAGGAGCCGATCCGTCTGATGGAGGACATTGACACGGCGCCCCCCAGGCAGGGCAATTGGATGAAACCCACAAGAAAGCACACTCCCGACATCGAGGAAGAAACTCGATGCCGGGAGTTTCCACATAGACTTGAAGAAGTTCTGATCTACCCTACCGGCAACGTAAACGAAAACGTGGCGCCCTCGCCCGGCTCACTGGCGGCCCAGATCGTCTCGTGATGGGCCTCCAGCACCATCCGGCAGAAGGCCAGGCCGAGACCGGTGCCCCTGCCCTCCTGTTGGCCGGTGACGAATTTCCGAAAGAGCTGTTGCTGAATCTCCGGCGGGATGCCGGGGCCGGTATCCCGCACGCTGACGGTCACCTTCTCTGAATCGGAAGGGTTGATCTGTGCCCTGATCGTCACGGTCCCCTCATCGGGCGTGAATTTGAGCGCGTTGCCTACCAGGTTTTGCACGACGCGCCCCAGCAACTCGCGGTCGCCCTTGACGCGCAGATTCTCCGGCACCTGATTGACCAGCGTGATCTCCTTCGAGACCGCCAGCGCCTGTTGCAACGGCAGGATGTCCTCGACCAACGCGCGCAGGTGAAAGGTCTCGCGGTTCAGGGGCATCTGACCACTCTCTAGACGGCTGATGTCGAGGATGGCGTTGACCAGATCCAACATACGCTGAGTACTGGAACGGGCAATTCTCACCAGGTTCATATAGTTATCGGGCAGCATATCCTTCGCTTGGTGCGAGAGCAAAGTCAGCGATCCCGAAATCCCTGTCAAGGGATTCCGCAAGTCGTGAACCATCGTGTGGGTCAAATCGCGGCGCATCGCCTCGATGGCGCGCATCTCGGTCACATCCCGCAGGATGATCAATCGCCCCAGCGGCCGCTCGTTATCGCGCATCACGGGCAAATTGAACCACTCGATATCCCTTGGCCCGACGCGATACTCTCCCGATCCCACCGGCTCATCGCCCACCTCGATGCGCCGCATCTCGTGCAACAAAGCCCGCGCCACCGTGGGCGCCCGCGACCGCAGCTCATGCAGCACCTCCCAGAGCGAGACATCGATCCAATCTTCAGGCTTGCCAGACAATCCTAGGTAATCCAACGTGGATTGGTTCACAATCAACACGTTTAAATACATGCTGATAAGGATGACGCCATCGTGGGTGGATTGCACCAGCGCCTGCAGACGTTGCCGCTCCTCCACAACGTGCTGGTAGAGCGTGAGGTTGCGCACCGTCACGGCCACCTGCGCCCCGATAGCCACCATCAACTCGACATCATTGCGGGCAAAATCCCGTTGATCGGGGCGGTTCAGCGCCGTCATCGTGCCGTAGACGGTCTCCTGGAAGATCAACGGCACGACGATGATCGAGCCGGCCTTGGTCTCCTCACGGCGCTTTTGGGCCAGCGACGATTCGCGCGGATCAGATTGGTCTTTCGACGATAACGCCGGGTTCCGATGTCGCACGACCCACCCGGTCAGTCCTTCCATCAACTCCTCATACAGCACCTTGACCACCAGATCGGCGCCGGGGCCGGCGGATAGGAAGTCGAGCACCTCCTCCGCTTCGAGATCAAGCAACACTAAGCTCATGCGATCCGCCGCCAGCGCCTGGCTGATGGCGTTGAGAACCCGCTGCAACACCTCGCGCAACTCGATCCCGCCGACCAACAGGCGGCTTACCTTAAAGAGCGATTCGATGCGCCGGTAGTTGTTTTGCAACGTCGCATAGAGTTCAGCGTTCTGAATCGCCAGCGCGATCACATCGCTTAACGAGGCGGCCAAAAGCTGTGTATCCCGGTCGAAGGCCCACATCTCGTCGCTGACAATATAAATCAGCCGCTTGCGCTTGCCCTGCTGCATCGGCACGAGCAACGCACTCGCCGCATCGCACAGCGCCGCGTTGGCCGCTGGATCACCTCGCACATCGGAGACGTACTTGGTGCGCCCGGCACGCCACACCTGCTCGAAGAATTCAGTCTCCAGGGAAAAATCGCAGGCAGGCATCATATCAGGACGACCGCCCGTGGCCTCGAAGTGAAGCTGCTCCCCATCCTCATCCGGCGCCAACACACCGATGAAATCCCAATCCGTCAGCCGAGCTATGGTGGTGATCGCCAATCTCAACAGTTTTTCGGGATCACGGGTGCGTTGCAGCGTCCGCAACACCTCATAGAGCGTCGCCTGCTGATCCGCCATGCGGCGCTGCTCCTCGTAGATCATGGCATTGCGCAGCGCCAGCGCCATCTGCTGGGCGGCCGCCGTCATAATGTCCGTGTCCTTGGCAGTAAAATGACCCGGCGTCTCATGAATCAGCGTCAGGATGCCCAGCAGCAAATCGCCCTCGATGATGGGAACGCCCAACACAGACCCGGCAGTGTACGGCTGATCCGGCAGCTTGCGCCAGCGCGGATCTACCCGCGCATCCTCGATCAAGACCGCTGCCTTGGCGCGCAGCACATGGGCCGCCACGCCCTCCTCCATCACCTCTGCCACGAGATCGTGACTGACCCAAGCGGGCATCTTCCCCCGCGCGAGGATACTGTGCGTCACGCGGTGATCGGCATCCAACAGGAAGATGCTGCCATAGCTTGACTCGGTGAGCGAGACCGCGATGTCCAATGTGTTTTTCAGCGTCGCATCCAAAGTGGGGCGCACCGTCATCGCCCGCGCCACCTCCAAAAGCTGCTCGATGCGCTCCACTTGAAAGGCCAGGGAGTTCTCCAGTTCCTTGCGCTCGGTGATGTCGCGCAGCACGATCAGCCGCCCCACCAGCGTCTCGCGCCGATCCCGCAGGGGATAGAGTCGCAGATCGAACACATGTTGTTCTCCATCCAAGATCAGGGATAGCTCGTCGCGGGCCTCCTCCAACTCATGATACCGCATCACCACATCTGCGTGATCCGGCATCAGCTCCTCCAACGTGCGGCCCATCACCTGCTTGAGGGAGAGGCCCATCAGTGATAGAGCCATTGGATTAGCCTCGACGACGCGGTGCGCCGGATCGACCACGATGATGGCGTCGCCGATCCCGTCCACGACCGCGCGCTGCGCCACCGGCGCCAGATCCAATAGACGGAGCTGGAACATCCCCCAGGCGAAGAGGACGCCGCTCAGCGCGAAGGCGATGTGAGTCAGGTCAATATCGACATCGCCCAGCACGTAGACCAGATTGCCGATCCAGGGCAGCAAAACGCCGATGAACAGAACCACGGCCTGCCATCGATAGTGGGCGCGAGATCGCCACAGGAAGATGATCATCCAGATGGAACTGACAACTAGCAGCAGATTGGCATAGGCCGTGTTCAGCCAGAACGCCGGCCCGTAGGACGCCACCACGAAGTGCGCGATGGAATCCGAGGGCAGCACCTCATATTCGCGCCAGATCAGGCGATGGGCATCGTTGGTGAGCACCAAGGTGAGAGTGATCGCGGGCACGATGGATAGCAACAGAATGCGCCGCAGCGGGATCCAGCGGCGCGTGTAGGTCTGCACAAAGAGGAACCATGCTACGGGTACGATGACGATCCCCACATATTCCAGGCGGGCGCTCCACCGCACCACCATCGGTTGCTGGCTGATAAGCTCGACGCCGTAGACAAGCGACCACCCCCCCACGGCGGCCATCATCACCACGAACGGTCTCGCGCCCGCCACATTGCGCCGTCGCCAGCCGAGCACCGTCAATCCCCACGCGATGACGGAGGCCAGCAGAGAGAGGATTATATAGGTCAGAGAGGAAGATAAGCTCATGTGTCTAAGGTACCTCAAGATTGCATTGGATAAAAGAACGCCTGCATCAACCTCAGTATAGCACAGCTACAGCGAATGAAAATCGCTCACGGCCCCGCCACGCTGGGGAAGGTCGCGTCGGCGGGCATGCCGGGCTTGAGCAGGCGCGCGGCGTTATCCAGGCGCACCTCGACGGCGTAGAAGGTGTTGCGCCGCCCCTCGGCGGTGGCGATGTTCCTCGGCGTGAACTCCGGCTCGTCCGCGATGCGCACCACGCGCCCCACGAAGACCTCATCGGGGAAGCTGTCGACGCGCACGTCCACATCCATTCCCCACATCACGTGACCGATGCGCGGCTCCGGCACGTAGACGTCCAACGTCACATCGGAGAGATCAGCCAAGGTGAGGATGGTCGCCGCCGGGGCCGCGATCTCGCCCACACGCAAGGCCTGGGCGATCACCACCGCCGTGCCTTTTTCTGATTGCAAAGGGCTATGTACCACGCATTTCTCCACCTGGACGCGATGTTGCGCCGCCTTGGCCTCCGCGACGCGCACCGCCGCCTCCGCCACAGCGATCTCCTCGGCGGTGGGGCCGGCCAGCAGATCCTCAAGCTTCGCCTCCGCCACAGCGACCGCTTCCGCCTGCACGCGATACTGCCCCTCCGCCGCGTTTGCCTGGGCGATGAGGCCCAGCGGCTCCGCTTCGATGGCCAACAGGTGCGAGAGCAGCGCGCGCGCCGTCTGTTCGTCGGCCTGGGCGGCGGCCAGCGCGGCCTCCGAGGCGCGCACCTGCGCATCCGCCGCCTCGCGCTCCGTCGTCCCCGCCGGCGTCTGATCGCGCGCGAGCTGCTGCTGCGCCAACTGCGCCTCGGCCAACTCGACGCCCTGCACGGCCAGCGCGATCTTCGTCCGCGCCGAGATGATCTCCGCTGTTAAGGATTGCGGGGTCTCCAAGGCATCCTCGGCCTGCCGCCAGGCCTCGCGCGCGCCGGCGCGTTGCGCTTCGGCCAACGCCACCGCCGCCCGCGCCGCTGCGATCTCCTCCGGGCGCGGGCCGGCCTTCAGCGCCGCCAACTCCGCCCGCGCCTTCTCGATCTCCGCCTCCGCCGGCCCCAACTGGAGCGTGTAGGGTGTCGCGTCCAAGCGCGCGATCACATCGCCATGCCCCACCCGGTCGCCCAGCCCGACGGGCATCGCGACGATGCGCCCGCCCAGTTCAGAGGCGACGCGAATTTCCGCCGCGCGAATCGTCCCCGACGCCTCCCAGGTCGCGGCCTCGTCGGTTTGGGAGATGAAGGCTTCGCATTGGCAGCCGGCTAATCCCAATAGAAGGAGAAGGAGAATCACACCAAGCCACAAAGGCGAGCCTTGAAGATTTTTACGCATTACGCAATACGCTTTACGCACCGAATAGCTCAAGCAAAAGTCACCTCTGAAATTCCGTTTTTTCAACGACATCAATGCTCAAAGGTCGCGTCGGCGGGCATGCCGGGTTTGAGGAGGCCGGACGT
>CAYXVS010000113.1:7763-9332 GCA_964468735.1 uncultured Anaerolineales bacterium | reverse complement strand
CCGCCGGAGGTTACAGATCTGAATCTGATGCTGACACCTACTTTTGGCGTTACCAAGACGGCTACGCCGCTGCGTGGTTTGCACAACGGTGAGACGCTCTCCTTCACCCTGGAACTCGATGCTCCAGGGTTGACGGCGCAGCTCTGGGATCCGCTACCGGAGGAGGTGGTGTATCTTTCCGGCAGCCTCACCAGCACCCTGACGCCGGCGGTGACGTACAGCCCCACAGCGCACGCCATCGCTTGGACGGGCACGCTCCCCACGGATACTACGAGCACCGTGCACTTCCAGGTCACCTCGCGCTTCACCGGGAGCACGATGATGCTCGTGCCGCCGCTCGTCAACACCGCGTGGCTCACCCTCACTGCGACCGGCGCTAGTATTTGGGATCGGGTGGTTGTCAATCCCCACGATCTCTATCTGCCATTGCTTCTTCGCACGCAGCCGTAGCTACGCGAGGTTTGTTTTCCAATCGAATCTGTGATAGTCTTGGATGAGATGAGATCGAATGAAGTGAGAGGTGGGGTCTTTTGGGTTTTGCCGGGTAACTCCCTCAGTAGCTCTAAAAACAGCCATAAATCGCGTGTTTGTGGGGATTACAGACCTTTTTCGCGTCGTTACTGGGTTGCGGGTGGAGATAGTATAATTGCACCCGGCGAATTCCTGAAGAACCAAGAGGTGTAATGCTATGAAACCATCCGTGGAACGGCGATTAGACGAGGTCTTTCACACGGCGCCCATCGTGCCGTTTGGCGATGACGATAAGCTGGTCTTCTTCAGCGATTGTCACCGGGGCGATAACGGCTGGGCCGATGATTTTGCCCACAATCAACTGCTCTTCTTCCACGCGCTGAAGCACTACTACGAGCGGGGGTTCACCTACGTCGAGGTGGGGGACGGCGACGAGTTGTGGGAGAACGCGGAGTTTGCAGAGATCCGACGCGCGCACAGCCACGTCTTTTGGCTGATGCGCCAATTCTATCTCGCGCAGCGGCTCTTTTTCCTCTTCGGCAATCACAACCTGGATTGGCGCGATTCAGAGCGCGTGGCGGCGGAGTTGTATCACTACGTGGATGAGCGCGATGGCCAGACGAAGGAGCTGTTCCCGGAGATCATCATGCACGAGGGTCTGGTGCTGCGGCATCGCGAGAGCGGCGGGCAGTTTTTCGTGGTGCACGGCCATCAGGGCGATTTGATGAGCGACCGGCTGTGGCGATTCAGTCGCCTCTCCGTGCGCTACCTGTGGCGGAACCTGCAACTGTTGGGCTTCAACGATCCGACCAGCCCGGCGCAGAATTTCAGCAAGCGCAACAAGGTCGAGATGGATCTCATCACCTGGGCGTACCAGCACCGCCAACCGATGATCTGCGGTCACACGCACCGCTCCGTCCTCCCCGCGCCCGATGAGGCGCCCTACTTCAACACGGGCAGCGCCGTCCATCCGCGCTGCATCACGGGGATCGAGATCGAGGCGGGGGAGATCTGCCTGATCAAATGGTGGCTCGCGCCCGACGACGAGGGTCGGCTCTGCGTGACGCGCGAGGTGTTGGCCGGCCCGCAGCCGGTGCG
>CAYXVS010000113.1:0-7663 GCA_964468735.1 uncultured Anaerolineales bacterium | reverse complement strand
CTGCGGCCCCAGATCTCCGGGAAGTACATCGCGTAGGCGGAGGTGGGGATGACGTTGTAGACGCCCGGCACGGAGGCGCGCATCAGGTAGGTGTACTCGTAGGCGCCGCGCGGCAGGTAGCTGGCGAAGAGCGTGACCTTCTCATCGCGCAGCTCGCTGTGGGAGAACCACCACCAGCCCCAGCCGTAGCGCCGATACCAGTAGTCCTCCTCCTCGGCGGTCACGGCGTGCATGCTGGGCCGCTCCCCGACGACGCTGGTGGTCTCCAGGCTCATATCGACGGCCTCGCAGCCGGCGGGCAGCGGATCTTCGACCACGACGTAGTGGAGATCATCGGGCGCGATCACCGTCAGCTTGACGCGGATGGTATCCCCCACGGAGGCCCCGCTGATCCCACTCGATGAAGCTTCTGGATGATCCCCGTCGTTGCCTTCTTCGCTATCGATGCGCTCGTACTGCCGCGCCACGATGATGCCGCGATCCTCCGCTTCGACCTGGGCCGCCGGCAGGAAGTAGCGCAGGTGGGCGGTGTAGTAGAGCCGGCCTTCTTGATCTTCAATAGAATCGCCCGCCTCCGGCGGCAGGCGCTCGATGACTAAGCGATTGCCGTGCTCGACCAAGAGGTCGGCGATGTCGATCTGGAGTTGGCGGCTCTCGTCTATCGTCGTCTCATCGACGCGATCCTCCAGAAGGACCTCCCCGTTTAACGCGACGGTGTATGGGAAGTCGCCCTGCAATTCGCCGCTGGCCCGCATATAGGCGATCAGGCCCGTCAGCGCCCAGGAGGTGGTGTAGGTCGATTCCCAGTAGCGCCATTGCGTGTCGCCGCTGCGGCGGGTCTCCATCAGCCAGCGCACGACGTTGGGCAGCAGGTCGCTCTCCGGCCGGTGGCGCGCCATCGCCCACAGGACGATGGCCGTGGTGCGCACGTCGGTGTTCATATTCCAGTAGTCCGGCGCCGATTCCTGCCAGTGTGTGCCGGTGGCGCTCATCACCGCGTCGCCCACCAGATCGGCCAGCAGGGTGTCGATGCGCGTCTCCTCTTCGGGATCCAACAGCCCCAGGGCCACGGCCAAGGTCGCCTGGCCGTAGCGGCTGAGCTTGTGGCGCACCTCGAAGAGCGTGATGGCGCGACCCAGCTCGCCCTCCATCTCGGCGCCGTCGATCAGGCGGACGTATTCGCCTAAGACGTAGAGCTGGTAGGCCAGGCGATTGGCCCGCCAGGTGGGGATCTCCTCGTTGGCGGCGGGCAGCGTCGTGCGCAGGTAGTCGGCGGCCTTGTGGATGACGTCCGTCTCCACCGTGAATCCGGCGCGATGGGCCTCTAACATCCCGTGCAGCGCGTAGGCGGTCAGATAGGGATGGCTGTCATCATTGACCCACCAGCCCCAGCCGCCGTCGTAGTGCTGCTGGGCGTAGAGCCGCTGGAGCGCGGCGCCCACCTGCTCGGTGAGATTGGCCTTCATCTCTGGGCGGGCCAGCCCCATCTCGTCCAACGCCTGATAGGTGAGGACGTTGGGCAGGAAGCGGCTGACGGTCTGCTCGACGCATTCGTAGGGATAGTGCTTCAGATAATCCAGCGCGTCCTGCGTGGCGGCGGTGAGCGAGCCATCCACCTGGATGGTCAGCCCGCCCTGCGAACGGTCGAACTCCGGCGGCAGTTGGATCAACTCCTGGCGGATCTCCGGCTCCGAAAGCTGGCCGGCGGTCGCCATCACCTCCGGCGTGGTGTAGTGATAGACCGGAAGCGTGTCCTCGCGGCCATCGTAATAGCTCACGCCGTCCGCCGTCGCCTCCGCCTCCATCGTGATCTTGACCTGCCCCTTGCCCCCTGCCCCCTGCACCGTGACCGGCCAGACGACCTTGGTCTCCTCGCCGGGGGAGAGCTTGATCTGTTGTTGCGCGCCGCCGGCCACCTCGACGCCCTCGGCGGTGAGGATGACCTCGGCGGCGAGCGTGCGCGTGGTGTTGTTATGGACGATGGCGGCGATGTCGGCCTGGTCGCCGACGACGAAGAAGCGCGGCAGGACGGGACGCACCAGCACATCCAAGGTGCTGCGAATATCTACCTCGCCGCGCCCCACGGAGGTCTGCGCCGTGATGCCCCGCGCCCGCATCCGCCAGGTGGTGAGGTTATCCGGCAGCTTGACCTCGACGCGGGCGCGGCCGTCCGCGTCGGTCTGGACGACCGGGTCCCAGAAGGCCGTATCGGCGAACTCGGTCCGAATGAAGGCGTCCCCGGCGCCGCCCCCGCCGCCCTTCGCGCGCGGAGCCAACTCACGGTTGTAGGGTTCCATCGCGACGGCCAGCGGCATGCTCGTCCGCACGCTGATGCCGCGCTCGCTCCAGAAGCGCTCCAGCAACGTGGGGCCGCGATCTTCGGCCAGCGCCAGCACGGCCAGATCGGCCAGGCGCAGCGAAAGCTCCGCCGCGACCGGGTCGCCGGCGTGATCGGTGACCTGCACATCGTAGGCCGCCGTCTCGCGCGGGCGATAGTACGCGCCCTCCTCGATGGAGCGATCCGGCGTCAGCGTGATGTGCAAGCGCTTCTGCTCGATAGAGACGGGCAGCTTGACCAGGCCCATCTTGAAGCTGGCCAGGCCGTCGGGCGCCTGATCCGCGCCCTGGACGATGACGACGGAGACGAAGATGTTGGGAATATGCGCCGCCTCGATGGGCACGCGGATGACCTCGGTGTTGCTCTCCAAGGTGCGCACCTCGCTGGAGAAGAAGTGGCCGCGCTCGATGGTAATCAGCGCCCGGACAGTACCGGTGTAGGGCGAGGGGATCAGAATCTCGGCCACGTCGCCGACCTCGTAATCGTCTTTATCGGGGATCAGGTCGATGCGATTGTTGCTCTCCTGCCGCCAGCGCGCGCCGCCGCCGCCCCACACCCAGAGATAGGCGCTGCTGCGGATCTCGTTGCCCTGCGTATCCTCGCCCGTGGCGAGCACCTTGTAGCTGCCCGATTTTTCCGGCGTGAAGGCGACCGCCGCTTTCCCGTCGTCATCGGTGGCGGCTGTCGTGGTGTAGACGGGCACATCCTCCGTGACCCACGTCCAGTAGGTGAAGCCATTCTCGGCCTCCTCGCGGACGCTGTACCAGCGGTGCTCCATAAAGACGACCTGGAGCGCTTGATCCGCCACGGGGCCGCTCTCCCAATCGACCGTCAGCAGATCGACGGTCTTGGTCTCACCGGCCTCCGCGATCCGGTCGCGCGCGCCTACGCCGATGTAGTACTCGCCCTTGTGGACGACGGCGGTGGTGCGATTGCTGACGTAGCGCCCGTCGAGATCAGTAACGTTGGCCTCGAGGGTGAAGCGCTGGCTGCTTAGTTTCTCTGCGATGTCCGCCGACACCTCGAAGACGGCGCGCCCGTCCTCATCCGTCTGCGCGTCGCCCTGGGCGATCAATTCGCCGTAGCCGCCGTAGGTATCCGCACCGTAGCCCTGCCACTCGAAATCGCGCCAACTGTAGCGCGGGCATGTCTCGCCGGTGGGGCATTGATAATCGAAGTAAAAATCGCTGCTCAACACGTTCCAATCAAGTTGGGCGTTCGCCACCGGCCCGCCGAAGTAGTAGGTCGCCGCCACGGCCACCTGGATGGTGTCGCCGTTGAGATAGGCGTCCCGATCGGTCTGCACCGTCACCTCGTACTCTGGCTTGCGATACTCGGCCACCTGGAAATCGGCGCTGGCGTAGAAATTTTGCTCGGCGGCCGCCATCTGGATGTAGTAGCTGCCCAGCGCGGCCTCGGTATCCAACGTTATCTCATCGAAGAACGACCCCATCTCGTTGAGGATGAGCCGCTCGTGGTAGAGTTCCTTGCCCTGGGGATCGGTCACGGTGAGCGTGACCGCGTGCATGGCGTCGGGGATGGTGTAGCGGGCGTCGTCATCGGCCCGGACGATGCCCTTGAAGTAGACGGTCTGGCCGGGGCGGTAGATGGGCCGGTCGGTGTAGATGAGGGCGCGATAATCCCGCCGGTAGAATTCGGCGCTGAGATCAAATTGCCACGGGCTGAGGCCCTGATCCCACGCGCTGTAGGCGACGGCGAAGTCCTCCTGGCCCGGCTCGCCGCTGAAGGCGAACGTATCGCCCCACAGATCGTCGGCCTGGATCGCGCCGATGTAGCGCCCGTCGGCGTCGGTCGCGCCCTCGATGGGCGCCGTGATGGCGCCCGTGTAGATGCGCAGCGGCGCCTCCGCCACGGGCGCGCCGGAGGCCAGATCAGTCGCCCAGATCATTGTCTCGGCGTGCGTCTGCTTGAGCATCAGGTTGAACCGGGAGCGGATGAAGATGTAGGTATCCGGCTCTCGATCCCCATTCCGAGCTTGGGCCAACACCTCCGGCGCGCTCATCTCCAAATAGTAGATGCCGGGGGGAAGCTGCTCGTCGTCCTCGTCCACCATCTCCAGCGCCCGCAGGCGCTCGACGTTGGCCGGCGGCGCGACGGCCACCGACCACTCGCGGACGAGATCCTCCTGGCGCACGTCGAAGCGCTCATTGCGGTACTCGTAGCTGCCGTAGCCGTGCAGGAGCATAAAGGTCTCTGGGTCGAGGCGGTAGAGGCGCACGTCTAGGCGCGAGACGTTGCGATAGCTCGCGTAGACGACGGTCTCGGTGTAGGCGTTGAAGGCGCCCAGGTCGCGGCCTGTGTTCAGCCGGGCGTAGGGCGAGAGATCGCCGGTGGTGAAGCGCAGGCGCAGGGGCGCGCCCAGCGGCTCGCCCTCCACATCGGGCGTGGCGCTCTCCAAGGTGATCTGATAGTCGGTCGCCGGCTCCATCTGGAAGGAGAGCCGCAGCTCGGTGTTGGCGCCCGACCAGTAGGTGTAGACCTCGGTGGGTTCGGGGATGACCCGGAGATGTTGCATAAAGCCCTCGCGCTGCATCGGGCTGGCGAAGGTGATACGGATATCCTCGTAGGGCGAGACATCCGTCGCGCCATCCGGCGGCGAGACGAAGAGCACGCCCGGTTCCTTGATGGTGTAGAAGCTCCAAGAGATTAGTTCTGGCAGGTTGATCGTACTTTCCGCGCCCTCCCTGGCACGGGCGCGGGCCATGGTGTAAATATCGACGCTGCACCGGGCGTCGCGAGGGAACGGCTCGTCGGGCGTGAAGACCATCGTCTCGCTATCCAGTGTTTGGGCCGGCGTTTTTAATCCTCCCGAAGAGGACCCGCCGTGCCCATCGCCGCCCGACCAGCGGAAGGCGCCGTCCACCCTTTGATCGCCAACGTGGAGACGGAAGGCTCGCTCGGTGGCCGCGTGATCCATCGGCTGATTGAACGTGACGCTGATGACATCACCGGGGAGGACGTGCTCAGCGTTCCGGCGCGGGCTAAAGTCAATCACGCGCGGGCCGATGGTGGTGAAACGCCAAGTGTAGTCCTCCTCCAGCACGCTGCCTTGTGTATCCTCCAGGCCGGCCTGGACGCGAGCGGTGTAGCGCGTCGCCGGGTGGAGACCCTCGTCGGGATAGAAGCGGTAGATGGCGGTGTTGAGCCATTCGCCCGCGCCCGCTAACGGCGGATCGAAGGTCAAGGGCCGGGGCAAATCGGCCTGCTGCGCCAGCGAGGTCAGGGGGACGATGGGGCGATTGAAGACGACCGTGACGGCGCTGTCGGGATCGACGCCGGTGGTGCGGGGCGCGGGTTGCACCTCGCTCACCTCCACATACCCCAACGTCTGGAAATCGAAGGTGATCGGCTCGCGCAGGGCGGCGCCCTCGGCGTTGCGGGCCGATTCGCCCACGGTGACGCGATAGTGCGCGCCGCGTTCCAGCGCCTGTTGGGGTTCAAAGATCAACGTGCGCGGCGCCTCCCAACGCAGATCGCCGGGCACGGTGGGCGAGATCGCGAAGGACGCGCGCACGCTCTCGGCATCCATCGGCTGATCGAAGGTCAATTGGATGGGCGTATCCAACGCCGGGCGCTCGCCGGCCTGCGGCTCGCGGACGAGGAGCTTGGGCGGCGGCATCGGCAGCGAAACCGCCGGGGTCGGCTCTTTGGTGGGGGCGGTCGTCGTCGGTTGGTCGGACGGCGCCTCCGTCTCTGTTCCTGGCGACGGCGGGGGATTCAAAAAATCGCATCGACACGCGCCGCCTAACAGCGCTAACAATACCACAATCAACAACCAGCGTTTAGGCCGTTCCAAGAAAATAAATCTCCCAAGAATGAGCAATTTTCTGATAAAAAAGTTCCGAGGTTGGGAATTTTTAATTTCCAGAACTACCTTAGATGACATCTTCATCCTCCACCTCCACCGACTAAAAGAGTTATGCCGGTTCTGCCTAAGATTGCCATGTTTCAAAGCTGGTGGCATCCGTTGCTTCCACCGGTAGCGTGAATTTAAAGGTACTCCCCTCGCCCACGTGGCTTACCACGTCGACATCGCCGCCCAGCCGCTTGGTGATGCGATGGACAATCGAGAGTCCCAGGCCATGTCCCCTGGCGCGCGTCTGATTTAGGCGCGTGAATATCGTAAACAGCCGTTCTTGTTCCCCCGGTGGGATACCTGCCCCGTTATCCCGGACCCAAAAGCAGACCTGATCAGCCTGCAATTCGCCCCCTAGCTCGATGCGGGGGGGATCGCCGCCATATTTGATCGCGTTGCTGATATAGTTGGCCCAGATCTCTTCCACCCATGGGCCATATCCCCACGCTGGGGGCCAGCTTTCGGGGAAGATGATTTCTGCCTGATGTTGCTCAATCGTGGAGGTCAGGCGTTGCACTGCCTCCGAGACGATGGTTTGCATATCCAACAACTCCACCTCGACCTCATCCTCCTGGCGCATCGTCGCGAGCAGGAGCAGCTCATCAATAATGCGCGCCATCTTCTTAGAGCCATCGACCATCATCTGAAAATAATAGTCCACCCGTTGCTGCGGAAGCTCCTGGTATTTCTTTTTCAGCACCGTGCTAAAGCCGACCAGCGTCGTCAACGGCCCTTTGAGGTCGTGGGCCACGGTGTGGGCGAAAGCATCCAACTCCTGATTGATGGCCTCCAATTCGGCGGTGCGCTGGCGGAGATGGTCATTGGCTTCCATCAACTCGGCCGTGCGGGCGGTCACCATATCTTCCAAGCGCTGATTGAGCGTTTCCAGATCGGCGATGCTTTGTTTAATGATCTCTTCAACGACTTTGGCCGGCACAGCCGAGAGGATCAGGAATACCATTGGATCAATTAACCGATTCAACTGATCCATATAAAGTCCAACGAAGAAAAAGTTAATGGCGGAAAAAACCGCCATCGCTATCGCTGCTCTGAAGCCCATGATCAAGCCGATGGTGAACACACCGATGTAAAACATCGAAAAGATGTTAGAGTACTCCGCGTCAAAATGTAAGTCTCGAATGAGTAAAATCGTAAGGCAGGTCATCGCGAGGATACTAAAGGTGATCATGGCTCTCTCCATCGAATGCTCAAGTTGATAGAGAGACCATATCGCGCTCAGCGAGATGCCCAGAGTAGGGAGGATAATCCCAATGAGGGGCGGGGATACATATACAAAGTGAAGGAAAACTCCGACGAGGGGGAGGATGGTGTATCCCCAGAGGATCCATTTGGACGCGATGTAGCGCACTCTCCTTCCTGGTAATTCACCTAACAGCTTGTTGGATGTGTTGTTTTCAGCTTCAAGCATAATTTTTATTCACTCTTTC
>CAYXVS010000112.1:0-9370 GCA_964468735.1 uncultured Anaerolineales bacterium | reverse complement strand
TGGGGCGTCGCCACCGCCGCTCACCAGGTGGAGGGCAACAACACGAACAATCAGTGGTGGGCGTGGGAACAGGGCGAGGGTCACATCAAGCACGGCCACACCTCGGATCTGGCCTGCGATTGGTGGGAGAACGCCGAGGAGGACTTCGACCGCGCGGCGGCGATGGGCCTCAACGCGCTGCGACTCTCCGTCGAATGGAGTCGCATCGAGGTCGAGCCGGGCCGCATCGACACCGTCGCCTTAGACCGCTATCGCGAGATGCTTCAGGCGCTGCGAGAGCGCGACATCGAGCCGATGGTCACGCTCCATCACTTCTCCAATCCCATCTGGTTTGAGGATCAGGGCGGATGGACCAACCCAGCGTCGGTCACCTACTTCAACCGTTACGTGGAGCAGGTCGTCAAGGCGCTGGGCGACCATACCACCCTCTGGTGCACGATCAATGAGCCGAATGTCTACACGGTGATGGGCTATATGCGCGGGGAGTTTCCGCCGGGCAAAGAGGACACGCGCCTAGGCGTGCTGGCGTTTCGAAATCTGCTGCGCGCGCACGCCCAGGCCTACAACACCATTCATCGGATTCAGGATAACGCGCGCGTCGGCCTGGCGCACAACTACCGGGCCTTCGATCCGGCCCGCCCCAAACATCTTCTGGATCGGCTGGCGAGTTGGGTGCGCGACCTGGGCTACAATCGCAGCGTGATCAATGCCGTGTGGCGCGGCTTATGGACCCCGCCCCTCGGGTTCGGACTGGCGTGGTCGCTGCGCCGCTCGCTAGATTGGATCGGAATCAATTACTACACCCGCGAGCTGGTGAAGTTCGATCCCCAGGCCAAAGAGATGTTCTACAGCAGCGAGGCCCCCAATCCAGAGGCGGAGATGATGGACGGCGGCTACGGCGAACTCTATCCCGAAGGGCTGTATCGCGCGATCAAGCGCTTTTCGCGCCTCGGCCTCCCCATCTACGTAACAGAGAACGGCGTCCCCGATGATGACGACGATCAGCGGCCCAAGGCGTTGATCCTCCATTTGCATCAAATCTGGCGGACGCTGCAACAAAATATCCCCGTTCAGGGCTACTACCACTGGACGCTGGTGGATAACTTCGAGTGGGCCGAGGGTTGGACGCTGCGCTTCGGCCTGATCGAGCTAGATCCAGAGACGCAAGAGCGCCGTCCTCGCCCCAGCGCCGATCTGTATACCGCGATGGTGCAGGGGAACTCGATCTCGCCCTCGACCCTGGACGCCTACGCGCCGGCGCTCCGCGAGACGCTCTTGCCGGAATAGGCAGGACACCTTAAAATAATCCGTATCAGTTTACTTTTATGAGTAGATCAAGGTGCAACGCACTTGGACTTAAGTAACCGTTACGTCTGATACCCTACATGCTCCGTGTTAAGCCCAAAAGTGCGTTGCACCTCATAAGACTAAACGGTTACAATAATCCTATGAAAACTGAAACCTTAGATTACGACCTTCCCGAAGAACTCATCGCCCAGAAGCCGGTCGAACCGCGCGATAGCTCGCGCTTGTTGGTGCTCCATCGCGATACCGGCAAGATCGAGCACCGGATCTTTCGCGAGATCGGCGATTATCTGCGGCCCGGCGACCTCCTGGTGGCGAACGAGAGCCGCGTGATGCCCGCGCGGATGTTTGGCCGCAAGGCGCCGACGGGCGGCAAGGTGGAGGTACTCCTGCTCCGTCGCCTAACCCCAACGCGCTGGCGCGGCCTGATCGGCGGCGCGCGGACGCGCGTGGGCACAGAGATTCGCTTCTATCAGGATGACGATCCCTCGCCGCTGACGGCTGAGGTGCTCGCCGAGGGCGAGCACGGCGAGCGGGAGCTGGCGTTCTCCGAGCCGGTGATCGACTACTTCGATGAGTTAGGCGTGATGCCGCTGCCGCCCTACATCCATCGCGAACTGGACGACCCGGAGCGCTACCAGACAATCTACTCGCGGACGTTGGGCAGCGCGGCGGCCCCGACCGCCGGCCTGCACTTCACGCCGGAGCTGCTGCTCGCCCTGCGCGCGCAGGGCATCGATACGGCCTTCGTCACGCTGCACGTCGGGCTGGACACCTTCCGCCCGATCCACGAGGAGTCCGTCGAGCAGCACGACATCCACCGCGAGTGGTGCCGCCTGAGCACGGAGGTCGCCGCGCAGATCAATCGCGCGCGCGTGCGCGGCGAGCGCGTCATCGCCGTGGGCACGACGAGCGTGCGCGTCTTAGAGACGGCCGCGCGCCACGGCCTGCTCCAATCCCCCAGCGCCGAGGGCAAGAGACAATCACAGACCCCAGAAGCTTGCCCGTGGCGTCCCATCGCGCCCTTCGAGGGCTTCACCGATCTCTACATCACGCCCGGATTTGAATTCCGCATTGTCGATGCGATGATCACCAACTTCCACTTGCCGAAGAGCACGCTTCTCGCGCTGGTGATGGCCTTCGCCGGCGAGGAGAACATCCGCCGCGCCTATCAGGCCGCCATCGAGCGCGGTTACCGCTTCTACTCCTTCGGCGATGCCACGCTGATGCTGTAGAGTTTCACAACCTTCCGGGAAGCTATGTGAACCGTCCCGTAAGCTAAAATCGCAAGCGCGAAAGCTGTCGTTTGTTTGGAAAGGCGCTACTCAGCTTCCCGGAAGGTAAGTTAGAAAGGATCGACAGGTGAAAAAACACTGGCCCGCTGTTGCGCTCGTGATACTGTACCTCATCGTGGGGACGCTCTACGCCGTGTACACGCCCACGTGGCACGTGCCCGACGAACCCGCGCACTACAACTACATCCGCTCGCTGGCCGAAGGGCGCGGATTCCCGGTAATGGCCCCCGGCGATTACGATCAGGATTATCTCTCGCGCTTGACCACCGAGGATTTTCCCCCAGACCTGTCCGTTGATGATCTGGAGTACGAGGATCATCAACCGCCGCTCTATTATCTCCTGGCGACGCCGGTCTATCTTCTGAGCGGCGGGGCCGTGCTCGCGCTGCGGCTCTTTTCGCTGCTGATGAGCGGCGGGGGCGTGGGGATGTTGCTCCTGCTCCTGCGGGAATTCGCTCCAGAGCGACCGGGGATCGCGTGGTTGGGCGCCGGCATCGCCGCATTCATCCCACAATTTCTGGCGATTATGTCCGGCGTCAACAACGACGCCTTGGTCATGGCGCTGCTCTGGCTCTGGCTGTGGATGGCGCTGCGATATTTGCGAGGCGCGATGCCCCCGTATGCCCTGGGGCTGGGGATGGGCGCGCTGCTGCTGACCAAGTCCACAGGCTACGGCGTGCTGATCTTGGCCCCGGCGGCCATTTTTATCCGCTACCGCCGCGAGGGACAACCGGCGCGCTGGCTCCTCCAAGAAGCGGCCCACATCCTCCTGCTGGGCTTGCTCTTGGGCGGCTTATGGTGGGGTCGCAATCTCCACGTCTACGGCTGGCCCGACGTGATGGGGCTGATCCGGCACGATGAGATCGTCGTGGGGCAGCCGCGCACCGCCGACTGGATCGCCCTCGATGGGTTATCCTTCTTCATCAACGCCCCGCGCACCACATTTCGCTCTTTCTGGGGGCAATTCGGCTGGATGAAGGTCGTCTTGGATGCGCGCATCTACCAAGGGCTGGCGATCTTCACCGGGCTGGGATTGTGGGGCGCCGCGTGGCGCTGGCGGGAGGCGATCCGAGCGGGGTTGCGCCCTCGGCAACGGGACGCCCTCACGCTTTTGGGCCTCTCAGCGGGAATCACGATCGCGATGTTCGTAGGCTATAACACCACCTTCGTGCAGCACCAGGGACGCTATCTCTTCCCGGCGCTCCCTCTCTTCGGCCTGGCGATGGCCGAGGGGCTGAATCGGCTCCAGGAGCGGCAGTTGGCCGTCGGGACGGCGCTGATCATGGCGCTCGGAATCGTCGGGCTGGTGATTGTGGGGTTGTTGATGCGCGACTTGCCTCTGTGGCCCATCGCCCTGATCGGCGCCTCGGCGGTGGCGTTGACCATCGCCGCCTTACAGCCCGCATCGTGGCACAAAATCACCGGCGCCGGCGTCATCCTGGCCCTAATCGCCTTGGATGTGTGGTGCCTCTTCGGCTTCCTGGTTCCCACGCTAACACGCTGAGACGCTGAGACGCTAACACGCTATCCCGCTGAGACGCTGACAAAAAAAGAGGAGAATTGCTATGACCTTTGACATCGGCCTGAGCGCCGAAGTGACGCACGTTGTGACCGAGGACGACACCGCCGCAACCTACGGCAGCGGCCTGGCGCCGGTGTTGAGCACACCCCACTTAGTCGCGCTGATGGAAAACGCCGCGCAGGCCGCGCTCAATCCCCACATGGCCGAGGGGCAGAGCGCGGTCGGCACGCACATCGATATGCGCCATCTCGCGGCCACGCCCGTGGGAATGGACGTTCGCGTCCGCGCGGAGCTACAAGAAGTCGAGGGGCGCCGCCTGCGCTTTCACATCGAGGCGTGGGATGAGGCAGAGAAGATCGGCGAGGCCACGCACGAGCGCTTCATTATTGATATGGCGCGCTTTATGCACGGCGTCGAGGAGAAACGGGAGCGCACTGATGCTGAATAGGTGTTGTGAGTGGTTTCACAGCGATAAATCGGCCTATGCAAGCCAACTCCCCAGGAATTCGCTGGGGGCAATCGGGCAATCGTACTATCCCCACCCGCAGGCGATAGCCTCGCGAGCGGTGAAAATGATAGAGCAGAATGATGTGCGAGAAGTCCGATAGATCTCGCAGACCCTCCTCGTAGGCTGCTGTCGCCTCCACGCGCCCCCCGACGCCCTGCGCGCCCAGCGGCTGAATCGGCATCCCCGCCGGTTCTTTGAAAGGCGAATGGATCACGCCGATTGGCTGATATTCAAGGCGGGACATTTTATCCGCTTCCTCCGATACTCTGCTTAGACCCAGCCTCGCCCGTCGCCTCCAATCGCGCGCGATATTTCGCCATCGCCTGGGCCAACGCCTGCGCCAAATCCACCTCGGTGGTGTTGGCGAGGCAGATTAGCGCAAAGAGCGTGTCGCCCATTTCCAACGGCCACGTCGCCTTCAGGGCCACGGTCACGGCTCCATAGTCAGATCCCTGGAGGATCTCTTTGGCCAGTTCCCCCACCTCGGAGACGAGATCCAACATCCGCGAGGTTTCCGAGGCCTCCAAGTCATACTCTGCGACAAAGCGCGCCACCTCCGCCTGCCATTGTGAGAGCGTCATTGCTCACCTCCTGTCGTTTGTTCAGCTTGTGATTCCGATGCCGCTTGTGTCGCCGGCGCCGGCCCAGGTTGCGGGATCAAGCCATAATCTGGCTGCTGGAGGACCTTCCAAGCACGGCGCAAACGACGGCGCAGGCTCCGCAGTTGACGTTGCCAGCGCGGCGGCAGCGGCTCCGACCACAATGCCTTGATCTCATCCAAGTGCGCCTTGGCGATCTCCCGCCCCTTCTGGATCACGTCGGCGTTTTTGTCCGTCGTGAAGGTGCCGGTGTTGTGGAGTTTGATCTGGAGCAGCAGGTCGGGCGGATTGCGTCGCAGACGCTCGTGATCAACGATGTTGACGGTGAGATTCGCCCCCGTCTCCGCGATCAACAGGGGTTGCTTCCAATCGATGGTGGCGTTGGTGAACGAGGTGAAGAGTGCGGCTCCAGAAAGGCGGTTCGGCTGAGAATCGGAGGGGGGAAGACTGAGGCGCACGGTGGGCGGGGTATTCACGCCCAACACGCGATCCGCGCCCATGTGATAGGCCACATCGACGGGAAAGTTGTTGAGCACGCCGCCATCGATCAGCCAGCGGCCCTGATAGCGAACGGGCGCGAAGATGATGGGGAAGGCGGAGGTCGCCAACAGCGCCGGGATGAGCGGCCCTTGATTGAGCAGCACCATCTCGCCCGATTCGACGTCCGAGGCGACGACGGTCGTCGGGATGCGCAACTCCTCGAAGGTCATATCCGACCGGCCGATCAGGTCGGCCAGCATTTGGCTCATCTTGGCGTGGCCGAAGAGGCCGCGCAAGTGCGGATCGCGCGATGCGAAGTCCATGATGCCGGTGTGCAAGCTGAAATCGATGAGGCGTGAGAGCGGCGCGCCGGCCGCATAAAGCCCGGCGATGATCCCGCCCATGCTCGTACCGGCCAGGTAATGGATGGGCACCTCGGCTTTTTCCAGCACTTCCAGGATGCCCAGATGCGCCAATCCCCGCACACCGCCGCCGCTGAGGGCCAAACCAATTTTAGGCTGTTCTTGGGTCATGTCGTCGCTCCATCTCTGATACGTTTATGCGTTCGCAGTGAGGTGCGAAACAAAATAGCGCGCTGTTAAACGCCACTCCACTATCGCTCCGAGGCTGACTACGAACCGAATTTGACCAACAGCGCAAGGGGCGCATCGATAAAGATGCGCCCCAAGTTCAAATCTTCTATCATCTACTCAGATTTAGCGCGCTCTGCGCCTTCGTGGAGCGCTTTTTTATTCGGCTCCAGCCACTCGCGCTGCCGCTCGGAGAGATGCTCCTCCAATTGATGTTCGATGGTCTCGAAATCTACCAGCCCCGTCGCCTCGATCAGTGCGCCCAGCGCGACCACGTTGGCCATCCGCGCGTTGCCCAGATCCTCGGCGATATCGCTGGCCGGCAGGGCGATGACGCGGATGTCGTCGCGCTCGCTCTCGATATCCACCAGCGAGGTGTTGACGACCAACACACCGCCGGGCTTGACCAACGGCTCGTACTTCTCCATCGAGGGCAGGTTGAGGACCACGGCGGCGGTGGGGTGACGAATAATCGGCGCGCCGATCTCCATTTCGGAGACGATCACCGTGCAGTTTGCAGTGCCGCCGCGCATCTCCGGCCCGTAGGAGGGAATCCACGTCACGTGCAGATCTTCAGCCATACCAGAGTAAGCCAGTAATTGCCCGGCGAAGAGTGCGCCCTGACCACCAAATCCAGAAAAAATCGTTTCTTCGTGCCGCATCTTATCCTCCTCTTAGGCCTTCAGCGCCTTAACTTCGTCGGTCATCTTGTAATCGCCCAGCGGGAAAGCCTCGGTCATCTTCTCTTTCGACCACTGCATCGCTTCCCACGGGTCTTGGTTCCAGTTGGTAGGGCAGGTAGAAAGCACCTCCACACAGGCGAAGCCCAAGCCATTCATCTGGGCCAAGAACGCGCGCTTGATGGCCTTCTTGGTCTTGCGGATGCTGGGAATATCAGCCGCGATTTGGCGGGTGATGTAGACCGCGCCCGCCGTCTCCGCCAGAATTTCGGACATCTTGACGGGATAGCCGGCCACAGCGCAGTCGCGCCCGGTCGGCGTGGAGGTCGTGACCATCCCCGGCAAGGTCGTGGGGGCCATCTGCCCGCCCGTCATGCCGTAGATCGCGTTATTGATGAAGATGGTGGTGAGCAGATCGCCGCGATTAGCCGCGTGGATGATCTCGGCGGTGCCGATGGCGGCTAAATCGCCATCGCCCTGATAGGTGAAGACCACGCTATCGGGAGTGACGCGCTTGATGCCGGTGGCCATCGCCGGGGCGCGCCCGTGCGCCGCCTCGACGAAATCGACGGTGAAGTAGTTGTAGGCCAGCACGGAGCACCCCACCGGCGCCACGCCAATCGTCCGCTCGCGGATGCCCAACTCGTCGATGACCTCGCCCACTAAACGGTGCACGATCCCGTGGACGCAGCCGGGACAGTAGTGCGTGTCCACCTCGGCCAGCGCCTCCGGGAAATCGTAAACCACTTCCATCTCTTCTTTCTCTTCTGGAATATCTTTAACTCGTACGCTCATTTAAATCCTCCTATGATGAACAGAGGAAGAGAGAAAGTACTGGCGAGCAACGCCACTACTTCGTCTCCTCATCTAATTTTTTGAGATCGGCCAGAATCTCGTCGACCATCGGGACGACGCCGCCCATGCGCCCGTGGAAGTGGACGGGGGCCGCGCCGGCCACGGCGCGCTCCACATCCTCCAACATCTGGCCGGCGCTCATCTCGACGACCAAAACGCCGCGCACTTGCTCGGCCAGCTCGTGGATTTTCTCCTCGGCGAAGGGCCACAGGGTCTGGGGGCGCAGCAGACCGACTTTGATGCCTGCCTCGCGGGCCTCGCGCACCACGGAGGTGCAGATGCGGCCCACAGTGCCGTAAGCGATCAGCAACAGGTCAGCATCGTCCGTATCGTAGGTCTGATAGCGCACCTCGTTGGCCTTGACTTCGGCCAACTTCTCCTGCAAGCGCAGGTTGAGTCGTTCCAGGTTCTCCGCGCCCAGGTAGAGCGAGGTGATCACGTTCTTCTCGCGCCCTTTGGCGCCGGTGACGGCCCAATCGGGGCGGGTCTCTCTGATCGGCTGCATCGGCGGCAACTCGGCGGATTCCATCATCTGGCCGATGCTGCCGTCGCCCGCGATCATCACCAGCGTGCGGTACTTCTCCGCCAGCTCGAAGGCCAGGCCGACCATATCGATGATCTCCTGGACGCTGGAGGGGGCTAGGACGAGCGGCCGGAAATCGCCATGCCCGGCGCTCTTGGTCATAAAATTATAATCGGCCTGCGCCGGCTGGATGTTGCCCAAGCCCGGCCCACCACGCATCATGTTCACGATGACGACCGGCACTTCGGAGCCGGCGATGTACGACAGCCCCTCCGCCATCAGCGCCAGGCCCGGCCCGGAGGTGGAGGTCATCACGCGGACGCCGGCGCACGCGGCGCCATAGACCATATTGATGGCCGCGACTTCGCTTTCGGCCTGGAGGAAGACGCGCCCTTCTTCGATCAGCCGCCCGGAGAGATGCTCCAGGCCCTCGCTCTGCGGGGTGATGGGATAGCCGAAGTAAGCCTCCAATCCGTTGCGAATCGCTGCCTCGGCGAATGCGACATTTCCCTTGAGTAGTTCTTTGCCCATAGTTCAACCCCCTTCTTAAGCCTTCGCCGCCGCGGCTTTACGCTGCCGCTTCTGGCGATAGACGGTGAATACAACATCCGGACAGATGGTTGCGCACGAAGCGCAACCAATGCACTGCTCCTCATCCGTCACAATGACGTGACGATACCCTTTCGCGTTGAACGAGTCGGTGGATAAGGCCAAGATATCGACCGGGCAGACGTGGCTGCAAAGGCCACAACCTTTGCAGCGATCCACCGCAATGACAACCTTTCCTTTAGCCATATAGACCTCCGTTAGTGTATCTGTAAGCGTAACTTCGTGTAAATTCAGTCAGCAAACCTTGCGAAGGTTCACAGGAGCCTTGGTAAACAGATTAACCTGCTCGCTGCGCCTACTACAAACTATTTGAGGTCACTTGCGCAACCTTCGCAAGGGTAAACAGTCTAAAGCCCTAACATAGGCATGACGAGGGTCAACAACACCCCGCCCGCGATCACCGA
>CAYXVS010000111.1:0-9541 GCA_964468735.1 uncultured Anaerolineales bacterium | reverse complement strand
GTTAGGAATATCTTCTTGATAGAGATGTCGCAACTCAGCTAACGTATCGACCAACTTCAATCCCTCGCGAATAGTTAGCAAAACATCCACATCCTCAATCTTACGAATCTCAGGCAGGATGCGTAAACCCTCCACGCCAAACTTGAGTTCCAATCCCCACGCTATACTATCCAGTAAACTGTGTAACCGCTCCTGTCGGATACCTTCTTGCTTTCCCTGTTGCAATCCCCGCTGAAACCCTCGTTCAGCCCATCTCTCTAGAATGGTCTCCATCACTTCACCTCCAGCCGGAAAGGCCTCTCTTACGGCATCTCTCATTTCTGCATCGCTTTTGTCTTTCCTAACAGCCGATATGTAACGCAACATAGTTTCAAAATAAGCCAACGCAGTCTGTCTTTCTGACCGCAACAACTCGATAAACAAGTGCAATATGCTCGGCAATTTCTCCCAGAACTCACTGCGCAGAGCATATTTTAGCAACAATAGGACTATCTGCAAATGGACCGTCCCGATAATAGCCTCATCGCTGTACTGCGATAAATCGCACAACTGGTAGCTATAATCAGGTATATAGGGCTGCATCTCCTCCGGCAAATTCTCGATGAGGGATGCAAAATCGAGGGGATAACGCCACTTTGTCTTCCCATGATAGACTACAACAGGAAAGATTGGATGCAATGCTGTTTGTCGCCCGCGCCGCTGTTCCCATATTCGCATCATATAACGCAATAGTTGAAAGGAAACCTCCCGGTCTGGATAGCTCTTGTGCTCGAAAAGCACATAGACATGGGCTGACCTATTACCATCTTGCAGAGCGACATTGTAAAGAATATCGGAATGATGAGATCGAAGTTCATCATCCACGAAACTATCTTTAGCTATCGTCAAATCATCCAGATCGAGTAGAGAGGTTATCTCTGGCGGCAAGTAATGCTTCAGAAAACTACGGGCAGCGTCCTGTCGCGAAAACACCTTCTTAAAAAACTCGTCATGCGGAGTTGAAAGTTGCGGCATATCGCTCCTCTAGCTCACTTTCGAGTTTGAGATACCAAGTGCTTACATTTGCATTCTACCATACTTTACGGTAATTGAGGAAAATTCCACAGCGACACGGCGCAGCCCTCGATACCACTGGACAAAGCACTACTTAATGGCATAATTACCCTCACAAGCAATCATTGGACATGTGGACATGGAGGGTGCTATGTTAGACATCGATTTAATTCGCAACGAGCCAGAGCGCGTGCGCGAGGGTCTGCGCCAGCGGATGGATGATCCATCCCTGGTCAACGAAATCTTAGCAGTAGATGAGCGCCGCCGCGAGTTACTCCAGGAGGTCGAGGGGCTGCGCGCGGAGCGCAACCGCGTCTCCAAGAAGATTGGGCGGATGAAGGACCCGGAGGAGCGCCAGGCTCGCATCGAGGAGATGCGCGGGGTCGGCGACCGGATCTCGGCGCTGGAAGAGGAGTTGCGCGAGGTCGAAGCGCGTTACGAGGAGGCGCAGATGTGGATGCCGAACATCCCCCACGAAAGCGTCCCCCTCGGCCCGGACGAGAGCGCGAATCCCATCGTGCGCAGTTGGGGCGAGCTGCGCACCTTTACGTTCGTGCCGGCGCCCCACTGGGATCTGGGGCCGGAGCTGGACGTGATCGACTTCGAGCGCGGCGTGCGGTTGGCCGGCAGCCGCTTCTATCTGCTCAAAGGCGCGGGCGCGCGCCTGCAACGCGCCCTGATCTCCTGGATGCTAGACGTTCACACGCGCGAGCACGGCTACACGGAGGTCTACCCGCCCTTTGTGGTCAAGCGCGATATGCTGACCGGATCGGCGCACCTGCCCAAATTCGAGGACAACATCTACCACGATGAGGAAGATGACCTGTGGCTGCTGCCCACGGCGGAGGTCGCGCTGACCAACATGCATCGCGACGAGATCTTGGAGCGCGAGCAATTACCCCTGCACTACGTCGCCTACACCGCCTGCTTCCGCCGCGAAAAGATGAGCGCCGGGCGCGACGTGCGCGGCATCAAGCGCGGGCATCAGTTCGATAAGGTGGAAATGTATCGCTTCGTCGAGCCGGAGACCAGCTACAACGCCTTAGAAGAGATGGTGGAGCAGGCCGCCGCCCTCCTCCGCGCGCTGGACCTGCCCTACCGCGTGGCCGAGCTGTGCACGGGCGATTTGGGCTTCGCCGCCGCCAAGACCTACGATCTGGAGGTCTGGGCGCCGGGCCAGGAGGATTGGCTGGAGGTCAGTTCGTGCAGCAACGTGGAGGATTTCCAGGCGCGCCGCGCCAACGTCCGCTACCGTCCGGAGCCGGGCGCGAAACCCCGCTATCCCCACACCCTCAACGGCTCAGGGCTGGCGCTGCCGCGCGTGATGATCGCGATTTTGGAGAGCTACCAGCAGGCCAATGGCGCCATCATCGTGCCGGAGGTGCTCCGCCCGTGGATGGGCGGCCTGGAGGTCATCGAGCGCGGCTCGTAGCGAGCGGCTCATGATTGACAAAGAGATCGAGCGTGGTATACTTTTGGGTGCTGAGGAGCGGGATTTCCCTCAAGGCTGGATTTTAGCGACACCAGCGACCTAGCGACAATGGAGGGATGGCCGAGCGGACGAAGGCGACGGTCTTGAAAACCGTTGTGGCTGAAAGGTCACCGTGGGTTCGAATCCCACTCCCTCCGCCTTAGGTAGTTCCAAAATTTAAAACTTTCCAAACCAGATACTTTTTGCTCGGAGAATTGCTGTATTTGGGAGGTTTATTTTCTTGGAACGGCCTTAACAAGCGCATAGGCGCAAAAACATCTGGGGAGGTGCCAGAGTGGACGATTGGGGCCGCCTGCTAAGCGGTTAGGGGGTAATAAGCTCCCTCCAGGGTTCGAATCCCTGCCTCCCCGCCTTAAGCGCCCTCGTGGCTCAATTGGATAGAGCACCTGGTTGCGGACTAGGGGGTTGTAGGTTCAAGTCCTACCGAGGGTATGGAAGCAACAAGAAGTCGCACTTGCTTTCCGATTTAACAGAAGGATAATCTTTTCATCTGCCCTCGTGGCTCAATTGGATAGAGCACCTGGTTGCGGACTAGGGAGTTGTAGGTTCAAGTCCTACCGAGGGTATTGTCGCACCCGGCACGGCGGATTAGTTTACGCTATGAAGCTGTAAAGGTTCAGTTCTGGGGCCGCGCAATTCCTTGGTCGGGGAGCGCGGCCCCCGCTTTTATTACGGGTTACTCTTCTTCAGATTCTTCATCGAACGGAGCTTCAACGTCAATCCCCCGCTCTCCGAGCCAGCGAGCCGCCTCATCATCAGACACAGACCATATATGCCCAAATTTCTCACCTTCGATCTCTCCCCTGATAAGCAAGCGTCGAATATGGGCGTCTGAGACACCAGCTCGTTTCGCAAGCTGCTGAGCAGTCCACATTTCTTCACCTCCGTAATTCAAGCGTGATCCCATTATAGTGTACGAAGTCGTACTTTGTCAAGGGGCAACTTCCGATTTTCTGGTAATTTCGCGAAGCCCCGGCAAAAACCAACAAAACCACACCACTAGATATAGGGCAAAATGACCAAAATCGCCCTCACAACCCCCACATCTAGTGGTATCCGCACCAAACTTTAAAATTTTACGGAAGCAACAAACTCAAGCGCCCTGGAGAGATGCCCTGCATCGTGAGATGCGCGAAGGCGGCTGGATATCATAGCCAGGAGGCTAGTGAAATGACCGTACATCAATTGACCATTCCGTATACTGACGATCTGCTCTTGTCACTTAAGAGTGATCCAGAACACTTTGAAGCGGAGGCTCGCCTGTTGCTCGCCGTCAAGCTCTACGAACTGGGACGTGTGACCACCGGCCGCGCCGCCCGCTTGGCCGGGATGGATCGCGTGAGCTTTATTTTCGAGTTGCAGCGGTTTGGTCTCTCCCCCAGCGGCGTCGATCCCGACGAACTGGCGGATGACGTCGCCAATGCCTGAACCACAGCGCATCGTCATCAGCAACATCACGCCAGGAGTATCTGCACCAAACTTTAAAGTTTTCTGTGAGCAATAAACTCAAGCGCTCTGGATCTTTCCAGGGCGTTTTTTTGTTTGGTAAGGCCGCGGTCCAATTATCCTCGCCGTTTCCTGCTGGCCTGTTGCAGTACTTGCAACAAGGTACCCCTACACTGTAGTCAAATCACAGCAGGCTATAGTATACTGTTGAGTAATCCAGTGCAAAAAACAATTTGAGGAGCGAGATTTATGAGCCGTGGTATGAAAAAGGCAGAACGCTTGCGAGAAATGGAGCGCCTATACTTTCAGCATCGAGAGGGACTATCCGATGCCGAACTGGCTGAGCGCTTTGACGTAGACCGCACGACGGTTTATCGGGATCGCACCCAGTTAGAATGTGAAATCCCCTTGCAGGAGGCGGCGCCGGGCCGGTATCGCGTGGATCGGATGCGTTATATCTCGGCAGTGCGCCTTAATTTGACCGAGGCGTTGGCCTTATACCTAGCTGCGCGCCGGATGTCGCGCCACACGCGCACATATCAACCCCACGTCGTCAGCGCGCTAGAGAAGCTCGCCGTCGCGCTCAAGGATCCGATGACTGAACATCTGGTCCACGCAGCAACGGCGTTAGTTCAGCAGCCGCCACAGCCGGAACGTGAACGCATCCTGGAAACGCTGACCCAGGGCTGGGCCGAGCGCATCCGCGTGCGGCTCACCTACCAGGGGCTCCGGGCTAATCGCGCCACCACACATCTCTTCAGCCCCTATCTCATCGAGCCATCCATCTGGAGCGATGCCGTTTACGTGATCGGTCACAGCGATGTCTTCGACGCCCTGACCACGTTCAACGTCGAACGCATCCAGGATGCGCATCTCAGTTCGGCGCAGTTCACGATCCCCGAAACGTTCGATGAAGAGAAGCTACTGCGCTTTGCTTGGGGCATCTGGACGAGCCAGAAAGAACCGGTGACCGTTAAGCTTAAGTTCACGGGCAAGATCGCGATCACCCGGCTCAAAGAGAGCATCTGGCATCCGTTGCAAAAGCCGTTGGTGGAGATGGAGGACGGTGCGTACATCTGGGAGGCTCCGGTGGCCGAGCCGAAAGAGATGCTGCCGTGGATTCGAGGCTGGGGGGCGAGTTGCGAGGTGCTATCGCCGGTGTCGCTGCGAGAGAAGATCGAGAGGGAGGTGCGGAAGATGGCGCGGGTGTATGGTGTTGGGTGTGGGGAACTGGTACCATTGTATCAGCAGTTGTGGGGGAAAGCTCACAAAAATACAGAGGAAATTCATCCCTTGGTTTGTCACATGATCGATGTGGCGCAGGTGGCTCGCGTGATGTGGCGTCAAGTGTTAACCTCCAGTTTCCGTACGCATATCGCAGAGGCGATAGGTCTTGAGGAACCGGAGGCGGAGCGCCTTATCGTGTTTTGGGTTAGCCTGCACGATTTAGGTAAGGCATGCCCTGGCTTTCAACGAAAGTACGATGTAGCTGAAACGGAGCTAAAGGAAGCTGGCTTACCTTTCCCTCAGATCTTTTCCCGTGAGCGCTTTTACCACGGCACAGCCTCTGCCGATCTGTTGCCTGTACTTCTCACCGAAAAGACCAACCTGCCACGACGTTGGGTGCGCGGCATCGCCCGCGCTGTTGGGGGACACCACGGCAGTTGGCCTATTGCGGAGGAGTTGCAAGCGCTCAAGACCTATAACTTGGGTTTAGAGGATTGGGATAAAGTGCGCGGCGAGTTGGTGGACGTGCTGATCAATCTCTTCTCCCCACCGCCCATAGAGAATACTGACGCACCTCGCGAAATACGCAATACGCTGTTTACTCTCCTGTCGGGCTTGACATCGGTTGCGGATTGGGTTGGGTCGATGGACACCTATTTCCCTTACACGGCGCCACCAGTAGATATAGATCGCTATGCGGAACGAGCCAAACGCCAGGCCCGCGAGGCGTTGGCGGCTTTGAATTGGATGGCGTGGCAACCGCCTCAGCAGGCACGCGCGTTTTGTGAGCTATTTGAGGTTGATAGTCCCAGGCCAATGCAATCGGAGGTTGTCGAGTTAGCAGAGCAATTGGATCAACCGGCCTTGGTCATTATCGAAGCGCCAACTGGCATTGGGAAAACTGAGGCGGCTCTTTATTTGGCCGATCATTGGGCGCGTGTCCTGCACCAGCGTGGTATGTACGTGGCGATGCCGACAATGGCAACGAGCAATCAAATGCACGACCGCGTTAACAAGATGTTGACCCACCGATATCCTGACATAACTATCGCGCCGTTGTTGGTTCATAGCCAGGCGCGATGGATGCAAACCCGACCCCCACAGGACATCAATATCGCCGATGAAGAGATTGAGGATACGGCGCAAGCTCTTGAGGCGATGAGTTGGTTCTTACCCAGTAAACGCAGCTTGTTGGCGCCATTCGGTGTTGGCACTGTCGATCAGACTTTCCTGAGCGTCTTGCAAACCCGGCACTTCTTCGTCCGGCTCTTTGGCCTCAGTCATAAGACGCTGATCTTCGACGAGGTACATGCCTACGATACCTATATGTCCACGCTTTTCCAACGGCTGTTGGGATGGCTACGCGCGGTAGGGACATCCGTTGTGATCCTCTCGGCCACACTGCCGGCTAAGACCAGAGAAGAACTTGTGCGGGCCTACGCCGGCGATGACGTTGAGGTGCCCCCGGCGCCTTATCCCACCACCACCTGGGCGATGGATGGCCGCGTGGGTGTGATCGGAGCGCCAGAACCAGAAGATGACAAGCCCGCAAGTCCAGAACGCACCGTGGAACTGGATTGGTTGGCTCGTGATCCAATGATGATCGCGGAGCAGTTACAGGAGGCGCTGCGCGAGGGCGGCTGTGCTGCGGTCATCTGCAACACGGTACGGCGTTCACAGGACGTCTATCGCGTGCTACGAGAGGCCAAGATTGTCTCAGACGAGAACTTGATCCTGTTTCACGCCCGCTTCCCGTTTGGGTGGCGCAAGAGGATTGAAGCGCGCGTGCTGAAGCAATTTGGTAAAAAGGGCAATCGTCCTCATCAGGCCATCGTCGTGGCGACCCAGGTCATCGAGCAGAGCTTGGATCTCGACTTTGACCTGATGATCAGTGATCTGGCGCCGGTCGATCTGTTGATTCAACGCGCCGGGCGGCTGCATCGCCACGGCGGACGTGATCGCCCCCAACCTTTATCTGAACCGCAGTTGTGGATCACGAAGCCCAACATCAAAAATGGCACACCAGACTTTGGGAACGATAAATGGGTCTACGAACTCTATTTTCTGTTGCGTTCCTATCTGGCCCTCCAGGGGCGGACGCGCTGGTCTCTGCCCACCGACACCCGCGATCTGATCGAAGCAGTGTACGGGCCGGATGAGCCGGCGACTGGTGATTTTGCGTATCTTTTGCCAGAGGCCCGTCGCAAAATGCAGGGACATAACACTGAAGATACGGATAAAGCCCGTCAAAAGTTAGTATTGGCCCCTGATCACAGGCGCTTGCTCAAACAGAGCAACGCTGGCTTACAAGAAGACGCCCCAGAGGTTCACAAAGCCTTCCGAGCACTCACCCGGTTGGGGCTTCCTTCTGTCTCGGTAGTTTGCCTGCATAAGATTGACGGTCGTTTGAACACTGAACCGGATGGGAGTGGCGCGTGGATCAACCTATCGCAGCGGCCAGACGCAAAGACGACGCAAGCGTTGGTCGATGCAACGGTTTCGATCTCGCATCCCAAAATTTTCTCATACCTCGTCGGTACTGATAATAAAGCCTCTCCTTCAGGTTGGCGAAGACACGCATTGTTGAAAAACTATTACGTCTTGGAGTTTCAGCAAAACAATTGCCCGATAGACAAAATCGGATACACTTTAATCTTGAATCAATCGCTGGGATTAGACATTGTAAAGGAGGCGTCATGACGTTAGAGTTTAATTTGGTAGACCGTCCCTGGATTCCCTGTGTGCTTCAGAACGGTGAGGCCATCACGTTGGGATTACGGGACATCTTGCGACAGGCTCACGAGATCCGGGCGCTCGCTGTCGATTCTCCCCTAGAGTCGGCTGCGCTCCATCGGCTGTTGTTGGCCATTGTGCATCGGAACTTCGGCCCGGAAGGATGCGAAGCCTGGGAGGATCTATGGCTTGCTGAGCAGTTTGATCCGGCCCCGCTAGATGCTTATTGGCAAACCTGGCGTCCACGGTTCAATCTCTTGGATGAGGCGCGGCCCTTTTACCAGGCGGCAGATGATCGCGTCAAGGAAAAATCGCCTAACAGCCTCATCCTTGATACGGCCTTTGGCAACAAAGCCACACTTTTCGATCACAACACTGATGAGGATAGCATCGTCCTTACCCCAGCAAAAGCGGCGCGTGCCGTTGTGACGCTCCAGGCCTTTGGACTGGCGGGGCTAGCTGGCATCCGAGGCGACACCTTCACCGAAGGCACCTGCACGAGCGGCGTGATTTTCCTTGTGCAGGGCGACACGCTCTTCGAGACGTTGATGCTCAATCTGCTCCCGTATCCCACCTGGGATACGGTGTTAGTCCACCATCCACAGGATCGCCCTGCCTGGGAGATGGATGACCCTTACCAGCCAGAGCGCACACGCCCGCTGGGGTATCTCGACTATCTCACCTGGCAGAACCGGCGCATTTTGTTAATGCCCCAGCCGACGAGCGCCGGCCCAATGATCACGGCCATTACGATGGCGCCCGCCCTGCGGTTAGATAATGATATTCTCGACCCGATGAAACATTATCGTCGGGATAGCCGGCGCGGGCCGCTGCCGCTTCGTTTTCAAGAAGATCGCGCCTTATGGCGCGACAGCGCGGCGCTCTTCAAACTCAGCAGCGACGATTATCGCCCGCCGGAGACCTTTCGCTGGTTGGCGGAGTTGGTTGTCGAAGAAGGGATACTAGACGCTGCGCAGACGCGGCGGTACATGGCATTGGGCATGGCGAAGAGTCGCGCTAAAGTTGAGTTCTATCGCGCTGAACGTATGCCACTCCCGATGCAATATCTCGCCGAAAAAACGCTGGCCGAGCGGCTGGATGATGCGCTCAAAATGGCCGAGGATGTCCGAGGGCAACTCTGGGGCGCCGCTCGGACGCTGGCGAAGTTCATTCTATCGCCGCAAGCCGATCAAGAAAGTGGCCGTGAGCCAGATCGCGACGATATGGATAACCTGATGACCCAGTGGGCCGTCGAGCGCGATTACTGGGTTCGGCTGGAAATTCCCTTTCTGCATCTCATCGAAACGTTGCCTCAAGATGTAACCGGTAGCCTGGAGAGCTGGTCAACGACCCTGCGCCGTGTGGCCTGGGATGCCCTGGAGCGTATGGCTGGCGAATTGGAGCATCGTCCTCGCAACCTCAAGGCCGCCGTCCGGGCACGAGGCCAACTTGGCGGGGGCTTGAGCAAGGTGTTGCCGAAACAAACTGATACACTCAATGTCTGAAAATCGAAGGACTTAATCCATATCACTTACAGGAGGTTCCTATGGAAACAAAAACCCATCCCTTTGTCGAATATCTCGAAACGTT
>CAYXVS010000110.1:0-9564 GCA_964468735.1 uncultured Anaerolineales bacterium | reverse complement strand
CAGGGTGTCTAATACCCAACTTCTAACCTCTGATGTCCAATCAAAAACGCGCCCACCGGTGATTACGCAACCCGGTGGGCGTTATTTTTTTGCTTTTAGTTTGTAGTAAGCCTCGGAGCGCTAGCGGAGTGGCGTTTTTCGTGTGGCTCACAACGGCACTCCATTTCATTAACATTCCATCGCGTAGTGGATGCCTGACTACGAACAAAGTTATTTTTTCGTCCGCTCCTCCAAGGCGTTCCACACGCCGCCGCTGACCTGGCGGGGATTGGTCTTGCCGTAGCGGACGCAGTAGGTCTGATCCTGCGGATTCGATTGGAGATAGCCGCCCTCTATCAGGCGCTCCAACATCTCCTGGGTCTGCTCTCGCGATTCCTCGGTGATCTCGACCGCCTCTTCAAAGGTGATGACACGCTGGCGGACGATGTGCGTCATCAGGCGGCGCAGGTCGTCGGGCAGGCCCAACAGATCGGAGATTTTAATCCCCCCGCTCTGTTGCTCAATCTGCTTGGAAAAAGAGTCAAAAATACCCACAGGCCACCTCCTCAGTAAAACTCTGGCACGGCGATTGGCTCCGGCTGGGGATCGCACTCCCCGCACCACAGGACATTCGAGACGACCACGGCCTTGGGCGTCTCGTCGCGGCCCAAGTACATCGCCAGCGTGGTGGGGAAATCGGTGCTGTAGTGATCCTTACAGACCCCACGCCCGCAAAATTTGCAGATGCCAATGGCGGGTTGCCCACATTTGTGACAAACCATCGCCGCCCCCTAGACCTTCTCGATGAGGTTGACGACGTCCCGGATGCCGGTGGAGAATGGATGATCTGGATAGTGGAGCGAGAAGACATCGGCGGATTGCATGCGCGCCACATCCTCCGAAAGGGGCAAAATGGTCGCTACCGGGCCGTCATAGATCGCCTCCACCTGCTCGCGCAGCTCATCGAAGTCGTAGCTGGTCAACGCCTTGTTGACCACGAGGTAGAGATTGGGCACCTCCAACTTCCGCGCCACGTCGACGGTGACCGCCGTGCCCTGGAAATCCTGCTTATCGGGCCGGAGGATGATGATCAGCACATCCGAGATGGCGATGGAGAGAAGCGTCTCCTCGTTGAGGCCGGGATGGGTGTCGATGATGAGATAATCCAACGCCAGTTTCTCGACTAAGGCGTTGAAGCCGTCGTTGAGCAAGCCCACGTCGTAGCCCTCGCGCAGGACGCGCGCGATCTCCCCCGCGCGGATGCTGGATGGGATCAGGTAGATGTTGCGGCTCATCAGCACCACCTTCCCCTTGCCGATCTGCGCGCCCACATCGTAGGCCGTCTCCTCGATGGGACAGCGGCCCCAGAGGTAGTCATTCAATGATTTGTCGATCTTCTCCTCGTCCATGCCGAAGATGATGTGAATCCCCGGCGATTGGATGTCGGTATCGATCACGCCGACGCGATGGCCGTCCTTGGCCAGTTGGGCCGCCACGTTGGCAGAGATGTTCGATTTGCCGGTGCCGCCCCGAAACGAATGGACCGAAACGATTTTTGACATGATGCTCTCCTTTGGAATTCGGTTGCAGGTTCAAAGTTGCAAGTTGAAAGTTGAAAGTTGAAAGTTAAAAGTTACACGTTGCAAGTTAATTTTTACGCAATACGCCTTGGATCACTCCATCGCGCGCTTGCGAAGTTCGTCGGCGCGTTCTTTGAGTTCCTGGAAATACTCCGATTCGGTGATCTCGGCGACCTGGCGCGCCTTCTTGCTGTGATCGATCTCGATGCGCAGCTCCTCGACCTGGCGCTTCAGCCCCTCCTCACGCTCGCGGACTTTATTCACCATCATCTCGAAGACGCGGGCCAGCGTGGCGACCTCGTCGCGCAGCGGGCCGGAATAGAGCGGCGCCATATCCTGGTCGTAATCGCCCTCCGCCACCCGCTCGACGATCTGGGTCAAACCGATGATGGGGCGCGTGAGGGTCTGGGAGATGATGAAGACCAGGCCGAAGAGCGTCGCGTAGGTGATCAGGAAGGCCACGAAGACCGTATCCAAGATCGAGCGCTGCACCTCCCGGACGTAATCGGCGCGAAAATCGATGCCCAAGCCGCCGACCGACTCGCCCGCAGCGTTGCGGATGGGCGCGTAGGCCGAGATCCAACTGCCCCACTTATCCTCATACGGCTCCAAATCCTCCCATAGGCCGGAGAGGCCCTCGATCATCGAGCCTTGCGTGATGTACGGCTCGCGGAAGACCGACGCCTTATCCCACCCGACGGTCAGCAGGAAGTCGCCGATGAAGAGCACCTCATTCTCGACCGCCTCATCGCCCCGAATCCAGGAGTAGGGATAGGCGCGCGGCTCCAGTTGGTGGATCGTATCCAGCCAAGCGCGATGCTCCCAGTAGCGCGGATCGTCCGTCAGCCCGTCCTCGCGCGGCTCCGCCTCGTGCGCCATCGCGGCGAATGTGTCGCCATCGATGCCCTCGATGCCGCCGTAGAGCGTGTTGACCATATCCTCCTCGATTTTATTCATCGCCATATCAGTAGCGAAGGAGTAGAACCAATAGAAGGCCACCGCAAAGACTAAACTAAAGAGCAGGGTAAATCCCACCAGGAATTTGACCCGCAAGCTGACGAATTTAAAAAACTTTCGGTCGGAGTTCATGTGTCTCCCTCTTTCACCTCACTATTTGCGAGCAGACCAAGGTGCAACGCACTTTAACTTGAATAACCGTTACACCTGATGCAGTACATGCCTGGGATTAAGCCCAAAAGTGCGTTGCACCTCATAAGTCTAAACGGTTACGATTTGTGAGCGCCAGGTCAGCGACGTTCATCGTCTCCCCGGCGTAATTTTCCACCCAGCGCCCCCTCGCGTCCTCATGATAGTACGGCTCCCACAGCGGAATCTTGCCCAGCGGCGTGGTCAGCACATACTGCGGGATCGCGAAGCCGGTCGTGTGCCCAATCAGGCCGCGCATAATCTCCCGCCCCTGAGCAATCGTCGTGACGAAGTGCGAGATGCCCACCGCGTTATCGCAGTGATAAAGATAATAGGGCAGCACGCGGATTTTGAGCAGCGCGTGCAACAGCTCCCGCATCGTCGCCAGGTCGTCGTTGACGCCCCGGAGCAGGACGCTCTGATTCTGCACGACGATGCCGTGGCGGAGCAGGCGATCGCAGGCCTGCGCGGCCGCCGGCGTGATCTCGCGCGCGTGGTTGAAGTGGGTGTTGAACCACAGCGGATGGAAGCGCTCCAACATCTCGCACAGCTCCGGCGTGATGCGCTGGGGCAACACCACCGGCGTCCGGCTGCCGATGCGTACAACCTCCACGTGGGGAATGGCGCGCAGCCGCGCGAGGATCTCCTCCAACTTCGCATCGCCGTAGATCAGCGGGTCGCCGCCGGTCACCAAAACATCACGCACCTCCGAGTGGCGAGCGATGTAATCGAAGTCCTCGTCCCAATCGGCCGCCTCGCGCTCCCGAAAATAGGTGCCCGCCACATCCATCGTGTGATATTTGCGCGTGCAGTGGCGGCAGTAGACGGGGCACATCTCCGTCGCCAGCATAATCAGCCGATCCGGGTATTTGTGGACGATGCGATTGGTCTTGCGATGGGTTATATCGCCCACAGGATCGACGGAGGCGGTGGGATGCGAGGTGAATTCGCGCCGGCTCGGCACACCCAACTGCCGCACGGGGCAATGCGGATCTTCTCGATCCATCAGGGAAGCATAGTAAGGCGTGATGCTCCAGCGATACCGCCCCTCGCAGGCGCGGATCGCGGCCGCTTCCGCCTCCGAGACATCGATCCACTCACGCAGTTCCGCCAACGTCGTGATGCGATGCTGCAACTGCGTCCGCCAATCCGCCTGCGCCAAGGTCTCTTGGGATAAAGCCGAGGCCATCGTCTCATTCTCCTTTCCAACGCCGGAGGGCGTTCGTGACAATCGCGTCGATTAATTCGTCGTAGGATAAGCCGGCCTGCTGCGCGATGATGGGCATCACGCTGGACGTGGGGTGCAATCCCACCAGGGGATTCAATTCCATCACGTGGGGCCGGGCCATCGCGTCCATCGCGTCCATGCGGATGTCCACGCGGCCCAGATCACGACACGCCACGGCGCGATAGGCGCGCAGCGCGAGATCGGCCAGCTCCGCGCGCAGCGCCGTCTCCGGCACCGGCGTGAAGACGCCCGCTATCGAATCTCCCCAGCGCTCCTTCTCGCCCTGGTCGCTGATGCCGTGCGCCGCCGGCGCGGTGATCTCCGTGACGCCGAAGACGTGCGCCTCCGCCCCCGTGCCCAAGATGCCGACAGAAAACTCGCGTCCCGGCAGGAAGGCCTCGACGAGCGCGGGCTGACGATAGCGGGCCACGGTCCATTCGATTCGCTCTCGCAGCGCCGCTTCCGACGCGACCACCGACGCCGCGTCGATGCCCTTGGACGTGCCCTCGTGCAGCGGCTTGACGAAGAGCGGGAAATCGGGCAGGCTATGATGATCCACAAGATCGCCCACCAGCGCCGCCTCCGAGATCACGGCGAAGGGCGCGGTCGCCACGCCCGCCTGCAGCCAGATCCGCTTGGCCATCGCCTTATCTAAGCAGAGGCTCAACGTCAGCGGATCGGAGCCGGTATAGGGCACGCGATACGCCTCCAGCAGCGCCGGCGCCTGCGCCTCGCGCGCGCGGCCCCAGACGCCCTCGGCCATATTGAAGACCAGATCTAACGTCTCACCCTGGCCCGCACAGAGAAAGTCCATCAACCGGCCCAGGTTCCCAATCCGCCGGACGCGATGACCCAGCCGGGTCAGCGCATCCACCAAATAGCCGATACTCTCCTCGGAATCGAACTCGGCGGCAAAATCAGGCGGCGCACCGGGATAAGCGCGCGCTTCTTCGCGTAGGTTGTAGGTCAGGCCAATCTCCATTCGTTTCGTCCCCTCGACTCAGAAGTCCAACTTATCCAACACGCTGCTGACGCGGCGTTGACGGCGCTTGAGCCGCCAATTCCAGAGGCTCTCCTCGTAGACCCTGCGCAATTGCACAATCGCCCAGAGCGCGAAGAGCGCCGCCGCGACCACAATGGCGAGATAGATATAGGAATTGGCCATCGCGGGCGCGGTATTTCCAAGCGCTAACGTCAAGCTCAGCACGCCGATGCCCAGCAGGCTTCCGCCCACATAGAGGTAGCTATCCAAGAAGACGCTCACGCGCCCGCGCCGTTCCTCCGGCGCCAGCGCCTGGAACGCCTTCCGCGCCGATTCATCGACCGTGTACTCCGGCAATTTGACCAGAACCAGGCCGCCCACCGCGCTGACGATGCCGGGCCAGCCCAACATCCAGAGCGCGCCCAGCAGCGCCATCGCGGGCAAAATCAGGAAGGTGTGCTGAATCCCCAGCTTGTCGATGATCCGCCCGGAGATGAAGGTCTGGATCAGCAGGGCGGCCACGGTGTAACTCAGGCGATAGATGCTGTAGAAGGTCTGGTACTGCGCCGAGGTGGGGAAGGCGAGATCGGAGACCGCCAGGAAGCGAAACTCGATGATCACATCGCAGATCGCCAGCGCCAGCAGCGCCATCGCCAGGTACCGGAAGGCGGGCACATCCCTGACGAAGCCCCACCCTTCGGTCAGCGTCTCGCGCACCGTCTCGGTGGGGGGGACCGTCTCACGGAGCTGCACATCGGAGAATCCTATATTGAGGACGATATAGACCACAAAATAGATCAGCGCACTGAAGGCCAAGACCTCCTCGTTGCCCACATCCGCGCGCGCGAAGAGATGGGATTGCAGGGCCGCGAAGCCGATGCCCAACAGGCTGCCCACCCACCCCACCCCAGCGATCCCGGGGAAAAGCCGCTTGGTCTGCGCCATATCGAAGAGATCGTTCGCCAGAATCCAGAAGAAGAGCGGGAAGATCAACAGTTGTTGCGTCGAGAGGAGGTAGAGCATACTGTACGTGAGCCATTCGGGTGCGCCAAAGACCATCAGCAGGCGCAGGACGATGAAGGCGCCCATAAAAATCAGGGCCATCCAGCGCATCAGGGTCAGGCGGTCGAAGCGGTCGATGACGAGCGATTGCAGGCCGGTCATCAGCAGCATCAGGAGCATATCGGCAGCCCAGACCACGAGAATGCCGTTGACGCTCTCGGAGGTGTCTAAGAAATTGCTGAGGGAGACGATGCCGGAAATCTCGCCGGCGATGGCGTTGGCCAACAGCAAGAAGCTGAGCACCAGGACGAGACGTCCCTCTCCAGAGCGTAGGCGTAGCGCGCGCGTGAGTCGATTCTTCATTCAGTCCTCCCACCTGCCTCTAATTATATCCTAACGATAAAGAGCCACAACCAAAAAAGATTCCAGAGCTTCCGGGAAGCGCAGCCCAGCTTTATGTAGCTTCCCGGAAGCCAGCCGGCCTAAGGTAGTTCCAGGATTTGAAACCTCCCAAGCCTGGGTCTCTTTTCTCAGAAAACCACTTATTTTTGGGAGGTTTATTTTCTTGGAACGGCCTAATCCTACGATACGTCACCTTTCTTGCCGGAGGATAACGCTTCAGTTACGGTTTGCGGCGGATGGGGGCCGCCTCCATCAAAAAAGCCCCCGCAAACCTGCGGGGGCTGAGGAAAACTGGGGTCAGAAACCCCTCGTTTTTGGGGAGTTTATTCTCTCGAGGCATCCTTATCCAGCACCTGCGCCAACAACTGGGCCAACTGCTCTCCATCGAGCGGCTTGAGCATCCATCCGGTCAGGCCTTGGGCTTGGAGCGCCTCCAGTTCATGCTCCATTGGGTGACCGCTCAACATCACCACCGGCAGGGTCAGGCCGCGCTGCCGCATGGCGTGGAACAACGCCTGCCCGCCCATCTCCGGCATCACCAGGTCGCTCAGCACCACCGCGATCTCATCCGCGTGCTGCTCCAACACGGCCAGCGCCGCGCGGCCATTGGCGGCAGGCAGCCCCCGATAGTTCAGCAGTTCTAAGGTATCGATCAGCGCCGCGCGTAAGGCGGCGTTGTCCTCCACCACCAGCACCGTCTCTCCTTGCCCTCGGATCAAGGAGCCTCTTTCGATGGCCGGTGAGGTGGACGGCCGCACCTGTGAGGCGGGCAGATAGATGGTGAACGTCGTCCCGCGCCCCACCTGGGAGGTCACGTCGATGTGACCCTCGTGTTGTTTCACGAGGCCAAATACTTGGGACAGCCCCAATCCCGTCCCCTCGCCCACCTCTTTGGTGGTAAAGAACGGCTCAAAGATGTGGGGCAGCGCCTCTGGCGGAATCCCACTTCCGTTGTCCGTCACCGCGATACGTATCCATTCTCCATTATCTCCATTATCTCCATCAAGCACCTGCCCACACGTCCGGCACTGGATGCTGTCCGGCGCCGCTATCCGGGAGAGGTCGATGCGCAGCTCCCCGCCCTCTTGGGGATGCATAGCATCCCGCGCGTTGATCGCCAGGTTCATGATGGCTTGTTGCATCCGCGTGGGATCGGCGTCGACGGTGTACGCATCCCGATCATAATTCAGCTTCACTTTGATGTTTTCCGGCAGGGTGCGCTCCAGGAGCTTGACCACCTCCTTCAAGAAGGGGGCCAAATCCATCGGGCGACGCTCCAGCACCGCCTGCCGACCAAAGTCCAGAATCTGATCGATCAGGTCGGTGGCCCGCCGAGCCTGCTGGGAGACGACCTCCAGGCGCGCGCGGAGTTTTGGCGGCGCATCGGGCATGTTCAATCCCATTTGGGTATAGAGGACGACGACGGCCATGATGTTGTTGAAATCGTGGGCGATGCCGGCGGCCAGTTGGCCCACGGCCGCCAATTGGGCCTGCTGCTGGATCTGCGCCCGAATCTGCCGCTCCTCGGTCACATCTTTGATCACCAGCACCCACTGCTCCGGTATGGGGCCGTTTTCCACCGGCCGCGCGATGGCCTCAAAAATGCGGGCCTCCACCTCAATCTCGTGCCATAGCCCTTTGATGGGCGGCGAGGTGAGCAGATCAGCCAGCGGGCGGTCGCCCAGGCGGGTGAGCGTATCGCCCACTGTGACTCCGGCCAACACGGCCAGGTCGCTCTCGGCCACAGTGTTGGCCTGCAGGACCCGTCCCGTGGCGTCCAGCAGCAGCACGCCCGCCGGCACGGTGGCGAGGATTTGGGCCATCTGTTTGGCCTGCGTGTGCACCTCGGCCGTCAACCGCGCCTGTTCTTCCGCCGCCCGCTGGCGCGCGGTGACGTCCTCTGTATACCCTAGAAAGCGCGTGTCCGTAAGACGGATGGCAACCACCGACCACCAGCGGAGACTGCCGTCCTTACGAATAAATGGCTCTACGCCTGTGGCAGCCCCCTCTTCAACGACGGTGCGGAAATGCTCTTCGGCGGCCTCGCGATGCTCAGGTGGGCTGAGGTGTACGATTTGCATATTCAGCAACTCGTCACGCGCATAGCCGGTCATTTGGCACGCTGCTTCATTCACTTCTATATAGCAACCTTGCTCATCAGCGACAAAGATACCATAAGGTGCGTGTTCGATGTAGCTCTTGAATGTTTGCTCGCTTCTTTTCAGCTCTGCTATCAATCTCTTTTTCTCGGCCAGCGACTGGGCCAGCTTTAGATTGCTGTGGCTCAGTTGGGATATCAGCGTAGCTAGCTCGGTGTAGAACCTGAAGACGGTTCTGACTTTCTCTCGTGACCAGCGCGGAACTCGATCAAGTGCTGTCAAGTAGGCCTCTTCGTCAAAACCATACACCTCGGCCTGCTTGCGGAACGCCTCGCGATCTACCGTTTCATCATCGAAGAAAAACTGCCCCAGAAACAGATTTCCCACATGCCGCCCGCCGACCACGATAGGCGTCGCCATATCCCACATATTGTTCTTGCACTTGTAAAGCTTGTAGTCGCCGGGTGTAATACCTGCTGAAAGCGCCGTATCGCTCTCGATGCAGTATTGGCAGGTTTCGGGATGTACCCGGTGGAACTCGGTGCAGATGTCCTGCCATCCAGTGGCCACCAGCACCTCACCTTCCATATCGACGATGGCAATGCCGATATGGGTCAGGGCATAGAAGTGATCCATCAACGATTGGATCGCTTCAACGTCGATGATGTCACCGAGATCAAGCGAGGACAAGTCACCAGCGGGCGAGAGGATACTCTTCAGCTTATGTTTGACACGGGATTCACTCTCGCGCAGCGCCTTCTCAACCTGCTTGCGCGCGGTGATGTCCACCATTGTCGCTAACATACAGTCTTCATTACCTATGGTGATCGGGCCAATGGAGAACAGAATGGTCCGTAACTCCCCACTTCTGGTTGGATATGTGAGCTCTTGATTATGCAAGCGCCCTTTTTCCTCCAGGTTAGCTATTAAAGTTTGACGCTGGGACGAAGATAAAAACTCCAATTCCTGTGATGTGTGACCCACTATCTCGTTATAGTCATAGCCCGTCACCTTGAGGAAACCAGGATTGGCCTCAATATACATTCCGTCGCGGCGGCGACTAATCGCTATGGCAACCACCTCGGTATTGAATGATTTTCTAAAACGTTCCTCACTCTCGCGCAGCGCGATTTCCATCCGCTTGCG
>CAYXVS010000109.1:0-9868 GCA_964468735.1 uncultured Anaerolineales bacterium | reverse complement strand
TCTACGGCGAGCCAGTCACCAAAGGCGAGCACACGGTCATCACCGCGTCTGAGATCTCTGTGGGATTGGGCTTCGGCTATGGGATGGGCGGCGGCGCGGCTGCAAGCTCCTCCGAGGAGGAGAACGACGATGACGACGCAGGTGAAGAGAATGGCGGCGAGTACGGCGTCGGCGGTGGAGGCGGCGGGGGCGGCGGCTCAGCCGCGCGCCCGATTGCGGCCATCATCGTCGGGCCGGAGGGGGTCCGCGTCGAGCCGATTGTCGATGTCACTAAGGTAGCGCTGGCTTTCTTCACCGCGTTTGGCAGCATGTTCCTGATGTTCAAGAAGATGCGCCAGGACGGCTAGCGAATTTGCGAAACAGCGAATGAGCAATTCGTTCATCCACTGATTCGCTGTCTCGTCGTACCCTTATAATCTTGTGAGGTGCAACGCACTTTTGGGCTTGTCGCCAAGTATAGACTGCATGAGGTAGCACCTTTCCTGCAGTTCAAGTGCGTTGCACCTTGGTTTTCTCAATAACTTTGGAGGACACTATGGCAAAAGAGAGGGAAATCCGACGCATCGGCGTATTGACCGGGGGCGGGGATTGTCCCGGCCTCAATGCGGTCATTCGCGCGGCGGTCAAGACCGCCATCAACGAGTATGAGTGGGAGGTGTTGGGCATCGAGGACGGCTTCGAGGGGCTGATTCAGCCGGGGAAGGTGCGTCCCTTACGCTTGGCGGATGTGCGCGGGATTTTGACGCGCGGTGGGACGATCTTGGGCACCACCAACCGCGCTGATCCGTTCAGCTACGAGGTGGAGACGGCGGAGGGCGAGACCAAGGTCTTCGACGTCTCCGATGACGTTGTGCGCCACGCGGAGGTGCTGGGCTTGGATGCGCTGATCGTCATCGGCGGCGATGGCTCCCTGCGCATCACCCAGGAGCTGATCGACAAGGGCCTGCGCGCCGTCGGCGTGCCCAAGACCATCGACAATGATATTCTGGCCACGAACATCACCTTCGGCTTCGATACAGCGGTCAACACCGCGATGGAGGCGCTGGATCGGCTCCACACCACCGCCGAGAGCCATCATCGCGCCATCATCTTAGAGGTGATGGGCCGCGACGCGGGCTGGATCGGGCTGAAGGCCGGCATCTCCGGGGACGCCGACGTCATTCTGATCCCGGAGATCCCCTACGACATCGAGGCTGTGTTGGAGAAGCTGGCCGCGCGCAACCGCAAGGGCGCGAAGTACAGCATCATCATCGCGGCGGAGGGCGCCCGGCCCGTCGGCGGCGAGGTCGTCTATCAGCAGCACCGCGAGGTGGGGGGAATGCAGCGCCTGGGCGGCGTGGGCGAGGTCGTCGCGGCGCAGATTCGCGAGTTGAGTGACATCGAGGTGCGCGTCACTGTGTTGGGTCACCTGCAACGGGGCGGCTCGCCCTCGGCCTTTGATCGCCTGCTGGCGACGCGCTTCGGCGCGATGGCCGTACATCTCGTCGCCGAGGACAAGTTGGGTGAGATGGTGGCGCTGAAGAACGAGCGCATCATCTCCGTGCCGATCAAAGAGGCCATCGCGGAGCAGAAGCTGGTGCCGTTGGATAGCGACATCATCAAGACGGCGTTTGGATTGGAGGTGTGCCTGGGCAACCGCCGCGACTTTATCGAGGATCGGATCGCGCAGCAGGCGCGGGAGAAAGCGGCGGGATGAGCGGCGGCAGGCCGCCCTTCGATCACTTTGGGCTGCTGGCGCCGCTCTACGAGCGCGTGATTCGGCACGAAGATGTCGCCACGCTGCGCCGGCTGCTTGAGCCGCGCCCAACCGATCTGCTCTTAGATGTCGGCGGCGGCACCGGGCGGATTGCACAGCACTTTCGGGGCGAGGTGAGCCACATCTGCGTGGTCGATCTCTCCTGGGGGATGTTGTGGGAGGCGCGCGCGAAGTCCAAGCTAGGCGTGTGCCAGGGGTGCGTCGAGCGGCTGCCCTTCCGCGATGGCGCTTTCCCGCGCATCATCGCCGTGGACAGCTTTCACCATTTCCAGCAGTACGCACAGGGCGCGCGCGAGTTGGTGCGTGTGCTGGCGCCGGGCGGACGGCTGGTCATCGAGGAGCCGGACGTGCGGCGATTCTCCGTCAAGCTGGTGGCGTGGGCGGAACGACTGGCTCTGATGCGCAGCCATTTCTATCCGCCGAGTGCCCTGCTGCGCTTCTTCGGCGGCCCTGGGTTGCGCGTCAGCTTGCACGAGGATGCGGGCGTCAACTTCTGGCTCGTGGTTGAGAAGATGAAAGAGGAGGGTTTGTAGTCAGGCACGCAATGCAATGGAGTGCCGTCGCAAGGTTGACTTAAAAAAAGCGCTCCGATCAGCGATTTCGACCTCGCTGCGGAGCGCTTTTGACTTTTGGACTTTTGACTTTCTGACTCTCTCCGCTACAGTTGACCCTTCTTCATAAACATCGAGGGCGGGAAGTTGAAACCGTAGCGCTTGAGCAGATCGTCGAAGTGGGGGCGCACGCCGGTGGGGCCGTGATAGCCCTTGACTTTGCCATCCTCGGTTTCACCTTCATCGTGGAATTTGTAGAGGTCCTGCATCACGACCGTCTCGCCCTCCATCCCCATCACCTCGGTGATTTGGATGACCTTGCGACTGCCATCGCGGAGCCGGCTGGTCTGCACAATCATATTGATAGCGGAGGCGATCTGGCGGCGCACCGTGAAGAGCGGCAGATCCGCGCCGGCCATCAGCACCAGCGTCTCGAGACGACTGATGCAGTCGCGCGGCGTGTTCGCGTGGATGGTCGTCATACTGCCATCGTGGCCCGTGTTCATTGCCTGGAGCATGTCCAACGCCTCTCCGCCACGGCACTCACCCACGACGATGCGCTCTGGGCGCATCCGCAGCGCGTTGATTACGCAATCGCGGATTGTGACCTCGTTAGGGCTTTCAGGCGTGGGCTTCTTGGTCTCCAAGCGCACGACGTTGCGTTGGTGGAATTGTAACTCGGCGGCGTCCTCGATGGTCACCGTGCGCTCGTGACTGGGAATGAAGTTGGAGAGGATGTTGATCAGGGTCGTCTTCCCGGAGCCGGTGCCGCCGGAGACGATCATATTGCGCCGCGCGACGACGGTCCCCTCCATAAACTTTGCCATATCCTCATTGAGCGAACCGAAATTCAGCAGATCTTTGACGGTGAGCCTCTCCCTGGAGAATTTTCGGATGGTGATGTTAGGCCCGTCCAAGGCGCAAGGGCGGATCACAGAGTTGACGCGGGAACCATCGGGCAGGCGCGCATCGATGAGCGGCGTGTCTGGATCGACGGTGCGGCCCAGCGGCAGTACAATCCGCTTGACGATGCGTTCCACGTGATCGTCATCGAGGAACTTGTATCCGCTTTCCTTCAAGCCTCCTGATGTTTCCACAAAGATGATGTAGGGGCCGTTGACCATAATCTCGTTCAGGTCGTCTCGGTCGATGAGGGGCTGGATCGGACCATAGCCGAAAATCTCGTTCATCACATTCTCGTAGAACTTCTCTTGGGTGATGTTTTTCGGCATGCGGAAGCCGGAGCTATTGGTGAGTTGATCCAGTTTTTCGATGACCTGTTGTTCGCGCTCCGGGGTCCGATCCATCGGGAGGTCCAACGATAGATTGGGCGCCAGGAATTTCTTGCGCAGGTTGTCCGCGATCTGAATCTGGAGGCGCATCGTGGCGGCGCGATCTGCCTTAATGAAGCCTCGCTGGCGCGGCGCATCCTCCGGTTCTGGCACGATGGGCTTGAGGAACTCTTCGCGCTCCTCTTCTTTCTTCTTAGGCTTGGGCTTTGGTGTGGGTTGGGGCGGTGTGGGTTCGGCTTCTTGTTCATCTCGACGTCTGAAAAATGACATCTCTTTGCCTCCTTAAAACACTGGGCGTTATCCGCCATTCCATGTTATTCTGTGAGGTAGCTTGCATTGGTGGATTATGTAATTGTAGAAGATGATAGCATGGGTCTGGGGGGTGTCAAATTAGATTTTCGTTAGTGTATTTTGTGCATCGAAGGGGTGTATGAGGCGCCTTAGAAACAATGTTAAATTTAAAATCGCATCGCCCACAACATAATCTACCAAGGACACGGTGTTGTAGCTTGTCGTACAGTGTAGGGCTATCGTTTCACGATGAGCGAAATGATAGCCGTTTGCAGATCTGTCGAGCGGACTATAATTGAGAATGGAGAATGGACATTGGCCGTTCTGTTACGCAATATGAAATACGCAACATTCTCCATCACTCACTTTATTATTGATTTCAAACGTAAATCTCACAGGAGGTATCTCTATGACGTCCCGAATTGTGTTGATCGGCGCTGGGAGCGCGATGTTCGGCCTGGGCATGTTGGGCGACATTTTCAATCGCCCGTCGTTGGCCGGGAGCATGGTGGTGCTGCACGATATCAACCCCGATGCGCTGGCCCGCGTCGAGGGCCACGCGCGCCAGTATATCGAGGCCGAGGGCTTGGATTACGAGATCGTCGCGACGACCTCGCGCGAGGAGGCGCTGATGGGCGCTGATTTCTGCATCATCTCCATCGAGATCGGCGACCGCTACGAGTTGTGGGAGCAGGATTGGACCGTCCCACTGCAATATGGCATCCCGCAGGTCTACGGCGAGAATGGGGGGCCGGGCGGCTTCTTCCACGCGCTGCGCATCATCCCGCCGATTTTGGAGATCTGCGCGGATATTCAGGCCCTCTGCCCGGAGGCCTACGTGCTCAACCTGAGCAACCCGATGATGCGCATCTCCCACGCCGTGCACACCAAATTCCCCGATCTGCGCTATGTGGGCCTCTGCCACGAGATCGCCTCGCTGCCCTATCACCTGCCTCGGATGTTAGATACGCCCTTCTCTAACCTGGAGATCCAGGCGGGGGGCCTGAATCATTTCAGCGTGCTGCTGAAGGCGCGCTATAAAGACTCTGGCGCGGACGCCTATCCCGACATCCGGGCGAAGGCGCCGGACTATTTGGCCGGCCTGCCTGGTTTGGGCCTCTTCCACGTCATCCTGGAGCGCTTTGGACTGCTGCCCATCACTGTCGATAGCCACTTCGGCGAGTACATCCCGTGGGCGCAAGATGTGGTGGATCATCGCGGCATCTTGGACTACTATCGCAACTACAAGGCGAGTTGCTTAGAGCCGCCGGCTCCGCCGCAGGAGCGCCTCGCCGCCGGTACGGGCGAGGAGGAGGGCTGGTCCGTGATCGACATCATCGACGCGCTGGCCGCCGGCAAGCCCTACGATGTGCTGGCGATCAATGTGCCCAACGATGGCCTGATCGACAATCTGCCCGCCGACCAGGTCGTGGAGGCGCCGGGCGTCATCGACGCGGACGGCATCCACGGCGTGAAGTTGGGCGCGCTGCCCGCCGGATTCGCCGGCTTGCTGATGAACCAGGTTGCGATCAATCGAATGACGACGGAGACCGTGCTCACCGGCTCCCGCGAGATCGCGCTCCAAGCCCTGCTGGTTGATCCGGTCGTCAACAGCTTCCACGCGGCCAAGCAGTTGTTGGATACGATGCTGGACTATCAAGCGGAGTATTTGAGCTACATCAAGTAAGTGGCCGCCGAGCTTTAGACTTTTCGACCTTCGACTTTAGACGACTTGTGACTTTCAACTTTTAACTTGTAACTGATTTTGAGGAGTGTGTAGATGACATCTTGGCAGATCACCGAGACGGCGTTTGACCCCCAGGACGTGCATCACAAAGAGACGATTTTCACCATCGGCAACGGCTATTTGGGCGCGCGCGGCGCCTTCGAGGAGGGCTATCCCGGCGAGCAGGCGCTCACGCTCGTGCATGGCGTCTTCGATGACACGCCCATCGTCAACACGGAGTTGGCGAACGCGCCCAACTGGCTCCGGCTTGTGATTCTGGTCGACGGCGAGCGCTTCCGCATGGATCGCGGCGAGGTGCTGGACTATCATCGCGCCTTGGATCTGCGCACGGGCGTGCTGACGCGCGAACTGCGTTGGCGCAGTCCGGCGGGCCACACGGTGGATTTGGCCTTCGAGCGCTTCGCCAGCCTGGCGGACGAGCACGTCCTGGCCGTGCGCTGTCGCATCACCGCGGTCGATTTCGAGGCGCCGACGGAGATCGAGGTGCGCGCCGGCCTGCCCGGCTTCGCGGATAACAGCGGGCGCCTGCACTGGTCGTGGGTGGATCAGGGCGTAATCGACGCATCGGGCGCCTATCTCACCGTGCGCACGCGCCACACCGAGATCGACCTGAGCGCGGCGTGCCATCTTCACGTGGCCGGCGCTGATGCCAGTACGCAGGTGTGCGATTGCGATTGGACGCCGACCGTCGTGGCGCGGGGGAAGCTCGTGCAGGGGCAGACCCTCACCGTCGATAAGTTAGTCACGATGTACACCGCGCGCGATACCGACGATCCCCAGGCGGCGGCCATCTCGGCGCTGAAGGAGGCGGTTGCGGCGGGCTATGATACGTTGCGCGACGCCAACGACGCCGTCTGGGCCGCGACTTGGGAGGCCAGCGACGTCCTTATCGCAGGGGACGACGAGGCGGCGCGGGCCGTGCGCTTCAGCCTCTTCCAGTTGCTGATCGCCGCGCCGCGCCACGATGATCGCGTGAGCATCGCGGCCAAATCGCTGAGCGGCGAGGGCTACTTCGGCCACGTCTTCTGGGATACGGAGATCTTCATGCTGCCCTTCTTCATCACCACCCAGCCGGAAATCGCGCGCAACATGCTGATGTACCGCTATCACACGCTGGAGGGCGCCCGGCAGAAGGCGGCGGCGCAGGGCTACAAGGGCGCGATGTTCGCCTGGGAAAGCGCGCGCACCGGCCAGGAGACGACCCCGCGCTGGGTGCCCGGCCCGGATGGCGAGTTGATCCGCATCTGGTGCGGCGACATCGAACTGCACATCACCGCCGACGTGGCCTACGCCATCATCCACTACTGGCGCGTCACCGGCGACGACGCCTTCATGCGCGACTATGGCGCTGAGGTGGTCTTGGACACTGCGCGGTTTTGGGCTAGTCGAGCCGAGTGGCGCGCCGATGCCGGGCGCGGCGCAGGGCGCTACGAAATCACCGACGTCATCGGCCCCGACGAGTACCACGAGCGCGTGGACAACAACGCCTTCACCAATCGGATGGCCGTCTGGCATCTGGAGACCGCGCTGGAGGTGTTGGATTGGCTGACAGCGCATCATCCAGAGCGGGCCGAGGCGCTGCGCGCGGCGCTGGAGCTTTCGGAGGCGGCGTTAGATCACTGGCGGGATGTGATCGCCAAGATGTACATCCCCTATGACGAAACGACGGGATTGATCGAGCAATTTGAGGGCTTCTTCGATCTGACCTCGGTGGATCTGGAGGAATACGAGCCACGCGAGCAGTCGATGCAGGCGCTGTGGGGCGTCGAGGAGACGCAGGCGTACCAGGTGCTCAAGCAGCCCGACGTGCTGATGTTGCACTATCTATTGCCGGACGCCTATCCGGCGGCGGCTATCGATGCGAACTGGGATTACTACACGCCCCGCACCGATCACACCTACGGCTCCTCGCTGGGGCCGGCGATCCAAGCGGCGCTGGCCGCGCGCCACGGCGAGTTAGAGGATGCCTACGAGCACTTCCGGCGCGCCTACCGCACCGACTTGATGAATGATCGCGGCAACGCCAGTCACGGCATCCACGCGGCGGCGGCGGGCGGCGTCTGGCAGGCCGTCGTCTTCGGCTTCGCGGGCATTCGCTTGACGGAGGAGGGGCCGGCGGCGGAACCCAAGCTGCCGGAACACTGGTCGCGCCTGAAGTTCCGCCTGCGCTATCGCGGCGAATGGCACGAGTTCGATTTGCGGTGACATTTCGGGAAGGCGATAGGGGATTAAATGGATTAAAATTCCTCTTGACAAGCCATCTTTTCTTCCCTATAATTATAAATGGTACATTGATATACCAAAGTCCCCTTTCCGCCACTGATTACGTTTACTTACGTTGTCAAGCAACGAAAAGACTGGAGAAATGACGCCATCTAGAGGCTTTTGCCGATGAGGCAAAGTGCGGTCAATCGGGATTCCCCAATCCCCTTGTACTATCAAATCAAGCTCCATTTCAAACAACAGATGGAAGCTGGCAGGTTACGGCCTGGCGATCGGCTGCCCACCGAGATGGAATTGTGCGAGCAGTTTGACATCAGCCGGACCCCTGTGCGTCAGGCCCTCACCGATTTAGCGCGTGAAGGCTACCTCTATCGCCGCGCGGGGCTGGGAACCTTTGTCGCTCAGACCGCGCCCACCCGGCTGGCGGAGCAGGTTCACGTTCAGATACTCTTGCACTATGATGCTCCGTGGATTGATGCCCTCGAAGATGCTGTTTCGCACTGGAACGGCGCCCATCCTAATAAAGAGGTGAACCTCGATCTCCAAATGTGCGCCCTTCCTGATTTTCATCAAGAATTACAGCGGCGGGTGGCAGTGGGGGAAGCGCCGGACATCGTTCCAATGGACTTTGTGTGGATCTTTGAGTATGCCCAAGCGGGCTATTTGGCGCCCTTTGAAACCACACATTCCGGTTCATTTGATGAATTGTTGGACGATCTGGAGCCGCCGGTCGCTGCTCAGAATGTTGTGGAGGGCGCGCTTTACGGCTTGCCCTTTCACACCGATGTCTCGGGGCTGTGGTATCGTCGTGATTGGTTTGAGGCTGAGGGTCTCGAACCGCCCGAAACGTGGGCGGCGTGGCTGGCGCTCATTGATCACTTCGCTTGCGCAAAAACTAAAGATCGTGTAAGCTATCAATATGCCATGGCCTTCCCAGTTGGCCCAAAGGTGGGCGAGGCGACGGTCAATCTTCTGTTACCCTTTTTGTGGAACGCCGGCGCGACGTTGGACAACAAGCAGACGATGGATTTGGCGTGTCCGGCGGTCTACAAAGCCCTGCGCTTTCTCCGTGAGATTACCTTAGATCCGGAGCGGCGCGCCAACTTACCCCCAAATATGGGGGAGATGGATTGGTGGCAGGTTCCTCGATTGGTGGCCGAAGAGCGCGTCCCGATGTTATTGGGCGGGACTTATGAATTGCCCTTTATCCGCAAAGTGAGCCAATGGAAAAACATCGAACAACTCAAGCGTCATCTGAAATTTGTCTCGCCCCCCCGTCCCAGCGCGGACGATCCTCCCGTGGGTTCCTTGGGCGGAACAAGTTGGACGGTTCTCCAACAATCGCCCATCGTGGATATCAGCTATGAATTGCTCAAACTCACCGTTACCCCAGACGTTTTGTATGGTTTCTGTGAGGAAAATTTACAAATTTCACCTTATCGCTCGGTCAATCAGAGGCTGATGGACACCTCGCATCCCTGGTTTATGATGATTATCCCCTTATTAACCACGGCGCGTCTTCGCCCGTTGGTGCGTAATTATTCCCAAGTATCTCGTTTCTTACAAGAGATGTTCCTTCAAGTTTTATGGAAGGGTGCGCCCTTGGAAGAGACGGTCGAAAGAACCGCGCGCTCTTTAGCTTTGTTGTGAACAGGCCCGCGATGACGACATAGATGCGATTTTGTTTACTCATCAAAGTCCTGTAAAATAATAGCGATGGATTGTGATGTGACACGGCTTATTAAAGGAGGTGATGTCTACCGGATAGCTCAAGAATGTTGCCAGAAGTTACGAGTTGTTTGTTTTCCACTTTCAAAAATCTTTATGGAGGAGATAAAATGAGGAAGACGTTGTTTGTATTGCTAAGCATCCTGACCGTGTTCTCGCTGTTGCTGACGGCATGTGGCGGCGGCGCAGAGGAGCCGACTGAGGCCCCGACGGAAGAGGTCACGGAGGAAGCTGAACCGGAGGAGACGGAAGAGGCTGAGCCGGAAGAGACGGAAGAGGC
>CAYXVS010000108.1:0-9890 GCA_964468735.1 uncultured Anaerolineales bacterium | reverse complement strand
CCCAGGCCCGGCGGTTCCCACAGCCATTGGCCCGTTGGGTCAAAGAAAAACCACGTGCCACCGGGCGTACTACGCCTTAGCGAAGTCGCCCTTCGGCGACTGAGTTCTAACCGGCGAAGGCCGGTTTCGTAAATGTAGCCGCGAATTCCCTCGGCCATTGGGCCTTGGGGCCAAGGTATTCGCCAGGCATTTATTTTCAAAGACAGGAGTCTTTTGCGCAAAATAAAAGTGTAAATCGATTTCTGCTATCTTTTGAACCATCCCGAGAGATCTATGCTTAATACACCCAAGGATTTGATCTGGCTCATTTTGGATATGCAGGCCATCGAGGATCGCTTGCGCGAATTTGAGCGTAAATATCGCTTGCGTTCAAGTGAATTCTATCGGCTGGTACAGGCTGGCAAAATTCAACAGCGCTTGGAGTTGCTTGAGTGGTTGGGACTTTACGAAGCTCTTCAGGAACGCGAAGCGGAGTACCAGGAATTACTGCGGCAACAGGTTGAGCCTGTGGTAGCGGCTTTGAACACGACGCTATCACAGGCTTGAGTTGACGTTTCATTTGCTACCAACGTAGTGACCGGCCCACGATCCTCCGTGGGCCGGTTGCCGTTTTATCCCAGAAAAATCATTGTAACTCTCTACAAGCCATGCTATACTGAAGTTCAAGGTTGCCCCGGCCCTCAATCCACACGGGCGATTCGAATGGTCTGACATCATCGGAAAAAATCAGTCCTCCGCTTTTTGCTGGACTGGACGCTACCTCTTCAGGAGATCAATATGGCCAATGCGACCCACGATGAGGCGTATGTAGATCTGGAAATCCGCATCTTTCAGGCGCACGAGCAGGGCTACCCCGTCGAAATCACCTTGGGCGGCGAGCAGGAGTTCCCTCGAGGTTACGTCCCCCCGGAGCTGGCCGATTGGACGCCCGGCGGTGATCCGACCGCCGACGGCCAGCAGCTCTTCGATCTGCTCTTCGCCGATCCCCAGCTCCGCGAGGCGTGGGCGGAGGCGCGCGGCCGGGCGGATCGTCGCCGCATCCGGCTCCGCATCGATACAACCGCCGCCGAGTTGCACACCCTGCCCTGGGAGATGATCGCCGTCGATGACCTTATGTTAGCCGCCAACGCCGCGACGCCCTTCTCCCGCTACCTGCCGGTCGCGCTGCCCTGGGGCGGCGTGGTCGAGGAGCGCCCGATTCGCGTGCTGGCCGTGATCTCCAACCCGGACGATCTGGCCGCTGAGTATAACCTGGCCCCCCTCGATCTGGCCGCCGAGCGCGCGATTCTAGAAGAAGCGCTCGCGGAAACCGAGGACGTCGAGGTCGATTTCCTGGACGGGCCGGCGACGCTGGAGAACATCGAGGATGCGCTGCGCGATGGCTATCACGTCCTGCACTACGTCGGCCACGGCGCCTTTAGCCGCCGCCGCCAGCAGGCCGCGCTCTATCTTCAGGATGACGCGGGCCACACGCAGATCGTCAAGGACGATGCGTGGATCGGGATGCTGGCGCGGCTGCCGGAGCGCCCGCGCCTGGTCTTCCTGGCCGCGTGCCAGAGCGCGAGCCGCGCGACCGGCGACGCCTTCCGAGGCCTGGGGCCGAAGCTGATCCAGGCCGGCGTCCCGGCGGTCGTGGCGATGCAGGACGTCGTGGCGATCCAGACCGCGCGGAAGTTGGGCGAGATCTTCTACCGCCGCCTGGCCGAGCACGGGATCGTCGATCAGGCGATCAATGAGGCGCGCAGCACGCTGTTGACGACCGGCCGCGAGGACGCCGCCGTCCCGGTGCTCTTTATGCGCCTCAAATCCGGTCAGCTTTGGGGGGATGAGGTCGATGCGCGCGGGAAGCCGCCGGGAGAGAAGCCGGAGACGTTTTGGGAAGAATTGATCCTGTCGATTGAGGAGGGGCGGTGTATTCCGTTTATTGGCCCGAGGGTTCATGGGCGATGGTTGCCGACGCCCGCCGACGTCGCTGCATCCTGGATCGTCAAGATGCCCGATTATCCATTTGAGGATCTTACGTTGGGGCGCGTGGCGCAGTACCGCACCAACATCAGCAATTTGGGCGCCACCTCAACGCGGAACGCCTATATCGAGACGCTGACGCAGGAATTTATCTCCCGCTTGCCGGAAGAATTGCAAGAGAAAGCGATGGCCGAGCCTGAAGAAGATGATGAACCATCGTCCGGGCGACGGAGCCGGCGACGACGGCGCAGCCGGAGCCAACAGCAGACGCTTTTGCAGCGGATCGAGGCTGTTGGCTGGCAGAATCTCACCGGCGATGATCCCAACGAATTTCATAGGGTGTTGGCCAGCTTGGAGTTGCCGCTGTATATGACGACGAATTGTGATCCCTTGATGGCGGCGGTGCTCAAGGATTGGGATAAAGCGCCGGTTCGCGAGGTGTGTCGCTGGCATAGTGATCTGGATGATCTCCCCTCGCGTTTTGAGGATGATCCCAATTATGAGCCGAGCTTTGAATCCCCGATGGTCTATCATCTTCTGGGCAGCGATGAAGTCCCCGATTCGCCGGTCATCACGGAAAATGACATGATGCAATTTCTCATCAACACGGCGGCTGAGATGGATCGGATCCCCAACTATATCCGGGGCGCGCTTGCCAGTAACCTGTTGCTCTTTGTTGGTTACAGTCTCTATGATTGGGAGTTTCAAGTGCTGATGCATGGCCTGATCAAGAACCTCGACCGGCGACGCAGTTTCAAGCACGTCGCCGTCCAATTGGACGTCGATGACGTGGGCGAAAATCATATCGATGCGGTGCAGAAGTTTCTCCAGCAGTATTTTCAAGATGTTAATATCAATGTTTTCTGGGGAACCTCAAAGCAATTTATCGCCGAATTACGCGAGTGGTGGGAGGCGGATGCATAGATGAAAAATAATCCCTATGTTGGGCCGCGCCCCTACCAACGCCGACATAGCGATCATTTCTATGGACGCAACCGCGAGGCCCGTGATCTTCTGGCGTTGATGTTGGCCGAGCGCGTGGTCCTCTTCTACGCGCAATCCGGCGCGGGCAAGACCTCGCTGCTCAACGCCAAGGTCATCCCCGACCTGGAGGAGGAGGGCTTTTACATCTTGCCGGTGGCTCGTGTCAGCAACGATCCGCCGCCCGGCGTATCCGCCGCGAATGTGGACAACATCTTTATGTTCAGCGTGCTCCTGTCCTTGAGCCAAGGCAAAGTTGCGCCGCGAAAGCTGCAAGGGGCGACGCTCAGTTCATTCCTGCTGGAATTTTATCCCAATTACGCGGCAGCGCCCACCGCCGGCCCCGATGGGCAGAGCGCCAACGTCCAGTTTGATCTCGAACCGCCCCTGTTGATCTTGGATCAATTCGAGGAGCTGTTCACCACGCACCGCGACCGTTGGCGCGAGGCCGAGGACTTCTTCCGCCAACTGCGCGATGCGCTGGATCGGATGCCGCCGCTGGGCATTCTCTTCACGATGCGCGAGGATTACGTCGCCGAGATGGAGCCGTACGCCCATTTGATGCCGGGCCGCCTGCGGGCGCGCTATCGCATCGAGCCGCTGGGCGCAGAGGGCGCGCTGGCCGCCATCACCAAACCGGCGGAGAGCCGGGGCATCCGCTTCGATCCCGGCGTGGAGGGCGATCCCGCGCAGCCGGACGTGGCGCGCTGGCTGCGCGATGAACTGCGCAAGGTCAAGGTGCAGCGGAGGGTCGATGGCCGCTTGGAGACCTCATCGGTCTGGGGGCCGTTTGTGGAGCCGGTGCGACTCCAGGTCGTCTGCCATCGGATGTGGGAGCATCTGCCGGAGCAGGAGGATCGGCTCATCGAGATGCACGAGCTGGAGCAGTACGGCGATATCGACCGCGCGCTCATCGATTTCTACGCGGGCGCGGTCCAGAAGGCGGTCGCGACGACCGAGGCCAACGAGCGCCAGATCCGCCGCTGGTTCGAGCAGCAGTTGATCACGCCGCTGGGCACGCGCGGGCTGGCGCTGCGCGGGGAGGCGGCGACCGCCGGCCTGCCCAACGCCGCCGTCGATGCCCTGCGCGCGGAGCACATCTTGGGCGCCGAGGTGCGCGCGGGCGCGCGCTGGTACGAATTGGCGCACGACCGGCTGGTCGATCCTGTGTTGCAATCCAACGCCGAATGGGAGGCCGCGCAGGAGACGCCCTTGCGCCTGGCCGCCGAGGACGAGCGACGGCGCAGGCGGCGCTGGACCCTCGCGGGCGGCGTGGCAGCCGCCTTCGTCATTCTCCTGGTCAGTTACTTGGCCATTCGGGCCAATCGCCAGCGGCGCATCGCCGAGGAAAACGAGCGCCTCGCGCGCGCCCGGCAGTTGGCGGCCCAATCGTTGCTTCTCAAGGAGAGTCGATTGGATTTGGCCCTGCTGTTGAGCCTGGAGGCCAACCAATTGAGCGATCTGGTCGAAGTTCGGAGCAGTCTCCCCGCCGTGCTGGCCACCCGACCTAAGTTAATCACCTTCCTGCACGGTCACGAGAAGGAGACCGGCAGCGTCGCCATCAGCCCGGATGGGCGGCGGATCGCGACCGCCGACGGCGCCGGCGCGATCCGCCTTTGGGATGCGACGACGCGCGAACGTCTCAGCGTCGAGCCGCTGCGCCATCCCGAATCGGCGCCCGTCAACGAGCTGCTCTTCAGCCCGGATGGGCGGCAGCTCGCGTCGTTCGGCGATGACGGCGCGATTTATTTCTGGAATGTTGCTACCCAGCAGCCGGTGGGTGCGCCGTTGACGGGTCACGAGGGGCGCGTCGTCGCCGGGGCATTTTATCCAGATGGCTCGCTCTTGGCCTCCGCCGGGACCGACAAGCTCATCTACCTGTGGGATGTCGCCGCGCGCCGGCGCCTCGATCCGCCCTTGACGGGCCACACCGCGCAGATCGCGGATCTTGCCTTCAGCCCGGATGGGCAGCTCCTGGCCTCCGCGAGTTGCGGCGATCTGGGCGCCAACTTCGCCTGTCGCGCGGGCGAAATCCGCCTGTGGGAGGTCGCGAGCCGCCAGACGATCACCGCGCCGCTTCCCGCCCACGAGAATTGGGTGACGAGCTTGGATTTCAGCCCGGATAGCCAGTGGTTGGCCTCCGCCGGTTGGGATCAGCAGATCAGGCTCTGGTACATTCCCCGGCGGCAGCCCTTCGGCGAGCCGTTCGTCGGGCACACGGGCTACGTCAACGACGTGCGCTTCAGTCCCGATGGGCGGATGTTGGCCTCGGCCAGCCACGATGGGACCGTCCGCCTCTGGGATGTGGGGGGGCAGCGACCGCTGGGCGCGCCGCTGGAGGGCCACCAGGGCGTGGTGCGCGATTTGGCCTTCGGGCCGAGGGGGCGGCTGTTGGCCTCCGCCAGCGCCGACAACACCGCCATCCTCTGGGATACGGCGGCCCGGCAGGTGCTGGGGACGACGTTAGCCGGGCACAGCGATGAGGTGTTGGATGTAGCGTACGGGCCACAAGGGCTGTGGATCGCTTCGGCGAGCGCCGACGGGACGATCATCCTCTGGGATGCGCGGACGGGCGCGCCGGTCGGGGCGCCGCTCACGGGCCATGTCGCCGGGGTGAACAGCATCGCTTTCCGGCCCACCGGCCAGCGGGCGTTGGCCTCGCTCGGCGCAGATGGCGCGCTGCTCCTCTGGGACCCGATCGCGCAGCGGGCGTTGGTCGAGCCACGGATGGCCCATCCAGCGGGCGGAAATTGCCTGGCGTTCTCATCCAACGGTCAGTGGATCGCGACCGGCGGCGCCGAGGGGCGCGTCATCGTCTGGGATGCGGCGACGCTCCAGCCAAGCCGGGTACTCACGACCGAGCACGGCGCCGCGATTTACAGCCTGGCCTTCGCGCCCGGCTCGCAGATCCTGGCCGCTGGCGGATGCGCGCAGGTGCGCGATCAGTATTTCTGTGAGCGGGGCGAGGTGCGATTGTGGCACGCGGGTACCGGCCAGCCCCTTGGCGATCCGTTAGTTGGCCATCAAGATTGGGTGTTGAGCTTGGCCTTCAGCCCGGATGGTGAGACGTTGATCTCCGGCGGCGCCGACGACGCGATGCTGCGCTGGAATGTGGCCGCCAGTCCGCCCATCTGCGCGACCTTTGGGCGGCACAACGATTGGGTGCTGAGTTTGGACTTCAGCCCGGATGGCGCGCGTGTGGCTTCCGCCAGCAAGGATCAGACCGTCGCGCTGTGGGATGTCGCCATGCAACAGCAGATCGGCGCGCCGCTCACCGGGCACACCGGGTGGGTCTACGGCGCGGCCTTCAGCCCCGATGGTCGACGCTTGGTCTCCGCCAGCGGGGATCACACGCTGGTTTTGTGGGATGTCGATTTTGCTTCGTGGCAAGCGCGCGCTTGTCAGCGGGCGAATCGCAATCTGACGGTGGACGAATGGACGCAGTACGTCGATGCGGCCCCGGCATCCTATCGCCCGGTCTGTTCCTCGATGAGCACGCGCGGTGAGTAAGAGGGATCACTATGCTTCCGCCGGAGACGTTGGATAAGCTTGAGGATGAGTAGAGTTTTGCGTCGGAGGTGAGTTTTCCTCGCCTCCTGACGTTGTGTTGAAAATCCCTTGACGGTGTGCCCGATTTCGCATATACTTACATTATAAGTACATTGTGAGTATAAGATGCTGTAATTCGCCTCTAGGGAGGGGGATTTGCGGCGGGAGGTGGCTTGAATGGGACGCAAGATATTCCGCAGTGGGAACAGCACGGTAGTTTCTATACCTCTGGAAGCACTGGAGATTTTGGATCTCGACGCGGGCGATCAGGTGAACGTCGTGGCTGATCCAGATCGTCGTCGTATCATCATCACGCCGTTGGATGCTCAGCTCTCCGAGTCGGAGCCGGAGTTGAAGGAGGCGCCAGAGATTCGGGATCGCCTGGATCGGTTCATCGAGCGTTACGGCCCGGCCTTGGAACGACTGACCGAAGAAAATAGCGCCCAGGAGAGTGAAAAGACTGGCCTCAACGCTGACGCTCTGGAGAGAGCGTGTCAGCTTCGTCAGGAATTTGCTGCGCACCACGGGGATATGCCCGTCGATTTTGTCGCAGCCGCCCGATCTGAGCGGGTGGCTCAAGTTAATGAGGTGCTTAGTTGGTCTGAGGACGAAAAATATGAGGCTGATGAATCATGAGCCATGTGGTTGACGCCAACCTCAGCGTTGCACTTGTATTGGTGGATATCCCATATTCCGATCAGGCACAGGCTTTGTGGAAACGCTGGGCCGCATCGGGGGCAAATATCTTCGCGCCGGATCTCTGGGCCTACGAGGTGACCTCCACACTTCGCAAAGCGATGGTTATCAGGGATGTGTCGTTTGCTCAAGCCCAGGTGTATCTGGAGACCTTGACACAGTTGGGCGTTCGGCTCGTCCCCCCGACACCCGCGCTCGATCAACTGGCGCTTCGGTGGGCGCAGCGCTTGGATCAAACCGTGGCGTATGATGCGCATTATTTAGCGTTGTCGGAGATGCTCGGCTGCGATCTTTGGATGGCTGATCGTCAACTGGTGGAGGCGGTGCGAGCGCGTGCAGGCGTCGAATGGATTTACTGGATAGGTGAGGCTGTTTGAGGAGAAATTATGAGCGAAGTGGAAGTGACGGCGCATTTAGATGCTGAAATCAAGCCGGATGAGACGCTTGTCTACTGCGCGACCTTTCAACTGGCGTGGAATCAACTGTGCGACGAGGTGATTGGGCAGCCATCGCTGTGTCTGGCGGGCGATCCGCCGATAGCGCAGGCCCTCAACCAGCGGCTGGTGGGGGCTGATGATTTGGATGCGCGGGACTATGTGGCTATGGCCGGTTTCGCTCGCGATGGCATTGTGGAAAGGATTCGCCATGCCCTGCATGAGAAGTTTGACCGCGAGCCGATGATTGATTTAGAGGATCCTGGCGACATCCTGGCGTATGCCTACTTGGAGAAAATCTTGCGGTTTGCCAATGTTTTTCCTGAGTTTGACGGGCCGTTGCGATTCAATGATGGCACGTTGGTAGAGAGCTTTGGCATCTATGCAGAAGACCCTGCCTGTGAACAAGTTACAGTGCTAGACTATCGTGACGCAAATGATTTTATTATTCGCCTGGATGCGACGTCGCCTCAAGATGAGCTTATCCTGGCGAAGGCGCCGCCGCTGCCCACCTTGCGGGAGACCATAGACGCGGTGCTGGCGCGCACCACGCCGGAGGGCCGGCAAATGGCTGCTCGCGCACTTCGCGAGGCCGGTCGGGATTTTCGTCAATTACTTAAACCCAAATTACAGTCGGGCACGGAGACGCTGCAAATCCCCAAAATCACGCTCGACGTACAACAGAGTTACCAAGCGCTCATTGGAAAGTCGTTATGCAATCCCGGTTGGGAGGACTATTATGTCAGCAAAGCACTACAAGCCATCAAGTTTGATCTGGACGAGGCTGGGGCCATCTTGCGCTCAGAGGGTGTGATTGAGATGATGAAAATAGCTCATCCATATATGATCGTCGAAGAACGGCGTCAGTTTATCTTCGATGGGCCGTTTTTGGTGTGTCTGAAGAAGCGCGAGGCGCGGTATCCGTATCTGGCGCTGTGGGTGGGGAATTCGCGTGTGTTGGTGAGACACGAGGAGGTTGTATGACCGAAGAAACCTATTACTTCAACGGCATCAGGATAGATGGGGAGTATGGCGTCGAGCCGATGACGCCGAAAAAGCTGATCGAGAAGATAAATGAGGAAGTATATGCCAGAGAGGAAGAGCTTAGGAACCTTAAAGCTGAACTAAACAGTTCGCATCAATCCACTAGAATCTCGGAAAGTGTTATCAAAATTCTTTTTGACCTCAACCAGCAAAATCTGCAGGGTAAACTGACCACACAAGATGCCTGGTTAGGAAAGCTGGCTCGCGAATTATCTGTACTTATCTTGGGCGAAGAGAACGTTAAGCCCGGTAATGTGAAAAACTTTACCCAGCGCTTGCGGGCTGATCCGTGGGAAACCTTGCAGAATGTCATAACGTTGGCGAGAATGAAAAATGAGACCTTGTTAGCGGAATTGATGTTATCCATTCCTCAAGATGAAGGTGCGGCTGCTGACCAGAAAGAGTTCCTGAAAACAGTCGCTGATCATATAGTGGCAGATGTTAGCAAGAAGTATTTCGATGAAGAGTGGGCCTCTTCTTTAAGTAAGGACAAAAACGAACGCAAGGCATGGTTGGACGCTTGGCTGTGGGAATTGCGGCGCGTGCAACTGGAATCAATAAAACATCTTAGTAATGTTGAGTACGCAATGCTGGAGGCAGTGGAAACATTGCTCCGCACGTTGCTGCATCCTGCGGTACCGTTAGTTCAACAGTCGAGCGATTGGATAAAAAAGCTTACAGAAAGGGTGTATGGTCCTAATGCGCCCGCTCACTACAATTCAGAATTTCATCGAACCCAGCGACTGGAAGCGATCTTTGAGGAATTAAAACCACCTGACGAAGCGCGCCCTGTACCCCCAACTACGGCGACCTGCTGGTTTGATAGTTTTATGGAAGCTCTGATAGAACTTTATTTACAAGGGGGTAAAGATACCCCCTTGTGGTATGTCTTTTTAGATACACTTGAACAACACCTGAGCTTGCTCTGTAATGAAGTCGGTGATGTCATTGCTTGGAAGAATTTGTTGTTGATATTTAAGCGTTGGTTAAGCGAACCCAAAGCAATAGATGACATTCCTACCGATACTTTGCGAATTATAATAGGTCATCTAGGCGTACCCGACTGGATTGACCCCACCAATTTACAGCAAACCGGTTGGGGCATCATCTTCCCGCAATATATGGACAAAGAGCGCTTGGCTAAGATTAAGGCGGCCTTAGAACCTTTGTTGCGCCACCGCTTGATTCAAACGGATTTATCGCGTTTGAACTTGCAGGAGG
>CAYXVS010000107.1:0-9960 GCA_964468735.1 uncultured Anaerolineales bacterium | reverse complement strand
GAGCATCAGCGTTGAAGCGAAACTGCACATCCGAGGTCTCGCCGTAATCGCTCAGGTCTACCAACTGGGTATCCCAATGCGTTGTGGATGTGTTAGCCGTCGCTACGTCGGTCCAATTAACGCCATCGGTCGAGACCTGCAACGGGCCGGTATTATTTTTGTAGCCCGTCTTGAAGCTAAGGAGTGGTTTAGCGTAGTCTGAGAGATCCAGCGGAATAGAGGTCAGCTTTCCACCATAAGAGCCTTCGGCGCCCCAAGCATGCGCGTGACTATACCACACATCTTCCTGCACCTCCCACAGCGGATCTGCCGTCCATTGATCAGCAGGATCCCCCTGGGCAATAATGAGGATCTCATCCCAACCGCGTCCGTCAGGGCCACTATCCAATGGGAAATTATCATACTGCTGAAACTTGATATGGAAGTCAACTCCCAGCGACATACCAGCCTCAGCAGCCTCGGACGCCAGGTCAATGGTATAGTGTAGCCACACACCCTCTTCCTGATCAGGGAGGCTCAGGATGGGATGCCAGTTCACCCCATCGTCACTGATAGCGACGCCATCAGCATTGTAACTGCCGGTAAAATCCCCATTAAAGTGATGCTGTTCGTCGCCAAGATCTGCATGGTAGAAAGAGAGAGAGGCCTCATCGACATTCGATAGGTCTACAGTCCAGATCGCCTCATTCAAGGTGTAGTTATAATCAACACTGTCATCCATCAGCAAGGCGTGGGCACCGACAGCAGGGGTATACTCGCTTGTCACTTGGATGCGCCCTTCGCTCGTCGAGGAGGAAATCGTCCAAGCCGCGCCGAGAGCGCCACTCTCAAAGCTCTCTCCCGCAACGATCCAATCCTCCATATCATCGAAAAATAGAGTCTCCGCCGGCGCAACGGCCGCTGGCTCGAAAGCATCATAATCATAGGCGGATGTCATATAGGCAACATCCACTTCGTCAAGGACATCATAGCTATTACCTGGTAACGCTTTGAGGGCGACCAGCTTATACGGGCCGACCACGCGATGCTCGTTAATCACTCGGCCATCGAAGGCGAGGGAGAGGCTTTGGACGCCGTGCGTGAGCACCTGACTCTCACCAACGGCCCAGGAGATGAGCGAACCGTTTGCATCGGCCAACCAGCCTTCGAGACGGTATGCCTCGCCCCCTTCCCCAGCCTCGACCTCCACATCTAACGTGATGACCAATTCATCAAACTTACCATCGCCGTCCGTATCCACACCGACATCGGAGTAGCCCGTGTTAGTGATGAGAAACATGGGCTGAATGCCAGAAGCGCCACCGTCCTGCGCCGGCCCACCGATGCGGATCGCCTTAGCGCTAAATGCGGGGATGTCGCCAAGTTCATACTCCTCCTTCATCCCGTCGGTGACCTCATCATCGCTGTTGCGTACGTGCACATGTTGCAAGGTATAGGGACCAACCGTTCCCCGCAACGCCTCGAATCGCAAGCTCACCTCTGATCCAGAACCAGACCAGGTGGCCTGATCAAGCATCTCCCCTCGGCCATCGAATAGAACGCCTCGAACGGTGTAGGTGTCTGGCACTTCGATTTTCAAAGTGGTTTCGACCCTCAGAGCGTCGGTATATCCATCGCGATCCGTGTCAATCGCGCGGTGGTCATAATCACCTGACAAACTCGCCCCAGCGACGCCAAAAGCGCCAAATTTATAGGGGGATGTTTCGTAGGCGGGTCGCATGTGATCCAGCGTATTTTCTGCAAAATCTTCAGTGATAGGATTATCAACATCGGTCACCCACAGATCGGTCAGAGTATAAGGGCCATCCTCTTTATTCATGTAAATAGACATACCATTGAAAGGCAAGGTTATCGTATGGCGCCCCTTTTCGAGATAAATCTCACCAAGAGCTTCGGAGATATCACCTGCAAGCCGACCTTGGAACCAATACGTGCCCGCTTGTCGCACTTCTATCTGAATATCAAATGCCAGTTGGTCAAAACGGCTGTCACCATCCAAATCCATGCCATAATCTGCCACGACCTGATCAAACTGAATGGCTGAGGTTGATTTACGATCATCGACGTCGTTCAGAACCAGAGGGATGTAGAGTATATGACTATCCATGCCGTCGTTGATATGTTCAAAACCCGCCGTCGCCGTAGATGTCGTCTCGGGTGGATCTGGCCAATCTTCAGGAGGTCTCCCGATCACTTCGGGTTCGCTTGGCCAGCCATAGTAATCAACGAGTCGCGTTTCAAACCAATCCTTCTTTATGATTTGACCTGTCTTAGCACTTTTATCAAACTGCCAACTGGCCAGGCGGAAATCATCTGCACCTGACCAGTTACCATCACGTGTCTCGTTCCAACTCCATGTCTCCCCTCCCGTATAAACTCCCCAGCCGGAAGAGTACCACCCTAATGTGGGTCGCAGATCATTGTAGTTACCCGTATAATGTGGATCGGGACACGATCCCTCGCCGCCATCATACCCCCGCATCACATACCAATCCCCAGAACCTCCCGCCTCCTTTGTCCACACCTCCGTCGCATGGTCAAACGTGCCAAACACCCAGTCCACAAATATAGGTCGGGATGGGATGCCGGCCGCGCGGTTAAACGCCGCCAGGAGGTTAGCGATGTTTGTACATTGATTCTTGTTATTATAATCTGGCCAACATTCACTCGGGTTCAACACACACCACGAACTAGAAAGAGGTCGTGGATGGCCAAAACAAGTCACATCGTCCACATGCGATCCTAGAGCATTAGCGGCATCCCAAGTATTCGTATGACCATTGATTGCAGGCATAACGTGATCTGCAAAGACGAAGTCATAATAATGTTGGGTATTGTAGCGCCAAACATATCCATGATTGATCCATTCTCCTTCGGGGATCCAATCATAATCTTCGTGATCATAGACATGCTTGTCACTCTCCGCCCCCTCATAGTACCCAAGGGACGTCGTATCTCGATTGTCATCGGGGATATCGTCATACACAAAGGCATCAATGGAGGTTTCGCTCAAGTCAGTAGGCAATTGAAAGATGACGTACAGTTCTAGGCTCTCACTCCAACTGCCATCCTCTAAAGTGAGCGTGTAGATACCAACCGTACCCCCCTCAGGTATATGAATTCGCCATCGTCCGGCAGCGGGGTCTCGCTCTGCCGTTAATGTGGTCAGGCCACTTATGCTCTTGCCGATCACAATATTTGCATCTGCCGGCCCTCCCACAGAGAAGGTCGTCCCCCGACGCACGACAACAGCGTCCTCTCCCCAAGGGCTAAACGGATAAGGAAGCGCAATATAGTTATCGCCGTAGCGCTGCCAGGAATAATATTGGCTGGTCTGGAAGTCTTTTTCGTACTCCACATAGATGCCAGGACTGTGATCATCGAGAGGGTCTGTATCGTATAGCTTTTCCTGACCATCGGTAAGACCATCGTCGTCACTGTCCGCATCCAAGGGATCAGTGATGAAGGGGCCACCGGCAAGATTAGACCACCCAGCTTCCTCAGTTGTATCGGGCAAGCCATCGCCATCAGCATCGGATGAAAGGTCACCCCATGCTTGAGCGGACACGGGGATTGCCCAGACTAAAATCATGGGGAGTACTAAAACGAGGCAAAAAAAGAGGCGCGTAAATTGTTTTCTTGTTAACATCTTCGAGATCCCTCCTAATGACACAGATGAAAAACTCCAGATAACCCTATACTTCATTGTCTCATTGTATAAGAAGGAGGTAACTAAAAAGTATCAAGAAAACCTATAAATTTCCTAAATCTAGCACCTCAGGACAAAGCAATCTAAGGAGTCATCTTCACCATGATCGGAAGATAAACATCATTGACCGGCGTAACCAACCGGAACATCACTGCATCGGCCGAAGTTGTATGATCCGCATCGTTACATGTCAGTGTTACGCTACCGCTCATCCCTTCCTTGAAGAGGAAAGTGCCCAGGCTGATCCATCTCGCATCTTGCGCCCCCTGGTCAAATGTCAAGTTTTGAGTCTCGCCAGCATAATTGACTGTATATCGCGCAGATGACGTCCGGTTTGGGTAGCCAGTCCACCGAACCAAAACCTCATAGATGCCGGCCTGAGCAAGATCGGGCGTCCATTTGGCTGTCGATCCCACTTCGTTGGTGTACAGGCTTGGCGTGCTCCAGAATCCGCGCCCCTCGGACACTTCCCAAGCGCCTATCGCGCTAAACTCCGCATCGCCGTTGTCTATCACCACGTTGTAGGCGTCCCCAGACTCCCAGCCATAGTTGACGCGCAAGCTATGTAAGATCGCGTCGACGAAGTCATCCATCAGGGCGGTGGTAAACGGGACATTGAGTTGATAATCGCCGCTCTCATCCAGCGCGATCCCGGATTCCTTGGTGTAGTTCACCTCAATCTGGAAAGCGTCCAATCCATTCGCCCAGTTGTCATGATGGCCTGAGCTATTAGTCCCGTGATAAAGGATCGTCGACCAACCATTGAAGTAGGCCGTGACCCAGGCATCGGTGTTCCAACCCCTAACCCAGGCAGGCAAGACGTGCCACACGTCCTCGCCGGTTTGGGCCTCGGTCTTGGCATTGATGACGGCGGCCTCGGGCCAGACGGCGTCGGGAGAGGGCCAATCTTGACCATGAAAGAGTTGGTAAGGGATGCTGTCTTCGCCCCGCAGCGCGCTTGCGCCCCGACGGTCATAGAGCGCCTTCATCGTATTGTTGGAGTTGTCCAAAGAGGTCACGGAGGCCGCAAAGCCAATATCGGCGATCCGATCCCAAGGACGGTCTCCTTTACTGGCGTCCAAATCGGTCGTATGGGGATTGATCATCAGCGCCATATCCGCGCCGTACTCAACTTCAATCCGGCCGATCATCGCATCTACCTCATCGTGGAACTCAAAGTAGGCCGCTCTAGCTTCCGCGTTATCGGGGTGATAGGCCTCTGGATAATCCACCGGGCGATTGGTGTTGACATAGTTACGATTACCTTGCTGATAGACGATGTAGGGAAGGTGCCCCGTCTTCTCGTAGAGACGCACCACCAGAATCTGATAGAAGTAATCACGGAGAAGGGGATCAGCCGCCCATCCGCCATTTTCCAACTCACCTAGCTGCTTCCATCCCCCATGCCCAACGGCGAACATCAAGGGCATGTCACCCTCAAAAATTTCGACATACTCTGTCGTTGATGCACCAGCCGGGATGACAGCTGAACTCATTACCAGCAACATGAACAGCAATGCCGCACCCCGTAAGACCTTACGAACCATTAGAAAACTCCTTGATCCCTGCGCTTTTCGCTGATTTCAGAAATAACATAGCGATATTTCCCCGAATCCAGAATAGGAATCTCATCCGGGAACTCGAATTCGACCCTGACATGATCCCCCAGCGCCCTCTTCACCGTCCGCTCGATGGTATCTAATCTGGCCTGATCCAACTCCCCTTCCTTGACAATTCGAGCCACGACCAGATCTAGGGACTTTTGCACGACTTGAAACTGCTTTACGCCCTCCATACCAAACAGAGGGCTGGCAAATCCGCCCCAGACGCCGCGCCCATCGCGCGTCTTGAACATATCGATGCGTCGCCCTTGTATCAACTCCATCAACGGTAACTCCCGACCACATGGACAACTCTCACGACTACTCCACGCGCCCATGTCTTCAATGCTGTAGCGAATGAAGGGCATCCCATAATTGTTCAAGTTCGTCACGACGATGTGACCAGTTTCACCTGGCTGGGTGGGTTCGTTGCCCTCTAATTCCCGCAGGATCTCAATATAAACGTTCTCGATGCTGGCATGGAGCGCCGTATGAGCCTCACACTCGCAAGCGATGCCCCCCAACTCGCGCGATCCATAGCGATTGAACATCTTGCCGGCAAAAACCTCTTCGATGAACCGGCGCTGCGCGGGATAGAGAACCTCGGCCGAGCCGAAAATCGCCTCGAATTTGATATCATCCATGCCATGCTCGCGTACAAAATCGGCGAAGCGGTAGAGGCTGGAGGGATAGCCAAACAGAATGCGCGGGCGATGACGTCTAACCCGCGCAGCAAACGCGCTCATACTCTCCTCAGAAAGGACATAGGCAGTTGTCAAGAATCGATTGAGCACCCAGTCCATCAATTTGACGCGGAGCACTTGCAATCTCCCCACCTCGAAGCTTGCGCCCCAAATGTAAGCATGAGGCTGCCCCAGCTTCCACCCTGCCCATCCCAGATGGCGATGAATGTCGGCGGTGACATAATCGCGGAAGTTGCTATCTTGCATGAAGATCAAGGGGTGCCCTGTGGAGCCGCCAGTGGTCAGCTTTTCCATCTGAGCGCGCCTTTTGCCCTCAGTGGTCAGCATATCATCGAAGTTCTCTCGAATAATAGCTTTGGTAAGCACAGGGAGCTTATGAAGTGCGGTCAAATCAGCGAGGACGTCGTCTGGTTTAAAGTTAACCTGATCAAAGAGGCGTTGGTAATAAGGTACATACCGGTAAGCATAAGCCAATAAACTGTGTAGCTTCTTCCGTTGCAACGACAAGAGTTCTTCACGATCCAGCCATTGCGTGCGATTTAGCTCCTGTAGCCGGGCGAGGACATGCCGTCCAGTCAACAGCTCGTGAGCTTTGAATGCAGCTAAGCGCAGTAAGTCAGCCATACCCCCTCCTATTTTCACTCGACATACACGGTTTTCCGCCACAGACCGATGCGTGTAAAGGTGATGTGCGCAATAACCTCGGCGTTCATCTTCTTTTGCCACACGGCCAGCGAGGGCGCATTATTCACTTCGATGTAGGCGAGGATGCGCCGGTGGCCCTGCTCGTGAGCCGCGCGTAGCCGGGCCTCCGAAAGCGTGGTCTGCACGCCCTGCCCACGCGCGTCGGGGGCAGTGAAGGCGTCGGTAAAGAGGACGTCGCCCGGCGCGAAGCGCAAGTCGACGCGCTCCAGCGAGGCGTCCGTGCAGCTCCACGCATACCCCACAACCTGCCCATCGATGCACGCGGCGAGGCCATTGTGCCCACGTTCCAGCCGTTGGACGCACAAGTGCGCTTCAGAAGGCAGATATTCACGGCGCACAAAATCCAGGTCAGCGGCGGCGAAGGGCCGAACCGTGATCGACGCCCTGGTGCGCACATCCGGGAGCGGATGCGCCAGGGATCGCGCCACGACGACAAATTTGATCCGCCGGTAGGGAAGCGTCAGCGCCTCCTGACGGATATGGGGCCACGCGGCTCGCCAACCATCGCGCTGAACCCGCCAGCGCCAATCCTGCCAGATCATGTTAAAACGATTACCGGACACTGTCATTGTCATATCTCCATTCGATTAAAATCGCCCGTGGAGAGTTGCGCATCAATTGCTCAAGAAGAAACGCCGGTACAACTCATATCCCCCGGCGCTCAATTTCAGCAGGAGAGAGGAATGGACATAGGTGTTGCGCCCAAAACAGACCAATTGACCACCAAACTTAGCCTTGAAGTCGCGCACGCCGTACTCCTCATCGGGATGGCCCGCGCCGCCAAAGTCGTAGACCTTGTACCCGTGCTGCGCGCCCCATTCTAAAATATTCCACATCAACATCTCGTTGGGCATGTAGGAACCGTACTCGCGATCCAGCCCGCCGTACCAGCCGTAGACGATGTCCTTGTAGAGCAATTCCACCGAGACGGCAGCGACGGCCTCATCCACGCGGGCGAGAGTGAAGCGGATCATCTCTTTCGGATACAGCAGATCGAAGGCCGCCTCGAAGAGCGAGAGATCGGCCAGGGGGACCTCCGCCGAATTGTACGTCTGAGCCAACAAGTCGTAGCAGCGGGCCACACCCTCGCGATCCGTCATCACCTCGACGTTGACATCTCCCTGCCGAAGCCCGCGTCGGATGTGCTTGCGCGTGCGCCGCCCGAGGCTCTGCAAGACCTCCTCCGGGGAAGGGGCCAGATCGATCAAGTAATTCAGGTGATCGTCATAGGCGAAGCCGCTCTCAATCAACACCGGCTGGATCTTCTCCAGATCGGATAGGTTGCGCAGTTCGGTGAAGAGCGACGCGCCATTCATCTCCCGCCGATATGCGCGCAGGAGCACGCGCAACGCCTCCTGACCCTCAGCTCCTTCAGCGCATAGCACACCCCCATAGACCACGGATCGGGTGGTAAGGGGACGCAGTAAGCCTCCCATCAATGTAATATTCACAGGCAACAGCAGCGCCAGAATTCGCCCTTGCCGGGTCGCGGCCCACAATGCCGGATGATGCCCTTCGGCGCGACGAAACACCTCGAACATCTCCGGCGTGTGAAAGATATTTCCGTGAGGATGGTCTTGGACAAAGTCACGCCACTGTTCTTCCGGCAAACTGCGGACGACCAAAACATTCATAGCCTGGAACCTCCCATGTATCCGTTAACGTCTCACCAGCGGCAAGTAGATAAACTTCAGCACACCCGGCGGCCAGAATTCATCGGCGCCCAGATCATGGGCCTGATAGGGACGAGGTTGACCATCTATATCGTTCATCACGCTGGTATCAACACCGGCATCCAGCGCGGCGCTCTCCGTGGTGATATGGTAGGTATCGGTAAAAGCCGCCTCCCCAAAGATGTCGTTATTTCTCTCGATCATCCCTTCACCATTCCAGTACAGCGTCTGTTGTTCCCCCCACAGCGTCGCGTTCAGGGTGGCGCGGTTATCCGCTTCGACAACAAGGCCCAGCGTATGACCAGAAAGGATCGTGTTCGTCAACGCCACCGTGCTGTAATTCCCATATCCGTCGTCCGTGACATAGATGCCTATGCTAGTAGCATCGCTGCCCGTGTTATGAGCGATCGTCGAATGCATTAATCGGGGTGCGGCGGCCTCGATATACAGCCCTGTACCAGCGACACCCGCCTGATTGTCCATCACAACTGTGTTTTTCAACGTGGCATCACTTTTATCTAAGAACAGCCCGCCACCGTTATCACGGGCTGTATTCGCCATAATCATATTCCGGTTGAACGTAGCAGCACTGGAACGCACATACAGCCCGCCGCCCTCAATCAGAGCGCCATTGTTGAAAATCCTGTTATGTATGAGCGTCAAGTCATCGGAAGAGGACACATATAACCCGCCCCCCTCATGCACAGCCGTGTTGGTCGCGATGGTACTTTCCCACAACATGGCCTCGCTGTTGTAGGCAAACACCCCTCCCCCGCTTTGCTCGGCATGGTTGTTGATGATGTTAAGTTGGGTCAACTGCGCCGTACCTTCGTAGAGGTAAATTCCACCACCGCGCGCTTCAGCCCGGTTATCAGAGATAACGTTATCGCCGGCAAATGTAGCTGCATCCCCTTCTAGGTAAAGTCCCCCACCCTCTCCCAGCGAGACATTGTACGAGATATCATTATCGACATAATGAGCTTGGCTCCATCCCAAAAACAAGCCGCCGCCCTGCTCCGAGGCGAAGTTTTCACTAAATTGATTGGCGATGAGCGTCGGATGATAGCCCAGCAGCGCCATTCCGCCCCCTTGTTTGGCACGGTTAGAGGTGATTGTGTTATCCCTGAGTTCGGCACCGCTATTATATAGACGTAGTCCGCCACCTACCTCGGCCACATTATCAGAAAAGGTGTTCGCCTCGACACTAGACGTATCTACACCTAAGTAAAGGCCCCCACCCAGATCAGCCGAGTTGGAGATAAACGTGTTACTGGTAATCGCAGCGCCACAAGAGACCACGTATACGCCGCCACCGACAGAATTATCACCCTGAGCAACAGCAACCGCCTGGTTACCGAAGAAACTGTTACCGCTAATCTGTGCGTTATTACCAACCAAGTATAAGCCGCCCCCATTATCGCCGGCGAGGTTAAAATGTACGTCATTCTCTTCAAGCACAGGAGCACCCGCAAACGCATATAATCCGGCGCCATTCAAGGCGTTATTGCCTGAATTAGAACGATTTTAACCCAATCAGCAAAGTGTTTCATGGTAGGCCCCCTTTGTTT
>CAYXVS010000106.1:0-9968 GCA_964468735.1 uncultured Anaerolineales bacterium | reverse complement strand
CCGACCTGACGGTGCATCTCGCGCACAGCGGCGCGATTGACCGCCGGATAGTCGGGCACGGCCGAGAAGCGGCGCCCCACATCGGGATCGGCGTATTTCATATCTGGCATGTAGATATCGACCAGACCATCCATCAGAGCCAGCGCCTGCGGCGCATCGTAGCCGCCAGTATTATACACGATGGGAATATTCAAACCCTCTTGGATCGCCTGCACCAAGCCAGGGATTAGATGGGCGGTGACGTGCGTGGGCGAGACCAAGTTGATATTGTGACAGCCCCGCTCCTGAAGATTCAGCATCATCGATGCAAGAGCGTCCGGCGGCGTCACCGAGCCAGTGACGCGCTGGCTGATATCGTAATTCTGGCAGTAGACACAGTGTAGATTGCATCCAGCGAAGAAAATCGTGCCAGAGCCACGCGATCCCCGCAACGGATCCTCCTCCCCAAAATGCGGCCCGAAACTGGCCACGTAGACCTCGTCCTGGATACGACACGGCCCAGCGCGCTCGGTGCGGTCAATGCCACAATCGCGGCCACAGAGATGGCAATCGTGGAGCGCGGATTCCGCTTCAGCTATGCGCTCACCAAGGTGACCTTCATCCAACAACGCTTTGTACACGGGAAACGGCATATCAGATGTGGACATAGGTTCCCTCCATATATTTATCAGAATGTATTTGTAATCATATTTTAACTTTACAGGCATATTTTTAGAGTAAGATAAGGACAGTTTTATTCTAGTCAATTTTTCTAACCAATTTAAGGAGGCCATCGATGCCCAAGCGTGTACGGTTAATAATCAGCACTCTAATGGTCACATTTATCCTCATATTTGCTTTGTTCGAGTTGCTCGCCTATCCACGTCAGACAGCGCTCGCTGCTCCCGACCCTGATACGTGCACCATCATTGACCAAGACATCACGACAGATACAACCTGGGACGCAGCTTGCTATCATATCATCACCAGTACTGTCTCCATCCAAGAACCTGCCCACCTGACTATCTCGCCTGGCGTGTGGGTCTTCCTCGAGTCCAACGCGCGGATGCAAGTAAACCAGCTTGCAGACCTCACGGCCATCGGCACCGCCAACCAGCCCATCACATTCACCTCGGCTTCGCCAGCAGGGACACAAGCTCTCTGCGATTGGAATGGCATTCTGATCAACTCAGATAATGGTCCCGGCATCACTATTCACCACGCGCTCATTGAATATGCGTGCGTCGGCATTCGTTCTGACGGACGACGCAACCTGGACATCCAACACACCAACTTTCGCTACAACGGCTTCAATACGCCGAATGAAATCGGTGGAGCTATCGTCGGCAACACGGGCTTCTCGCTCATCGCCGAGAACCACATCCACAACTGCCAACATGGCATCCACTTGAACGAAACCGGACACACGATCATCCGCGACAACCATCTCCATGATCTGGACGGGTACGGTATCGCGCTGGTGCGTGGTGACACTTCTAACCTGCAAGACCAGATTCTCACCAACACGCTCTACAACTTTCAGTATGATGGTATTCACCTCGAGGAAGGTTCCAAGAATGAGGTGCACGGCAATATCATTTACGCAGGACAGGGCGCAGGCATAGTCCTTGAGAGTGAAAACGCCGCGGTGATTCAAGCTAACCAAATCTACAGCACGGCGCTTGGTACAGGAGCAGAAGCCAGCCTCGTGATCACGGCGCAAACACGTAGCGCTCAAGTTGAACACAATCATATTTTCAACAACGGCGCGGCCACCAACGCTGCCTATCGGGCCGCCGTCTACGTCCAAGCTATGGAATCAAGCATGTTTGGCGGCCTAGCCATCCATCGCAATGTAATCTCCGACTCCTACGGAAGTGGGATCATCTATGGGGCGAACAATCAGAACACCAACAACCTGATGGACAATAACGCGCTCTGTACTGCGGCCCCCTATCGCCTCGCCAACTGGCGCGCGGGCTACACCGTGGACGCACCCAATAGCTGGTGGAGCACCAACGTCCCGACCACCGGCGCGGAGTACATTGGTCATGTAGATGTGAGTGATTGGCTTACGCTAGCGGTCTCGGGCAATGCGCGCGGGGCAATCACGGTGACGTTGCGCAACGCGAACGGTGATACGGTCCCGCCCCATGCCGAGAACCCCGCTATCGCCACTTTACCCAACGCGCGTCGAATTACGCTTGCGAGCAACTGGGGCGCGTTCGACACCGACGCCGTCACTATGGATGATACCGGCACAGCCAGCACGACGTTCACGCCCGGCTCCGATCCCGCCCCGGCGACGGTCTTACTCACCGCGACCGACTTCTGCGGCTACGCTGTGAGCGCGCCTCTCGCGCTGCCCGACTTAGTTGTCACCAAGACGACGGCCATCAGCCAAGTGCTGGTGGGGGATGTATTCACCTATACCATCAGCTACGCCAACATTGGCGCTGACCACGCTGATGTTATCACACTGACCGATATGCTACCCAATGGCATCACCTGGGTGGGGGATACCGCCCCGTCACCATGGACCCGCGAACAAACCACGCCGCACGTTATTTGGACCCGTCCTGATCTCGCGGCTGGCGCGCAGGGGAGCTTCGTCGTATCGGTCACAGTCGCCACGACCGACACCTGCGGCGAGACGCTCGACAACCTAGCGCTGATCGAGAGCGCGACGCTGGAGCGGCACTATGGCAACAACGCCGATCACGCGCCTCCCGTTTCCGTCCTTTGTCCCGCACTTGACCTGACCAAGACCGGCCCCACGCTCTCCAAAGCCACCGATCCGGCCGTCTTTACCTTCTGCATGACTAACACGAGCGTCCCCGCCGCCAGCCCGCCGCTCATGCTGGATTCTATTGTGGATACCGGCGTCGGATGGGCAGGGCTGGGCGATCTCACGGCAGTCGCACGCGCGGCAGGATGCGATCTACTTCCCATCGGCGATAGCTGCTGCTTCTCTCTCACCCACACCGTGCTCACCAGCGATCCCGACCCGCTGACCAATCGCGTCACTGCCACCTACATCCTCCAAGGCTTCGCAGCGATGGCAACCGCCAGCGATAGTCATACCACTAACCTCTTCCAGCCGGGGATTGCATTCGAGAAGACCGGCGACCCTCTGAGCAAGATCGGCGATTCCGTCGATTATACCGTCACGCTGACCAACACCAGTTCCAGCGACGCCCCGCCGCTCGCTTGCACCCTCACCGACCCGCTCCTCGGCCTGACCACGCAGGTGACGCTGACCGCCGGCCAAATCCACACCGTCGTCACGAGCTACACTGTGCCCGTCGGCACGCCCGATCCCTTCACCAATACCGCCGAGGCGACGTGCAGCCCGCTTGGCTTCCCTAACACCTACACCGCCACGGCCACTCACAGCGTCAACCTCTTCCAGCCAGGGATTGCGTTCGACAAGACCGGCGATCCGCTGAGCAAGGTCGGCGATTCCGTCGATTATACCGTCACGCTGACCAACACCAGTTCCAGCGATGCCCCGCCGCTCGCTTGCACCCTCACCGACCCGCTCCTCGGCCTGACCACGCAGGTGACGCTGACCGCCGGCCAAATCCACACCGTCGTCACGAGCTACACTGTGCCCGTCGGCACGCCCGATCCCTTCACCAATACCGCCGAGGCGACGTGCAGCCCGCTTGGCTTCCCTAACACCTACACCGCCACGGCCACTCACAGCGTCAACCTCTTCCAACCCTCCATACAAGTGACGAAGCTCGGGCCACGGGAAGCATTCCTCGGCAGCACGCTGACCTACGAGTTTTGGATTACAAACACCGGCTCGAACGACAGCCCCGCGCTCGACCTCGCGCGCGTTCTCGACGTCGGCGAAGGCTGGTCCGGTCTAGGCGATCTCACGTCCGTGGCGCAAGCTGCCGGCTGTGACCCACTCGCGGCGGGGGCATCCTGCCACTTCACTACAACACACCCGCTCCCCACGACCTTCAGCGGGCATAACGCGCTGACCAATACGGTAACGATCACCTACCACCCGCGCGGCTTTCCCAACACCATCACGAGTACTGATAGTCACGCAACCGCGATTCTGGGCGGTGTTGATTTGTACGTTATCAAGGATGACCGCGTCGGCCCGACGATTACGGACACCCTGCACACCCCAACGGAACGCACCCGCCTCACCGATCTACTCAACCGACCAGGCATCCAGGCTCCACAGGCCACCCCGCACCGCGCCTTCGTCCTTCCCGGCGACGTCATCACCTACCCAATTTTCATCTGCAACTACGGACCTATCACGGCCACCGATATTGTCCTCACCGAAACGATCCCCGAATACACTACCTACATCGAACGTGGCCATAACTGGACCCACGTCGCCACGCGCACGTACACGACCACCATTGGGCCACTCCCGCCCAATGCCGAGTTCTGCCGCACCGCATGGATGACGGTCCGAGTGGACGAGGCGTTGCCGGCAGATTTGAACAATCTCGATAATCTGGTCTGCGCGCGCGCCGCTGAGGCCGAAATTGAGCCGCTGGACAACTGCGACCATGAGGACACACCTGTCCGTCACGGCGTCGACATCACCAAAACTGTGCTTGGCCCAACGATAACGTCGGATGGAACCTACTTCTACGATTTTGGGATTGAGGTTCACAACACCGATGCCGCAGGCTTTGACGAAGCCTACCTGACCGACGAACTCCCGCCGGCCCTACATTGGTACAGCGACACCGCGTTGCTCAATGGCTGGATCAGCCGTACAGTGGCCGCGCACGAGGTGACCTGGTACACGCCCACACTCGCGGCGGGCGCGCACAGCAGCTTCACGCTACGCACCCGCGTCGAGATCAGCCCAGAGGATTGCAATAAAGTAATGACTAACACGGTGCTCCTGACCGTCCAAAACGGCGACATAGGGCGCTACCTGATAGCGACGGATACCGTCACCTTCATAATTCAATGCCCCGCCGACCTGTGGGCCATCAAGAACGATAAAGTTGGGCCAGTGACACCGCTCCCAAGATTGCTCAGATCCTACCTACCTACTGCGCCCACCGAACCCTACCGCGAATACGTCCACGAAGGCGATCTTGTCACCTACACCATCGTCGCGGGGAACGCAGGACCGTATACGTCCACCAACGTCGTCATCACGGAGACACTCCCGTTGCATACTGATTACGTTGGCTACAACTGGATTCACGTCGGGGGACGAACTTACATCACGCACTTGGGCACGCTACCGCCTAACGGCCCGCCCGTGCGCCTGGAGTTTATTGTGCGCGTTCACGATCCCATCACAGCGAGTATCGACGCGGTCTACAACCGTGTCTGCATCGGCAGCACCACGCCTGACCTCGGCCCATTGGAGAACTGTTGGGACGAGGACACACCCGTCCGCGTGCGTTACCTGCGCATCAGAAAAACTGCGCCTCGGTGCGTCATTCCCGGCCTGCCCTACGAGTACACGCCCTACTACACCAACACACATCCCACGCGCACCTTCTACAACGTCCCCGTGACCGACACCCTGCCGATCTCCGTCAGCTACGCGGGCAGCGGCCCCTGGCAATGCCAAGGGCGGGATTGCGCGCTCACGGTTCCAACCATCCCCGCAGGCGCACATGACCTCCCAGGTGATCCACTGCGTGTACGACTCGACCACGGCTTCACCGGAACTACGCTCACCAACACCATAGCCATCAGTGACTATACCTTCACGCTGGTCCATCAAGTAGATACCGGCCCCGATCTAAGCATCGTCAAGAACGACAACATCGGCCCGCTGCCCCGCACAACCCAGCAGCTATGGGATACGTTAGCCCATAAGCTAAACGTAGCCGCGCCCCGCGCCCCCGCCGCACAGCCGATCAACGTCCACCCGGGTGACCGCATCACGTACACGATTCTCTACCTCAACCAAGGCATGGGTGTAGCGCACAATGTCGTCATCACCGAGCACCTGCCCGCGCACACACGCTACATCGGCGGTGGCTGGACCCAAGTGGATGACGATACCTATATCATCAACGTAGATGAACTGTCCTCTCACCAAGGTGGCCAACTGCAATTTATCGTCGAGGTGCTCGATCCCGTCGTCTGCGGCGTGGATCGCATTATCAACCAAGTCGAAATCGTGAGCGATGAGGAAGAATGCAATACGTCCAACAACAACTCCAACGACGATACACCGCTGGAGACGGGTGGTCAGATCGCCGTTAGTATGCGCGAATCGAATAGCATTGAGGTTTACGACACCTCGAACTTCGAGTTCGTACGCAGCATACCAGTTGGGCCACATCCCTTTGGCATACTAGAACACGATGGGAAACTCTACGTTGCAAGCTCAGAAGATCCTGCCAATCCCAACGCCCGCGACTACGTTTACGTCTATAATATTGATACGGGTCACCTGCTTTATACCGTCCTCGTTGGTGCTGGGCCGCTCAATCTAACCACACTCAACGACTATATTTACGTCACTAACCACGGCCCAGGATACGAAGGCATCACTGTTTTCGAGCACACGACGGGCATAGTTGACGCCCGCCTCACACCAACAGGATTAGGCATCGAGGATTGGGGCTATTTCGGCATCACGGCTGACCCTACCCGCTCCACGGTCTATCCCACCAAGCACTACTTAGGCGGCGAAGGTCTCTGGCGCATACCATCACCGGCGCATGATGCATTGACCCGCGTCGTGAACACCACGCCCATCACCGACGCGCTCTCACTCGCCTACCTGAACGTCTACAACCCTGCAACTGACCAAATCTATGTCACCTTCCCACATCTTAACGAAGTTCGCAGCTACGATCCTGAAACCTACGAACTACTTGCGCGCGTGGACACCGAACAACAGGCTGTCAGTAGCACGGATATTATGTCAACCAATGGCGGCAAAGGGTTGGACGACCTCGAATCCTGCGTTTATGTCTCCAATTTTGCGGCCCGCTCGGTCACAGTCATTACCCAAGGTTCATGTCTTCCCCCCAGCTACAATTCCACGCCCACACCCCCAGAATCGACGCCCCCCTCAGCGCCCCCAGACGATGACGACGGTACGATAACCATTTTTATGCCGACGTACTTCATCTACTTACCCGCCCTCAGTCGCAACTTCTCCTCCGATAGTCCCGCACCGCCTAGTTTGCCTCTGTCGCCATCTATTTACCACATCGATGTCAGTGGGCGGCCGAAGGGCCTGGTTGCTGGGGATGGCTGCGTTTTTGTCACTCTACCGGAAGAAAATCGCGTTGACGTGATCGATGTGCGTAGTCAAGAGGTCATCACAACAATTCACACGCTCGGCGACTACCCTCAGACTAATACACTCTTCAAAAAGACACCGTGATGATCTGACATGGCTCTCACAGCAGCACGATACCGAGGACAAGCGCCAGCGCTGCGCCGAACGCCACGCCATCGGCGGCGCGGAAGCGCAACTCGACCATCGAAGAGCGTGCCTCTTGCCCTCCCCCTCGATACCCGCGCGCCTCCATCGCCACCGCCAAATTCTCCGCGCGGCGCAAGCTGGTCAAGAAGAGGGGAATCAGCAACGGGAGCGCCTGGCGCGTGCGACGCAACAGCCCGCCACGCCCCGTGCCCCAATCGGCGCCGCGCGCGGCCTGCGATTTGGCGATGCGCTCGGCCTCGCGCGCCAACAGCGGCAAGAAGCGCAACGTCACCTGCACCATCAGGATGAAGTCGTGAACGGGCAGGCCCAGCCGGCCCAGGGGCGCGAGCAGCGCGGACAACCCGCGCACGATTTCGGTGGTCGCGGTGCAGAACGAGAGCAGACTGATGGTCGACACCAGCGCCACGAAGCGCAACACGAGCAGCGCCGCCTGCTCGATCCCCGCGCCGGTGAGGTGCACCGGGCCCCACGCAAACCAGACCGCCGTCTCGCCCTGAGGCGCTAAGAAGAGCTGCAGGAGCGCCAAGATGATGATAAAGGGCAGGGGCGGTCGCAATCCCTCCAGCGCGTAGGGCAGCGGGATGCGCGCCAAGCGCAACGCAGCAATCACCGCCACGACCGCCAATCCCAGCCCGATGAGGCCAGGCGCGAAGGTGATGGCCAACACCAACAGCGCGCCGCTGACCAGGCGCGTGCGCGGATCCAAGCGATGGATGATCGAGCCGGTGGGAAGATGCTGTCCAATCGTGACGAAGCGCTGAAACTCGAAGTTGCTCATCGCGTCGCCTCCACCACCTGCTGAAGCGCGCGCTCCAAAGCCGCGACGCGCACCATCCCCGTCGGAAGCGGCCAGCCGCGCTCGCGCAGCCCCTCGACGAGTTGTGTGACCACCGGCGTCTCCAGGCCCAGCGCCCGCAGGCGCGATCCCTGCGCGAAGACCTCGTGCACGCTGCCCGATAGCACCGTCGTCCCTTGATCGAGGACGGTGAGCCGTTGCGTCAGCGCAGCTAAGTCCTCCATCTGATGCGAGGAAAGCACCACGGTCATCCCCTCGGCCATCAGCGCGCGCAGATGGGCCAATACCTCGCGGCGCGATCCTGGATCGAGGCCGGCGGTCGGCTCATCCAAGAGCAGCACGTGAGGTTGTAGCGCCAAGATCGAGGCCAGCGCGACCTTCCGGCGCTCCCCGCCGCTCAGCGTAAAGGTGAGGCGATCCTTGAAGGCCTCGAAGTCCAAGCCCACCAACGACATCGCCCAGCGGACGCGCTCACGCAGCGCCGGGCGATCCAATCCCGCCAGGCGCGGGCCGTAGGCGATCTCATCGCCGACGTATTGCTCGAAGATCTGCACCTCCGGCATCTGGAAGGCCAAACCCACCCAGCGCCGCACCGCCTTCAGATCGACATCGTCGGCGTTGAGGTCAAACGCGCCGACACGCACCCTCCCTTCTTGAGGACGCAACAAGCCGTTGAGGTGCTGCATCAGCGTGGATTTTCCCGCGCCGGTCGCGCCTAAGAGGCCGTGCGCCTCGCCCTCCCCCACGGTGAGCGAGACCTCGCGCAGCGCCCGTCGCGCCAACGGCGTGCCGCGCAGGTAGATGTGGCCCAAGTCGCGCACCTCGATCAGGGGATTGGCTGCCGCCAGCGCTGAGGATGGTTCCGGCGTCTCTCCGGCTTCGTCACGACGCGGCAGCGCATCCACCGCCGTGATGAGATCCTCGACCGTGAGCACGCCTTTGGGCAAGGCGGGGAATGCCGCGCGCAGGCGCTGGGCCAGGTCGGCGGCGGGCGGCAGCGCCAGCCCCAACACTCGCAGTTGCTCTTCCTGAGCAAAGATCTGCTCCGGCGACCCCGACATCGCGATCCGCCCCTGATCCAACACGATGACGCGCTCGGCGTCCAGCGCTTCTTCCATAGCGTGGGTGATCGCGACGATGGTCAGTCCCTCGCGATGGAGGCGGCGCATCTGCTCGCGGACGGCCCGCCGGCCCGCCGGGTCCAACATCGCGGTAGCCTCATCGAAGACGATGCAGCGCGGACGCATCGCCAGCACGCCGGCCAGGGCCAATCGCTGCATCTGCCCCACCGAAAGCAAGTGCGGCGGGCGCTCGCGCTCCGACCAGAGCGCCACGCTCTCCAGCGCCGCGCGCACCCGCGCGCGGATCTCCGCCGCCGGCAGGCCCAGGTTCTCCAAGCCGAAGGCGACGTCTTGCTCGACCACCGTCGCCACGATCTGATCATCCGGGCGCTGGAAGACCATCCCGACGGCCCGGCGGATCGCGGGCCAGCGCGCCGGATCGCGCGTGTCGGCGCCGGCGATGCGGACGCTGCCACCGTCCGGTACCAGCAGCGCATTGAGATGCCGCGCCAGCGTCGATTTACCGGAGCCATTCGCGCCAATCAGCGCGACGTACTCGCCCGCCGCAATCTGGAGGGAAAGGTTGTGCAGCGCGGGGGGCGCATCAGCGCCGCTGCGGGGGTAGGTATAAGTCACATCATCCAAAGTGATCAAAGGCTGTTTGGTATTCATCATCCCAAGTATAAAGGGGGTTGGGCAGGGGGCAAGGGGATAT
>CAYXVS010000105.1:0-10007 GCA_964468735.1 uncultured Anaerolineales bacterium | reverse complement strand
CCCCGCCTCGATCTGATGTACGCGGAGGACAACACCGCTGACGTCGATCTCAACGTGGCGATGGACGCACAACAGCGCTTCATCGAGGTGCAGGGCGCCGCCGAGGGCGAGCCTATCGCGCGCCCCACGTTGGACACCCTGCTGGATCTGGCAGCGACGGGCATTCAAGATATCATTCAAGCGCAGCGGGAGGCTCTGGCGTGCGCTGGTATCGAGATCTGACCCCGACCCAACGTCGGATTATCGCCGGCTTACTGGTGGCCGTCCTCCTGGTCATCGGCGGCGGGCTTTGGGGCATCTGGATGACGATCCAGGGTTGGCCCCAGGCTTCTCCCTTGCCCATGCCAACGTCGCCAATCTCGACGCCCACCTCAACGACGCACACGCCCACCGCCTCCCCAACGCCAACCCCCACGCCGACGCCAACCCCCACCCGCACGCCGAGACCCACGCCCACGCCCACCTTCGATCCGGCGGACGCGGGCGCCATCGCCGCCGAGGTGGCCGAGGCGCGCGGCGTGCTCCAGCGCTGGAGCACGCCGTTGACGCTGCTCGACCGCGCGGAGTTGCTAAAACTGCTGACGGCGCACTATCAAGCCCATCCGCCGCTCGCCCTGGAGATTCGCACGACGTTGGATCTTCTGCGGATGTGGCACTGGGAAGAGACGGCCCCCAAAACAGGAGCGACGCCCGAAGCAGCACCCGCGCGGGACAATCTAACCATCGATGCGTTCACGCAGGCCAACTACTTAGGCGTGTGGTATGTCCCCCCAGAGGGGCAGATCTACCTGCGCCGCGATTGGCGCCGCGACCTGCCGATGCTGCGGCATCAACTCGCCTATGCCTACGCCCGCGCCATCCCGGAGCAGTACGGGGAGCTTTCGCGGCTGATGGGGGAGACCGTCACACTGGATCACCGCATCGCGCTGCGGGCCGTCGCCGAGGGTGACGCACTGGCGAGCTTGTGGCTTTACGCAGGCGTCGAGCCGGGCAGCGCCGAGGCGGAGGCTCTGACCGAGGAGGTAATGCGCGCACTGCTGCCACGCTGGCGCCCGCGCGATCCGCTGTTGGCGGATCTCTCGCGCCTCACCTTCGATCTGGGCCAAACATTCGCCGCTGCTCAGTATCAGGCGGGCGGGCTCGCGGCGCTGGATGCCGCCCTGATTCGCCCGCCGCGCTCCACCGAGCAGATGCTTCACCCGACAAGCTATCAGGAAAACGATGGGCCGGTTGTATTGACGCCGTTGACGCCCACTCTGGGAGAGGACTGGATCGAGATCCACACGGAGACCGTCGGGGAGGCGCTGCTGGGGCTGACGCTGTTGGAATGGAGTGACGGCGAGATCGGCGCGGAGGCAACGACGCACTGGGGCGGCGATCTCCTCCAAGGATGGGAGGGGCCAGACGGGGCGCGCGTCGTGCTCTGGCAGACGGCGTGGGACAGCGGCGGCGACGCGGCGAGCTTCTACGGCGACGTGCTTTCGGCTTTGCCCCGACCGCTCATCAAGGGCCGAATTCAAGACACCACCGCCCCGGCCTCCCTGCCCCAGGGGCGATGGTGGGCCAACGAGACCGAGGCCCTCTTCCTGAGCCGCTCTTCCAGTCGCGTTGTCTTAGTCTGGGGCGCGCCGCCCGACGCCGTCGAGCGCGTCGCGCTGGCGCTCCCGTTTACGAGGCCGGGGGAGGAGTAGTAGTTTGAGGTTGGAGGGTTGGACGTTGGACATTGGTTACTGTCACGGAGTATTCGCCACTGCGCCGCGCCGATGGTTGAAACCATCGTCTGATATCCAAAGTGCGTTAAAACGCACTGGGTTTGCTTTCTCGATCAGTTTTTTTAACCCGTTTTTAACGGGTTTTGTGTATCAGCCTCGAATTCATTCGCAGGCGGGCCAAGCGGCGAAAACATTAAGACACTAGCCACGTTCCGACTTTCGACTACCTAACTACGAAACTAAGGACTATCCGACTATTCTAAGGAGGAAGCAATGCCAAAACGATTATCCGTCATTGACATCGACCGCTGTGTCGGCTGTCAATCGTGTATGTTTGCCTGCGCGCGCCGACCGGGGCAAGGAGGGTTAGCCGACGCGGCGCTCCTCGTGCGCTCCGATGGCGGCTTCCGCAATGGATTTGTGGTCATCGTCTGCCGCGCGTGCGCCGATCCGCCCTGCGCCCGCGTCTGCCCCACCGAGGCGCTTACCCCGCGCGAGGGCGGCGGCGTGATCTTCAAAGCCCAGCACTGCATCGGATGCGGGAATTGCGTGGAAGCCTGTCCGTTCGGCGCGGTGCTGTGGGACGATCAGCAAGAAAAGCCCCGCATCTGCGTCTACTGCGGCTATTGCGCCGCTTATTGCCCCTACGATGTGATCGCCCTCGAGGAGGTAGACCATCATGTTGAAGAATGATCCCCTGAAGCGTGTGCTCCATATCGATTTGAACCGCCGCCGCTCTTGGGTAGAGGAGCGCCCCGACCTGTTCGAGGAGAGCCTGGGCGGCGCCGGCGTGGGCATCCGTCTGCTGGATGAGCTGTGCCCGGCGGATGCGGACCCGCTGGGGCCGGACAACCCCATCATCTTCACGGTGGGGCCGCTGACGGGCCTCTTCCCCGTGGTCTCGAAGACCGTGGCGATGTTCAAATCGCCGCACACGGGCGAGTTGGGCGAAAGTCACGCCGGCGGACGCAGCGCCATCGCCATTCGGATGGCCGGCTATGGCGCGATCACCATCCAGGGCGCGAGCGATATGCCCATCTATTTAGTCATCGACGGCGACAAGATCTATTTTCGCGATGCCACCGCGCTGTGGGGCCTGCGCAGCAGCAACACCATCGGCTCCGTGCTGCGCGAGCGCGAATCGGGCAGCGGAATGCGCACGATTATGCGCATCGGGCGCGCGGGCGAACAGCAGGTCACCTACGCCTGCGTCATCACCGAGACCTATCGCCACTTCGGGCGGCTGGGATTGGGCGCGGTCTTTGGCAGCAAGCGCCTCAAAGGCATCGTCGTCGCCGGGAAGCGCACCCTGCCCGTGGCGGATCGGCGCGCGTATCGCAAGACCTACGACCAGATCTTCCAAGCGGCGACCGAGTCGGAACTGATGAAGAAGTATCACGAACTGGGCACGGCGATGAACGTGAATCCCCTCAACGTGATCGGCGGCCTGCCCACGCGCAACCTGCAGAGCGGCGTCTTCGAGGGCGCGGAAGCGATCTCCGGCGAGCGGATGGCGGAGGAGTACCTGGGCCGGCGCGTCGCCTGCGCCCACTGCCCCGTCGCCTGCATTCACCTGGCGACGCTGCGCACCCCCTACCCCAACGACCCCTATTTCTACAAGACCACCATGATGGGCTACGATCACGAACCGATCTACGCCACGGGCAGCATGTTGGGCATCGACGATGTGCCGGGGATGTTGCGGCTGATGGACGAGATCGAGATCCAAGGGCTGGACGTGATGAGTGCGGGCGTGGCGCTGGCCTGGGCGACCGAGGCGCTGAATCGCGGCCTCATCTCCACAGAAGAGGAAACCGATGGCGTTAGGCTGAGCTTCGGCGATGCGGAGAGCTACATCGCGGCGACCGAGCGCATCGTCAGCCAGCCCACCGACTTCTACCGGGCGCTGGCGCGCGGCGTGGACTACGCCGCCGAGCAGTACGGCGGCGCGGAGTTCGCGCTGGCCTTCGGCGGCAACGAGATGCCGGGCTATCACACCGGGCCGGCGTGCCACCTGGGCTATCTCAGCGGCGCGCGCCACAGCCACTTGGATAGCGCCGGCTACAGCTTGGATCAAAAGACTATGGGGCGCGATCCCGGCCCGACGCCGGAGGATGTGGCCCAGAAACTGATCGAAGAGGAAAGTTGGCGGCAAGTCCTCACCAGTCTGGTCATCTGCCTCTTTGCGCGCGGCGTCTACGATATGGAGACCGTCCAGCAGGCGCTGGCCGCCGCCGGATTCGAGCGCTCCGCCGAGGCGTTGGAGCAACTCGGCGCGGACATTCTCCGCCGCAAGTACGCCTTCAAGCGGGCGGCGGGCTTCTCGTTGGATGACGTCCGGCTGCCGGCGCGCATCTTCGAGACGGAAGCGCCCGCCGGCCCCTTCGATGAGGCCTATATGCGCGCGGCGCTGGCGCACTATCAAGCCCTACTGGATGACGAGGAGGCATGATCCAACCCCCCTGGCGTTTCTGGCAATCTAATTGGCGGCGCATCGCCCTGGCGGCGCTGGGCCTCGGCGCGGGGATAATCGCCTGGACGGCGTGGACGCTGACGGGCCGCTTCGATAAGCGGATCTATCCGCCGCAAGCGCTGGAGCAGATGCCTCAGCGGCCCGTCGCGATTGTCTTCGGCGCGGGCTACTGGCCCAGCGGCGCGTTGAGCCAAGTGCTCCAGGATCGCCTAGATGCAGCCATCGAACTCTATGAAGCCGAGCGCGTCGAGATTCTACTCTTCAGCGGCGATAATAGCATCGTCGAGTACAACGAGCCGCAGCGCATGCTGAAGTACGCCTTAGAGCAGGGCATCCCCCGCGAGGACATCGTCCTGGATTACGCGGGGCGGCGCACCTACGATACGTGCTATCGCGCCGAGGCGATCTTCCAGGTGCCGGAGGCGATCTTGGTCACCAACCGCTACCATCTGCCGCGCGCGCTCCAGAGCTGCAACCACCTCGGCGTGGACGCCATCGGCTACGTCGCCGACCGCCAACGCTATCCGCGCCGCCGCTTCGCCTGGTACTGCGTCCGCGAGGTGGCCGCGCTGTGGCGCGCCTGGTTCGATCTCTACGTGCGCCAGCCCCTGCCCATCCTGGGCGAGCCGCTGCCGATCCACTCAGCAGATTGAGCAGATGGGACAAGCAATGTCTCATCTTCCTGATCAACGCAATACACAAGACCGTATTTCGTATTACGTATTTCGTAGACAGATTTATTACGTAATACGAAATACGATCTCACTGCCCGAATCAACCCCAAAACACTCAAGTCCCACCCAATCACATGATCATAGTCAAATGGAGGTAACAATGTGGCCCACACGTGAAGAAGCATGGGAGCTGTTAAACGAATACACCAAGAATCCCAACTTAGTCAAGCACGCACTGGCCGTGGAAGCGGCGATGCGCTCCTACGCCCAGTACTTCGATGAGGACGAGGAGAAATGGAGCATCGTAGGCCTGATCCACGACTTTGAGTACGATCGCTACCCAGATCTCGGACCGGAGGGCCATCCGTTCAAAGGGAAGCAGATCCTCACCGAGAAAGGCTATCCAGAGGAACTGATTCGCGCCGTCCAGGCCCACGCCCCGTACATCACGGGCGTCACGCCGGAGACGAATATGGAGCAGGCGATCTACGCCGTCGATGAGCTGACAGGCCTGATCATCGCCGTGGCGCTGGTGCGCCCCACCAAGTCGATCTTAGATGTCAAGGTAAGCTCCGTGATGAAAAAGTGGAAGGATAAGAGCTTCGCCCGAGGCGTCAAGCGCGAGGATATCGAGGAAGGCGCGGAGATGTTGGGCGTCCCGCTCAATGAGCACATCAGCATCGTGCTCAATTCGATGAAAGGCATCGCCGACGATCTGGGATTGAGCTGAGAACGTTCTTGGCTTTGACGCCACAACCTTCCGGGAAGCTGCGGGAGACCTTCGCCAGCGGACTTACGGTATTGGTTTAGCAAGGTCAGCTTTAGAGACGTGCTTTTGTAGCTTCCCAGAAGGTGACAAAAATCAATCCATCGGCGCGCGTTAATTATTTCTCCCCCAGGGATTTCGAAGCAAAACGACAGGAAAAATCGCTCTCGCTGCCTCAGAACCTGCTTAAGCGTTTTCAAGGCAAACGAAGTTGGGGTTGATAGACGCGATAAATCGCTTAACGTGCAACCTCGTATATCTTGGACACCTTAGAACTGCTTCGTTTGCCCCCCACTTTGTTATTGGTGAAATACACAACCACGACTATAATAATCAAAGAAAATATCCAAGGGGAAAAGCTTATGAACATCCTTTATGAGGCTATTCGACTCATCACGCAGCCGCCTGGCGATCTGGTCTACTTCCTGATCACCTTTTTCGCGCTGCAACAGGCGCTCTTTTCGGCGATCTCCGCGCGGCGCGCCGAGGCGTCATCCGTGCGCGCCCGGCGCTGGTGGTGGGCGATCTTGGTCATCCTCGGCGGGCGCATCGCTCTGATTGTGGTGGGCCTGCTGGGCCAAGGCGCTTTTTTAGATCCCGCGATGATTTTGCCGCCGTTGGAGCGCTGGCTGACCTCCCTCAGCCTGGTGCTGGTGGCCGGCGCGGCCCTCGCGCCGCTCTCACCCCCCAACTGGCAGCGCATCCTCTTCTGGAGCGTGATCGCGCTGAGCCTCATTTTCTACGGCTATTGCGCCGTCACCTGGCCCGCAGAAGCCGCCGTGCCGCGCGCGTACAACGAGACCATCCAGGAGCAGGTGTGGACGATCCTCAACCTGGCCTTCTCCGGCCTATTCCTTGTGTTGACGCTCGTTCTGCGGCCGGCCGAGTGGGAATGGCTCGCCGGCCTCTGGCTGTTCTGGCTGCTGGGCGATGTGGCGCAGTTTGTCGATCCCGACCTGCAAACCCACTTCTCTGGATGGCAGCGCCTGAGCGCGCTGGTCGCCTACCCGCTGCTCTCCATCCTCGTCCATCGGCAACTGCTGACAGGCGAAGTTCCAGGCAAGCGCGAACAAATCATCGATGTCGAGTCTCTGCAAGAGATTCTCCAAGGCATCGAATCGACGAGCGAGCCGGAACCGGCGCTGATGATCGCCTCCTCCAAATTCGCCCAATTGCTGGATGTGGATATGTGCGCCATCGCGCTGGAAGAACCGGAAAGCGAGGCGCCCAAAGTCCAGGTGATCGCCGTCCATCCGCCAACCACAGCGCAGATGGAGATGTCTAAATTGGATTTGAGCGCCTATCCAGCATTGCACCAAGCCTACGAAGCGCGTCAAGCCCAAGACGTATCCAACCCACGGCAGGCCTCATGGGTCTCAGATCTCTACGGGCGCCTGGGCTTCCAGGAGGTCGGCCCACTCTCTGTGCTGCCGATGTATCACAATGAGGAATGGGTGGGCATGCTGCTGTTGGGCAACCCCGAAAGCCAACGCTCCCTGCACCCGCAGGCCCTCGCGACGCATCACCTGGTGGCGATGTTGCTGGCGACCTCGATTGTCCGGGGGCACAGCGAGAACAAGCGCAAGCTGCTGCTCAATCGCATGCGAGAGCAGGAATCGGAGCAACAAGCCCAAACCGAAGAGCGCGTCGTGGCGCTGGAGGCCGAGATCGAAGCGTTAAAAGGCCAACTCGCGGCCCGCGATAGAAAGGTCTCCCAGCTCCGACGCCAACTGAATGAGATGAGCCGCCAACCCTCCAACACGGAGATCGAGGTATGGCAGACGGAGGTCAAGTCGCTGGCGGAAGAGCGCCAGAATCTCCAGGCCGAAATCCACAAGATGATGGACGACCGCGACAAGCTACAACGGGAGAGCCAGGAGTTGGTCTCCGACCGCGATATTTTAATGGATGATCGCAACCGAATGGCCAGCGAGTTAAGCGGGACTAAAGCCAAGCTGGAGCAGGAAGAGGAACACCGTAGGAAGCTCGAGAATCGGCTTAAGGAGGCCCAAAGCACGCTGAAATCGATGTACAGTAAGCTCAGCGCTGCCCAGGAGGCCGCGCATGAGAATATGGCGGTCGGATTGATCGTGACCGACGAGGATGGCCGCATTATGACCGCCGATGCGCTGGCGCGCCGGATGCTTCATCTGCCGGAGGGCGATGTGACCGGGCACCCCATCAACGGCGCCTATCCCAGCGCCGAGTGGGCCAAATCGATTGGGGAATTGCTCTCCGATAAGGTCAACAGCCATCGCCGTGATCATCTCACGTTGAACGACCTCGAGGATCACGTGGAGGCCGATTTAGTCACGCTCGTCGGCCACGATGGCAAACCCAATGGTCTGGTGATTACCCTCCGAACGCCGGAGAGCGAGGTCGAACGTGAGGAGGCCATTATCAGCCTGGCCAACGAGTTCCGCACGCCGATGACGGCGCTCATCGGCTACACCGATCTTCTGCTGGGTGAACAATTGGGGATCCTCACGAAAATGCAAAGGGACTTCCTGGAGCGCGTGAAGGCCAACGTCGAGCAACTGAATCACCTGCTCAACGACCTGGTGCATATCGCCTCGCCGGACAGCCGGTCGATGAAGCTCTCGCCCCAGCCCGTCGACTTGATCGAGATCATCGAGGAGGGCGTGATGGGCCTGAGCGCGCGCTTCCGCGAGCGTCGACTGGCGGTCAACTTAGATCTGCCCGACGAGCTATCCCCCGTCCTGGCCGACCGCGACAGCCTCTATCAGATCATGTTGCGCCTGCTTTCCAACGCCGCGCTCTGCTCCCAGCCCCAGACTGAGGTGCGGATCGCGGCCCGCGAGGAGACCGGCACCAGCGAGGAAAAGTACATCCGCGTCTCCGTGACGGATACGGGCGGGGGCATCGCCTCGGAGGATTATCCGCGCGTCTTTCGCAAATTCTACCGCGCCAATCAGCCCCTCGTCGCGGGGATGGGGGAGACGGGCGTCGGCATGGCCGTGGCGAAGACGTTGGTCGAGGCCAACGGCGGGCGCATCTGGGTAGCGAGCGAGTCCGGCGTGGGCAGCACCATCAGCTTCGTTATCCCGGTGCATCGGGAGTAAGGACGCATAAAGCTCTTATGAGCAGAGCAAGGTGCAACGCACTTGAACTGAAGGAAAGGCAACGCCTCATAAGCCGAAAAGTGCGTTGCACCTCAAAACCAAACGGATACTTTTCGCTAACTATTTTCCCCCAAGCGCATAGCCGTACGCCCGCTCCGCGCGCGCGGCCAGCGCCGACCACGAGAAGTGCGCCCGCACATCTTGGGCGGCGCGCGCGCCCAACGCCTCCCGGCGCGCGGGCGCATCTAAGAGCGCCAACACCGCCGCCGCGAAGGCCGCATCCGCACCCGGCGGCACGAGCACGCCCGTCTCCCCGCCGGTGATGACCGACGCGATGTGCCCCACACGTTCGCCCACGACCGGCACCCCCGCCGCCAGGAGATCCATCAATTTGACGGGGCATTTGGCGCGATTGATGAGCGTGTCATCAAAGGGATAGAGCGCCACATCGGCTTGGGCGAAGTGCGCGGGCTGCTCGGCCAAGGGCGCCCACCCGGCTAAGATCAAATCCGCATCCGGCGCGGGCGGCGTCGAGGCGGAGACCCGCCAGCCCGCCGCGCGCGCCATCTCCTGGAGCCGCGCCTCCTCCCCGAAGAAGCCCTCCCCCACGACCCAGAGCCGCACCTTGGGCCGCTCGCGGCGCACGACCTGAACGATGCGCCACAGCCGCGCCAGATCGAACTCGAAGAAGCGGGTGTAGAGCAGCAGCGTGGGTCGCTCATGCGGCGCGCGCGTCACGGGCGGATGGGGCCACGCGAAGCCGTTGGGCAGGTAGCTGACGCGCTTCGGCGGGCCGCCGGTGGCCCACGTCAACGTCACCAGCGCCTGACTCGCCGCCGTCACCGCGTCGGCGCGGCGCAGGCCCCAGCGCTCCTGCCACGCGAAGAACCGGCGCAGCGGCGCGGGGTACGGGTTGAGATCGTTCCAGCCGCCCGGCCCCTCCCAATCGTCCGTATCGACGACGACGGGCGTAGCGCCCCGGTGCAACAGCAGATGCGCCAGGCCCGCGTAGGCCTTCGGCTTGAAGGCGTGGATCACGTCGGGGCGGAGTTCCCGCGCGCGTTGGGCTAGTCGGATCGCCAGGCGCCCGTGGAACCAGCCGGGGATGCCCGCCGGCAGCGGCAGGTTCTCGACCCGCACGACGTCCCCGGCGCGGACGCCCTCTTCCTCCCAGCAGCGGCCCGCATCCTCTGGATTCTGCCAGGGCGGAAGGAGCAGTGTGGCGCGATGGCCGCGCGCGACCAAGGCCTTGGCCAGCGGCAGCGCGCGGACGCTCATCGTGCCGCGCGGACGCAATCC
>CAYXVS010000104.1:0-10130 GCA_964468735.1 uncultured Anaerolineales bacterium | reverse complement strand
CCTCCCAAAACGACGTGCAACCGCCTATCGCATCGCGGGCGTGGCGCTACTGCTGAGCCTGCTCTTCGGGCAGATGGCGACCAGCAGCCGCCGGAAATCCGCCGCCTTCGACGAGACCTATCACCTCGTCTCCGGCTACGCCTATCTCCACACGGGCGATCCCCGCCTGAGTTGGGAACACCCACCCGTACCGCAAGCCCTGGCGGCGATCCCCCTGATCCGCCGCGCCGACCTGGCCCCCTTCCCGACCGATCATCCCGGCTGGCAGGAGGGCAACGCCGAGGCCTTTGTGGATGATTATCTCTGGGTGGATAACGCCGCGCGCGCGCCCGATCTCATCTGGGCCGGGCGCGCACCGCTGATGCTGCTGACCGTCGCCTTCGGCCTGGCGCTCTTCTTGGCGCTGTATACTTGCGTCGGCGAGCCGGCCGCGTGGATCGGCCTGACGCTCTTCGCCTTCGATCCCAACATCATCGCCAACGGGCGCCTCATCGGCAACGACCTGGCCGTCGCCGGGTTTATCTTCTTAGCGGTGTGGCGATTGGACATCTACCTGCGCGAACCCTCGGCGCGCCGCCTCATCCTCACCGGCGTGATGGCCGGGCTGGCCGCCGGGAGCAAAGCCACCGCCGCGCTGATCATCCCCATCTTCTTCCTGCTGGCGCTGATTGTGCCGGAAGAAGGGCGGGAAAATCGCCTCACCAGGGCCGGCTTCGGGCATCGCCTCCTGGCGATGATGGGCATGGCGGGCGTGGCCGCGATCACGCTGTGGGCCATCTTCGGCTTCGAGATCGGCCCGCTGACGCCCGGCGGCCTCCCCATCCCCGCGCCGACGTATGTGGGCGGCCTGCCCCGGATGATGCACCGGATCGCGCGCGGCACGCCCACCTACCTGCTGGGTCGGACGAGCGACACGGGCTGGTGGTATTACTTCGGCCTCACATTCCTGCTGAAGACGCCGCTGCCCACGCTGATCCTGCTCGCGGGCGGCATCGCTAACGCCATCCGTCGCCCGCGCGAGACAGCGATCTGGTGGCTTCCCGCGCTCATCTATCTGCTCGCCGCCTCGGCGAGCACCTTGCAGATCGGCTACCGCTATATTTTGCCCGTGCTCTTCTTCGCCCTCGCCCTGGCCGCAAGCCCATTCCGGCGCTGGCCCCGCGCGCGCTGGCAGCGGCTCGGTCTGGGGATACTGGGCCTCTGGCTGATAACAAATGCCGCGTGGACCTTCCCTCATCACCTGAGCTTCGCCAACGAGGCCGTCGGCGGGCCGCGCCGAAGCTGGCGCCACTTCGCCGATATGAACGTCGATTGGGGGATGGATCTGATCGCGCTGCGCGAATATGAGGCCGCACATCCTGATCTCAACGGAGAGCTAAACCTGGCCTACTTCGGCAGCGCCTACCCCTCCGCCTACGGCGTGGCGGCCCGGCTGCTGCCGAGCTTCTCGCGCGCGCTGGCCGGCCCGACCTATCACGCCTACAACGCGCACACGCCGCCGCCGGGCGTCTACGCCATCAGCGCCACCAGCCTCCACCTGGGGCTGCTCTACGAGGGGCAGGATATGTACGCCTACTTCCGCGCGCGCGAGCCGGACGCCCGCGTCGGCGGCTCGATCCTCATCTACCACGTGGCGTATCCGCCGGAGACGCCTGTGGATCGCGCCGTCGTGATCGGGCCGGCGGTGTGGCGGCTCTCGCCAGAGGCGCTGGATTGGCAGCCGGGCCATCGGCTGATCGCCAAATGGGGCGCGGCGCGGAGCTTCATCCTGCCGGCGGCGGGGCCGACGCACTACATCGTCGAGCGCGAGATTCCCAATACGCCCGCGATCCGCGCGGCGCTGCGCGGCGATGGCTGGGGCCAAATCGTCTCGTCGCTCCCCACATCGCCGACTCCGGCGCGCTTCGAGGGCGGGCCGGAGCTGATCGGTTGGGAGTTGGCGGAGGCGAACATCAGGCCAGGCGATGCGATTGGATTGATCACCCGGTGGCGCGTGACCGACCCAGTACCCGCCCCGCCACTGGCCGCCTTCGTGCATCTGATGGATGCGGCTAACGTGGACGGCGCGCCCGTCGCACAATGGGACGGCTGGCCCGCCGCGCTGCTGGGCCTGGAGCCGGGCGACGTGCTCATCTTCGAGCACACCATCGCCACGCCGGCCACGCTCGCACCCGGCGAGTATCCCATGTACATCGGACTGTATCGACCACCCCACGGCCCGCGCTTGCCCGTCGCCGGGGCGGATCGGTTGCGGGTGACGGTGGTGGAGGTTGGGGAGTGAAACTGGTTGCTGGTTGCTGGTTGATAGCTGTTGGTTGTTAGAAAGCTGGAGGACTGGAAATGGAAAATGAGGCATTGAACGAGGAGCGCACTGAAGAAACCCACGGGCAAGCACAGGATGACGAACTGCGCTTCGATCCAGAGCGGCGGGAGAAGGCGGAGGCGTACGCGCGGATCAACCGGCGCTGGATGTTCGTCGAGTTGGGGTTGAGCTTCGCGCTGATCATCGGTTTTTGGGCCAGCGGGCTTTCGCAGGCGCTGAAGAGCTTCTGGATCGAGGCGGGGATGGACGCGCCAGCGGCCTTGGTCGCAGGGTACGTCGGCACGCTGATGATCGGCAGCGAGCTGGTGACGCTTCCGCTCAGTTGGTGGCGCGGCTTCGTGCTCCCGCATCGCTTCGGCCTGAGCACGCAGGAGTTGGGCGCGTGGGCCATCGATCAGCTCAAGATGCTGGGATTGGAGCTGCTGCTGGGCTTGCCCATCACCGAGGTCATCTACTGGTTACTGCGCTCCGCCCCGACGACGTGGTGGCTGTGGGCCGCCGCTTTTATGATCCTCGTGGGCGTGGTGCTCAGCGGGCTGGCGCCCGTGCTCATCGTGCCGCTCTTCTACGATCTGACGCCGCTGGAGGATGAGGAGCTGACGCAGCGCATCAAAAAGCTGGGGAAGCAGGCCCACACGCGCATCGTCGGCGTCTACACCATCGATCTGAGCCGGCGCACCACCGCCGCCAACGCGATGGTGATGGGCCTGGGCGCGACGAAGCGCATCGCGCTGGGGGATACGCTCTACGAGGAGTTCACGCCGGATGAGATCGAGACCATCGTGGCGCACGAGTTGGGCCACCAGGTGCATCACGACCTGGAGTTGGGCATCTTAGTGGAAAGCGCGCTGACGCTCGGCGGGATGTACGCCGCGCATCGCGCGCTGCTGTGGGGTATCGCACGCTTCGGCTTCACGGGCTTGGGGGACGTGGCCGCGATGCCGTGGCTGATGTTGGTCGCGACGGTCTTCTCGCTGGCGACGATGCCCCTGATCAACGCCTATTCTCGGTGGCGCGAGCGGTTAGCCGATGATTTCGCCGTGCGCACCACCGGCAAGCCGCAGGCCTTTACCAACGCCCTCACCCGCCTGGGCGATCAAAACCTGGCGGAGGCGGAGCCGCCGCAATGGGAGGTATCGCTCTTCTACAGCCATCCGCCGCTCGCGACGCGCATCGAGCGCATCACGCGCCGCCAGAAGGCATCCCAGCAGACGTCAGCTTAACTAACGGCGGCGCTTGCGGGGGATCACAATCCACAAGATGATGTAGGGGATGAGACCCGGCAGGCCGCCCGGAAAGAGCAGGATGATAAAGAGCAGCCGGAACCAAAAGGGGCTGATGCCGTAGAACGCGGCCAATCCGCCGCACACGCCGGCGACGATGCCGTTCTGACGTCGTAATTTGTGCTCACGGGTCATTTTTGTCCTCCTTGTAAAATAAGTTGAAAGTTACAAGTTAAAAGTTGCAAGTTGCAGAAAGTCGAAGTCTGATAATATCAGAGCAACGCCTCTCACTCTCTATTACGCGAGGATACCTCACGAGTTGTATCGCCTGTTTCTAACCTTCCGGGAAGCTACGATCGTGATTTCTCAAGAGCGGCCCCTTCACAGCTTCCCGGAAGGTGAAAGAGGTAGCAACCCGCTTTACCGCGCCCTTGTGCCCCGGACAGGATCAGGTACAATTATAAATTGATTTGATGCAGCGCAAGTATCCGGGGAGGTACTAAGATGCCCATCAAAGAGCCTGTCATTCCGCTTATCGCTATTGTGGGGCCGACAGCAGTTGGAAAGACGAACTTGGCCGTGACGGTCGGGCCACAATTCGACGCGGAGATTGTCTCGGCGGATTCACGGCAATTCTATCGCTATATGGAGATCGGCACCGCCAAGCCCACGCCGGCGGAGCGCGCGCGGGCGCCCCATCACCTCGTCAATATCGCCGACCCCGATGAGACGGTGGGACTAGCACAGTTTCTCCGTATGGCCCGCGCTGCCATCCATGATATCACGGCGCGCGGCAAGCGTCCATTTCTCGTCGGCGGGACGGGGCAGTATGTGCGCGCGCTGCTTCGAGGATGGCAGGTGCCGGAGATTCCGCCCGATCCAGCCCTGCGCGAGCGCTTAGAGCAGGAAGAGGCGGCGCATCCCGGCGCGCTGTGGGATTGCCTGATGAAGCTGGATCCCGACGCCGCCGACTTTATCCATCCCAACAACACGCGACGCATCATCCGCGCGTTGGAGGTCACGATGAAGGGCGATCAGACCTTCTCCGAGTTGCGCCGTCGCGAGCCGCCGCCCTATCGCGTCCTGAAGATCGGGCTGACAATGGAGCGCGAGGAGCTTTACGCCCGCGCGGACGCCCGTGTCGACGCGATGATGAAGGCCGGTCTGCTCCAAGAAGTGAAACAGCTACTCGCTCAGGGCTATGGCTGGGATCTGCCCGCGATGTCGGGGTTGGGCTACGCGCAATTCCGCCCCTATCTGGCGGGCGAAGCGACGTTGGATGAGGTCGTCGAACGCATCAAGTTGGACACGCACGATTTCATCCGGCGGCAGTATACCTGGTTCTCTCCTTCAGCCCAGGATATCCACTGGTTGGATGCCACCCAGCATCCGGCCGATCACGCCATCCCGCTGATCCAAGCCTTCCTCACCGGCCATCAGCAAGCCTAACCTCACGGAACTCCACTGCGTTACGTTCCTTACTACGAACGATAACTGTATTAGAGTTTCATTAGAATCCCCTTAAAATTTAGCACTCTCGCCCCTAGAGTGCTTAAAAATCCTTGACACGGGAAAAAAGCATGTTATTATAATAGATGTGTTTAGCACTCTAAGCTTCTGAGTGCTAATAAGCACTAACTAACGTGTTCAAGTGATCAACAAACTACAGTAATTGGAGGTAAAAATATGAGCGTTAAGATTCGACCCCTTGGTGATCGTGTCGTCGTTGAGCCCATCGAGGAAGATGAGATGACCTTTGCGGGCGGCGAGCTGGTCTTGCCGGATACGGCGAAAGAGAAGCCGCAGCAGGGCAAAGTGCTGGCCATCGGCCCAGATGTTATCACCGAAGATGAGGACGGCAACGTCATCGGCATTCAGGAAGGCGATGTGGTGATTTACGCGAAGTACGCGGGCACCACCTTCAAGAACCGCCGTGGCGGGGAAATGCTGATCCTGCGCGAAGACGACCTGCTCGGCATCATCGAGTCCTAACTCGGAGTCGGGACCGTAGTCATCCCCTAAGACTAACTCTCGTAGATACGTTACGACCTTTTAAGAAACGAAACAGAATCAATATAGGAGGAATTTGAGAATATGGCTAAGCAATTAAAGTTCGGTAGTGAGGCGCGTTCGTCCCTGAAGACAGGTATGGACGTTCTTGCGAATGCAGTCGTGACCACACTCGGCCCCAAGGGCCGCAATGTGGCGCTGGATAAGAAGTGGGGTTCCCCCACCATCACCCACGACGGTGTGACCGTCGCGAAGGAAATCGAGCTAAAGAAGCCCTTCGAGAATATGGGCGCGCAGCTCCTCAAAGAGGCCGCCACCAAAACCAATGATATTGCCGGTGACGGCACGACGACCGCGACCTTATTGGCCCACGTCCTGATCGAAGAGGGTATGAAGAACGTCGCCGCGGGCGCCAATCCGATGCTCCTCAAGCGCGGTATTTTGGCCGCCGCTGAGAAGATCTCTAACGCGCTGCGCGACGCTTCCGTGCCCGTTGAGACCAAGGAAGACATCGCGAACGTCGCTGCCATTTCCGCACAGGATAAGGAAATCGGCGAACTGATCGCCGACGTGATGGACAAGGTCGGGAAAGACGGCGTCATCACGGTTGAGGAATCCAAAGGGCTTGCCTTCGAGAAGGAGTACGTCGAGGGTATGCAATTTGATCGTGGCTACATCAGCCCCTACTTCGTCACCGACACCGAGGCGATGGAAGCCGTGATCGAAGATGCGCACATTTTGATCCACGACAAGAAAATCTCCGCTGCTCAGGACCTCGTTCCGATTTTGGAGAAGCTGGTGCAGAAGGGCGTCCGCAACTTAGTGATCCTCGCCGAAGATATCGACGGCGAAGCGCTCGCGACGTTGGTCGTCAACAAGCTGCGCGGCTTGCTCGAGGTGTTGGCCATCAAGGCGCCGGGCTTTGGCGACCGCCGCAAGGCTATGTTGCAGGATATCGCCACGCTGACCGGCGGGCACGTCATCACCGAGGAAGAGGGCCGCAAGCTGGAGAGCGCCACGCTCGACGACCTGGGCCACGCCGACAAGGTGATCTCCACCAAAGAGGACACCACCATTGTCAACGGCCAGGGCGATGAGTCCGCGATCCGCGCGCGCATTGAGCAGATCAAGGCCGAGATGGACGTCTCCACCTCCGATTACGACCGCGAGAAGTTGCAGGAACGCTTGGCCAAGTTGGCGGGCGGCGTGGCCGTGATCCGCGTTGGCGCAGCGACGGAGACCGAGCTGAAAGAGAAGAAGCATCGCGTCGAGGACGCGCTGAGCGCGACCCGCGCGGCCGTCGAAGAGGGCATCGTCCCCGGCGGCGGCGTAGCGCTGTTGAACGCGATCGAGGCGCTGGACGGCTTCGAGATGACCTTCCCCGATGAGCAGACCGGCGTGAAGATCCTGCGCAAAGCGCTGGAAATGCCGATCCGCAAGATCTCCGAGAACGCCGGCGAGGACGGCGCGGTGATTTTGGCCGAGGTTCGCAATCGGCAGAAGGATGAAAGCAACGACCACATCGGCTACGACGTGATGACCGACAAGTACACCGACATGCTCAAGGCCGGCATCATCGATCCCGCGAAGGTGACGAAGGGCGCGCTGCTGAACGCGGCGTCCGTGGCGGCGATGGTGCTCAGCACCGAGGCGCTCATCACCGACATCCCCGAAGAAGAACCATCCGCACCCGCGGGCGGCCCTGGCGGCCCCGGTGGTATGGGCGGCATGGGCGGCATGGGCGGATTCTAAGCTAACTAACGCCTACGCTAAAAACATCAGCCCCCGATGCTTGATCAAGCATCGGGGGCTTTTTTCTTCAAAAATTCAACAAGCTAAGGCGCTGGAGTTATTAAGAGTCCCGAAATGCCAGCCTGGCAGGGTTTCGGATCGCGGCCTTGCCCTTGTCCGTCAACGACCAGACGCGCAGATCCTTACTCCCGCCGCACGCTTGCTGCATCGGGCAATGGACACAACCATCGGCACACTGATTCGCCTCAACGAGATAACCACGCTGGGCCAACTGCTCCATCACCAGAATGATGAGGGATTCTGAAGCGCCTAACGCCTCCGCTAATTCATGCTGCGTCTGAACTGTGCCCCGATCTAGCAGTTCGAGAACCCTGTGAAGCACTCTTAGCTTAGCCTCCAAGCCACGATCCAATCTGATAGACTAAAATCCCTGTAGAAAAGGCAATCCCCAACATGATCGCCACATGAATCAAGGGCCATTTCCAAGAGCGCGCCTCTTGCCAGAAAGCCATCACTGTGGCGACGCACGGAATAAAGAGCATCTGCACCACCAAGAAGGCCAACGCTGCCGGCCATGAGATCACGGTGAGCAACCCAGCGCTCAAATCGCCGTAGAGGACGCCCAACGTCGCGATGGTATTTTCCTTAGCCACAAAGCTGCTCAACAACGCCACCATAAAGGGCCAGGGCAAGCCCATCAACTCGCCGACGGGCGACAGCCACTGCCCAACCTGGGCCAGATAGCTCTCCATCACGTCACCGCCGGAGGGGAAATACGAGAGCACCCAGATGATCAACGATGCGATCAAGATCACGGAACCAGCCTTTTGTAAGAAGGCCACGATGTTCTGCCAAACGTAAAGCGCAATTGTGCGCGGATTTGGCAAATGATAGAGGGGCAATTCCATGATAAATGCCGACTGTTCACCCTCAAAGACAAAATGATGGAAGAAGACGCCCAGGCCCGCCAGCACCGCGAGATTCATCCCCACCAGCCCCCACGCCACCCACCCGGCTGCCGGCCCGAAGAAAACCGAGGCCAATACAGTGACGACGGCTATCTGTGCGGTACAGGGGATCAGGGGCGCAATCATCATCGTCAACAGCCGCGCCCGCCAGGACTCAATAATGCGCGTGCCTAAGATCGCCGGTACATTACATCCGAAGCCCAAAAGTAAAGGCATAAAACTCTTGCCATGCAGGCCCATCAGGTGCATGAAGCGATCCGTGAGATAAGCCGCCCGGGCCATATAACCCGTATCCTCTAAAAATCCTAACACAACAAAGAAAATAATCAAGATAGGCAGAAAGGTAACAACCATGCCCGCCCCGCCAATGATGCCATCGGCCAGCAGATCGCCGACCCAGGCGGGCGCGCCGGCCCCGGTCAGAAATTGGCGCCCTATCATGCCAATCTGCGACATTCCCTGATCCAACCAATTGAGGATCGGCGTGCCAACGCTATAGGTCAGCCAGAAGACAACGCCCAGCACGGCTAACAAGATCAGTGTGCCCCACAGTGGATGTGTGAGCCAGCGATCTAGACGCGCCGTCAATCCCACCTGCCCCACCTTAGGGCGCTCCACGGCCTCGTGGATCAGATCGGAAATCCATTCGTAGCGGGCGCCGGCAATGTCCAGGATGGCGTCCTCGTGCTTATGTAACAGGAAATGGATGCGAGACCAAATATCCTCAGGAAGAGCATCCCGCATCATCCTGATCATCTCCTCATCACCCTCCAGGAGCTTGAGCGCGACCCAATCTGGCGAGTAGGGATCGGGGACTTGATCAGCGATCAGAGCGACGATCTCCTCCAGCACCGATTGATGCGCTGGCAAGATGGTGGGCCGGCGCGGATGATAATCAAATTCGCCCTCCGAAAGTGCGATGATCGCATCTAATATCTCACGCACGCCGCGATTTTTAGCCGCAGACGTCGGCACGACGGGGACGCCCACCGTCCGCTCCAACACCTCCGGCTTGATGTGAACGCCCTCCTTTTCCGCGACATCCATCATATTCAGCGCAAGCACGACGGGCACCGGCAGCAAGATCAGCTCCGAGAGCAGATACAAGCTCCGCTCTGGGATGGCCGCATCCACTACAGCAACGACCACATCCGGCTGCTCATGGATGATATAATCGCGCGTGATCCGCTCCTCCTCGGAGTTCGCGGTCAAGCTATAGGTGCCGGGCAAATCCACGATCTCGAAGTCATGCCCCTCGTAGGTGCACTCTCCGATCTTCTGCTCAACGGTCTTGCCCGGCCAATTACCCACGTGCTGACTCAACCCCGTCAAGAGATTAAAAATGGTGGACTTTCCCACATTAGGCTGTCCAGCCAACGCTATCGTCATCGACGCTGTGTTTTGCGTCTCCTCAATATGCTGCTCAGGTTCAGCAATTGACACGGAATTCATCCTTCACCGCCGTAGATGGATTACCATCTACGATGCCGCCTTCGCCCGTGATGATGGCGACGGACACGTAGTTCACTATCCGCCTCCAACGGGTGAACGAGCACGCGCCGGGCTTCTCCCCGTCCTAACGCTACCTGTGTTCCGCGCAAGGCCACAATCAGCGGGCCAAAACTAGCGTTGCGACGTACTGTGACGCGCGTTCCCGGCGTGAAGCCTAACGCCGCCAAGCGCGAGACAAACCGATGTCCACCATGTAATCCTCGAACCAATGCATCTTCTCCTGCTTTTAACTCTGCCAATGGCATCACTCTTATCTCCTATATCCTAAAGACTGTTGTATTATCTAGTCACCGGACACTTTTCCCAAAGCTATTTTTGATCATCGGATGGGGCCGCTGGGCG